>CAZDLU010000001.1:0-24256 GCA_964506725.1 uncultured Rhizobium sp.
CGACCTTAACGGTCGATTTTAGCTTTAAAGGGGTTGTGTGAGGAGCGAAGCGACCACCAACCCCGGCGCGAGTTGTCTTCGAGCGAAGCGAGAAAAGCGACGAAGCGTTTTGAGCCGTATTCGAAGTATTTCCCCTTGTAAAATCCACAATAATCCTCTAAATTTTCTCGCATATTTTCCATTTAAATTCACATAAATTTCATGCCAAAAGTTACAATTAACGGCTCTGAACACAACGTTCCCGAAGGTATTACAATTATTCAAGCTTGCGAAATCGCCGATGTCGAAGTTCCTCGTTTTTGTTATCATGAAAGATTAGCCATTGCCGGAAATTGCCGCATGTGTTTGGTGGAAGTTGAAGGCATGCCGCCAAAGCCGGTGGCTTCTTGCGCTATGCCAATTACTGAAGGCATGAAGGTTCATACCGATACCCCGATGGTGAAAAAAGCTCGTGAAGGCGTGATGGAATTTTTGCTTGCCAATCACCCGCTTGATTGCCCGATTTGCGATCAGGGTGGCGAATGTGATTTGCAGGATCAGGCCTATCAATATGGTGCTGGAAAAAGCGAATATCACGAGCATAAGCGCGCGGTGAAAGATAAAAACATGGGCCCGCTTATTAAAACTTCGATGAATCGCTGTATTCATTGCACACGCTGTATTCGTTTCATGGAAGATGTCGCAGGCACGACAGAGCTTGGCGCAGTAGGGCGCGGTGAATCAATGGAAATTACTACTTACTTAGAAAAATCAATTAAATCCGAATTGTCGGGAAACGTTATCGACCTTTGTCCCGTTGGTGCTCTAACATCCAAGCCTTATGCTTTTAAATATAGAAGTTGGGAATTGCAAAAAACCGAAACAATTGACGTAATGGATGCTGTAGGAAGCAATATTCGCATTGATTGGCGCGGTCTTGAAGTAATTAGAATTTTACCGCGTTTGAACGAAGAAATTAACGAAGAATGGATTTCTGACAAAACGCGTTTTTGTTATGACGGCCTTAAATATCAAAGGCTCGACAAGGCTTATATCAGGCAGCATGATCGCCTTGCGACAATTGATTTTGACGAAGCTTTAAATGAAGCGGCAAAAAAAATAAAATTGCTACAACCTAGTGAAATTGCGGTTCTAAGCGGACAACTTTCTGCGGCAGAAGAAATTTTTGCGCTAAAAAAATTATGCGAAAATTTAAAAATTGAAAATTTCGATTGTCGCCTGCGCTCAGAAAAAATTGATTCCAAAGATCGCGCTTCTTACATTTTTAACAGCACGATTGCAGGCATTGAAAATGCCGATGCTTGTTTGTTAATCGGTGTTAATCCACGCAAAGATGCGCCACTAGTGAATGCACGACTTAAGAAAAATAAAAATCTAAAAGTTGCCGCAATCGGAATTGATGAAGATTTAACTTATTCTTATCAAAATTTAGGCGATGATATTTCGCAATTAAAAGCGATTTTAGAAAATAATGAAATGTTAAAATCAGCCAAAAAACCAATGCTGATTTTAGGACAAGATGCAATTGCAAGACCGGATGGAGCCTTGATCCTAAGTTATGCAAAGCAAATTGCCGAAAAATATAACATGATCCAAGATGATTGGAACGGCTTTAATTTTTTAGCAAAATCAACAGGCTTGATAAATGGTTTAGAGCTTGATTTTACTAGCGTTGCTGGCGTTGAGAAAATTTTACAACAAGCTGAAAAAAACCAAATTAAATTAGTAATTTTGCACGCCGTTGATGATGATATTGATTTCAATAAATTGGAAAATACTTTTGTAATTTATATCGGGTCACATGGCGATCAAGGCGCGCGTAATGCGGATTTGATTTTGCCGGCCACCGCTTATAGCGAAAAAGAAGCAATTTACGTAAATCTGGAAGGTCGTCCGCAAGTTACAGCTCGTGCAATTTTTGCACCGGGACAAGCGAAAAATGATGTCGAAATCATTTTGCAATTGGCAAAAAAATTAAATTTGGATTTAGGATTTAATAATATCGCTGACCTTAGGGGGCGTATGGCGCATGAGCATCCGATTTTTGATAATTTGGATAAGATTTCGAAGAGAAAATATGTGAAGGCAGAAGTAAAATCAGGTGAGTTTGTAAGTGCGAAATTGCAGGTGCAGAATTACAATTTCTATCTGACTAATCCGATTGCGCGGGCTTCGAAGACGTTGAATAAATGCGCGAATTTTTTGGCTGAGATTTTGGTTTAGTATCCATAAACCTTGAAAGTGTAGCAAACCCCTCACCCTAACCCTCTCCCTCAAGGGGGAGAAAACGACCTAAACGGTCGTTTTCGGCATAACTCGGTCTAGTTCCCTCTCCCCATTTGAGGGTGAGGGGTCTGCTACACTTCAAGGTTTATTTAAATCTTCCTCACATCCGTCAAATGCCCGGTTAGTGCCGCTGCAGCTGCCATCGCAGGACTCAACAAATGCGTTCTTCCTCCTCTTCCTTGTCTTCCTTCAAAATTTCTATTCGAAGTTGAAGCGCATCTTTCACCAAAATTCAACTTATCCGCATTCATCGCTAAACACATTGAACAACCCGGCTCGCGCCATTCAAATCCTGATGCGGTAAAGATTTTATCCAAGCCTTCTTTTTCAGCTTGTTCTTTTACCAAACCTGAACCCGGCACCGCCATTGCTAATTTGATATTTTTTGCAATACGCTTTCCATCCAGTATTTTTGCAGCTTCGCGGAAGTCTTCAATTCTTCCGTTGGTGCAAGAACCAATAAATACTTTATCAATTATAACTTCTTCTAAAGCCGTTCCAGCCTTGAGCCCCATATATTCAAGCGATCTTTTAACCGCTTCTTGTTTGCCTTTATCAGCAAAACTTTCCGGTGTGGGAATTTTTGCGGAAATCGGCAAAGCGTCTTCCGGACTGGTTCCCCAAGTAACTTGCGGTTCAATTTCTTCGGCTTTTAAATGTAATTCCTTATCATATTTCGCACCCGCGTCAGACTTCAAAGAATCCCAATATTTCACGGCTTTTTCAAAGTCTGCACCTTTAGGAGATAAGGGTTTTCCTTTTAAATAATCGTAAGTTGTTTGATCGGGCGCAATCAAACCGGCTCTGGCTCCGGCTTCAATCGACATATTGCAAATTGTCATGCGACCTTCCATCGAAAGCGCTTCAATCGCGCTTCCGGCATATTCAATAACGTAACCGGTGCCGCCGGCAGTGCCGATTTTTCCGATAATTGCTAAAACAATATCTTTTGCGGTAACGCCATTTCCAAGCTTTCCATCAACTTTTACCAAGAAATTTTTAGCGCGTTTTTGCATTAAAGTTTGCGTGGCTAAAACATGTTCTACTTCCGAAGTTCCAATGCCGAAAGCCAAGGCACCGAAAGCTCCGTGCGTAGAAGTGTGACTATCGCCGCAAACAATAATCATGCCTGGTTGCGTCAAACCTTGCTCGGGGCCAACAATATGAACGATGCCTTGTTTTTTATCATCAAGATCAAAATATTTAATGCCGAATTCGCGGCAATTTTTTTCCAAAGTTTCAACTTGAATGCGTGAAGTTTTGTCTTTAATTCCTGCGGTGCCGTTATGTCTGTCAGCAACAACGGTTGGCACATTGTGATCAGCCACCGCCAAATGCGCTTCCGGACGACGCGGTTTTCTGTTTGTCATGCGCAAAGCTTCAAAAGCTTGTGGCGAAGTAACTTCGTGAATAAGCTGGCGATCTACGTAAATTATGCTTGCAGAAGCATCATCATCAACCAAATGTGAATCCCAAATTTTATCGTAAAGAGTTTTTTTCATTAAAAAGTTTGCAAAGAATTAAAAAATCGGTATAGTGCTTTGTAAGCCTGTATATAGCAGGACGATTAATTCAATATAACTTACACTCTATTTTTTACAACTCTAAATAAATGAACATTCTTTTTTGCGGTGACATTGTCGGACGATCAGGAAGAACTGCTATTGTTGATAATTTGCCGCGCTTAAAAGAAGAATATAAAATCGATTTCACAATTGCTAATTGTGACAATGCTTCTGGTGGTTTCGGTGTTAATAAAAATGCTTATGAAGATTTGCTTAAATGCGGAGTTGATGTTTTGTGCGGCGGCGATCATATTTGGGATCAAAAAGAAATTAACGGTTTTATAAATAATGCCAAGAATTTACTGCGTCCTTTAAATTTTCCTAAAAGTTGTCCGGGTGTTGGTGCGCGCATTTTTGTAACGGCTAATAATAAAAAAGTTTTAGTGATTCATTTGCTGGGTCAGGTATTTATAAAATATCAAGTTAATTGCCCGTTTGAAGCGGTTTCGCAGGTTTTAGAAAATAATAAATTAGGCCGCGATATTGATGCGATTTTTGTTGATTTTCACGCCGAAGCAACTTCGGAAAAAATGGCGATGGGTAAATTTTTAGACGGTAAAGTCAGCGCCGTTATTGGCTCGCATACACATATTCCAACGGCCGATTGCCACATAATGAAAGGAAAAACTGCTTACCAAACCGATGCCGGAATGTGCGGCGATTATGATTCGGTAATCGGTATGCAAAAAGATATTCCTCTGCAAATGTTTATCCATAAAAGGAAATTTGCAAAAATGACGCCGGCTCAAGGTGAAGCAACAATTTGCGGTACAGTTATCAAACTTGATGAGAATGGGCTTGCAAAAGAAATTTTTGGCGTTAGAAGAAATGGACTTATTGGTTAAAAATATTAATTAAATAATTAAAAAATATGGCTAGACGTAATACTGCCGCTTATGGAGCATCTTCTAGATCTGAAAAACCTCAGCTTGCACCGCAATCTTATCCTGCGCCAAGCGCTCCTTCAGGGGCGGCACCTCAATTTGCAAGGCCATCTTATCCTGCGCCAAGCGCTCCTTCTTCGGGGGCGGCACCTCAATTTACAACGCAATCTTATCCTGCGCCAAGCGCTCCTTCTTCAGGGGCGGCACCTCAATTTGCAAGGCCATCTTATCCTGCGCCAAGCGCTCCTTCTTCGGGGGCGGCACCTCAATTTACAACGCAATCTTATCCTGCGCCAAGCGCTCCTTTAAGTCAGGGAAGTTCTTTTGCGAAACCGGCGAGTGTATATAGTGGTGCGCCAATGCCTCCATCATATCAAGCCTCTTCTGCTCCATCTGCTCGTTCAGTGGCATCATTTGATGAGCTGCTTAGCAATTTTTCTAAAGCTTTAAGTGAAATTTCAACTGGCACAGCTCCAGCTAAATCGTCAGGGGATTCTTCTGCAGAGTCTGCTGATTCAGAGCAGAAGAGAGAATTTGAAGCTGGCACTGTATCTTCCCCGGATCGTACTTCGGGTGCCGCTAGTTCATATTTTGATCCGGCAGAATTTTTGAAGAATACTGCTACAAAACTTGACGAAAGGCGAGAGGCATTAAAAGCTTCTCAAGCTTCTATGCCGCAACCTGTGGCGGCGAATAGTGGAACGGGAGATAGCATTACATTGCCTGTAATACCTACTGCTACAATAACATCTCCGGCATCTTCAGTATTTAGTGGCGGTGCAACAGGAGGTTCAAGTTTTGGGGTAAGCGCCGGTGGTGCCGGTGGAAGTGTCACTAAAAAACCACCGGTAATGTTAGGAACGCAACAACCTTTTAAATTCCCATCTTTAACGCCACGTGCTTCGGCAGTAACGGAAGCGCCATATACCGGTGCAGATTTCGCAGAAAATATTAATTTAATTAAAGCAAATTTAGAAGCCAAGAACGAAACAAGAACACCTCTCTATCAGTTAGTAAGTAGATTAGAGAGTTATATTGGAGTTGAGGAAAACGGAAGTGATTTGAATAATGAAGGACATCAAAAAGCCATAACTTTACCGGAATTTAGCGATGTAATTAATAAAATTAAGTTAATATCTAAGGCAGTTCAAGATGAAAACTTGAGAGCGATAAAATTACATTCTGGTCAACTATCCACTGACTTAAACTTACCATCCTTTGTTGATTACATGGAAAGTTTATCATTAATTGCACGTATTCAGGAGGATTATAAGAAAGTAGAAAATTTTGGATTTTCCAAAGAAAAAGATGGAGATGAAGGTAATAAAGTTGTAGAGAGGATTGAAGAGCTGGGGGAGGATGATTTTTCTTATGAGTCATTTAAAAAACGTGAAAAAGATGCAAAATCAAGAACAGCATCTAAACCAGTATTAGATCTTCAAACTTTAAGAAATACATCAAAAGATTTAAAATTAAGATTGGATTTAGCTGGTATTGTTAAAGATGTTGATAAACTTTCATATGGAACTGATATAGATTATGTAGCGACTATAGAAAGTGAGGCTGCGAAAGCTAAAGGAAGAACTGATGCTCGTTCATATTCAGAATTAAAGGAACAATTAGAAGCTGCTAAAAAATTCGGGCAAGAAAGCTATCCGGGTTGTGTTGCAGAAACTAGGCGATTAGCAGATAATCTATTGCGCGCAGAAAGCCATGAGCAATTACTAGAACTTCAAGGTCAAGTAGATAAATTTAAAGGTTTTATAGAAAAAGCTAAAACTAACGCTAAAGCATGGAAGGGAGTAGAAGCGAAGTTTGAAAAATTTATTGCGACAGGAATAACAATGGTCAAAAAATCTGAAACAAAATCAAAGTTTCATGGACTAAAAAAAGCGACTTTGGGTGTAGCGGAAAATCATAGATTGCCTAAAGATTTTGTAGACAGCTTTAATGATCAAATGTTCCGCGCAACTACGCCCGATATGCGTACAACATTAAATAAAGTAGCATCAAGAAGTAAGATAACTGCTGCGACGAGAGATGATGATGCTGCGTCTGTTGTTTCTGTAATAAGTGATGATGGAAGAGGTGATAAAGTAAATTTGGACGCTACTACTACGGCCGCGGGGAATGGAGGAGCTGGAGCAAGGAGGCATCATGTATCGGCACGGCCTGGAGGAAGTGCTAGGGGTGCGAGAGCTGCACAGGTAGCTCCAGGTATAACTAGGGGTGGTGGAAGAGGAGGGTCGCCTGCTGTAAGAGACATGGCGCGTCAAGCTTCTATTCCTGGTACGCCTCATGTTGAGGCTGCTGATCCAACAGAAGTTTAATCATCAATCCCATGGCCGGACATTCACAATTTGCTAACATAAAACATCGTAAAGGCGCGCAAGATGCCAAAAAAGCTAAGCGCTTTACTAAAATCTTGCGCGAAATTACGGTGGCGGCACGGGAAGGGCAACCAGATCCCGATTTTAATCCGCGTTTGCGGAATGCCATGATTGAAGCGCGAGCTAATAATATGCCGAAAGACCGCGTTGAGGCCGCGATAAAAAAAGCTAGTTCAACGGCAGCAACTGATAATTTCGAAGCGATTCGCTATGAAGGTTATGGCGTGGGCGGCGTGGCGATTATTGTTGAAGCTTTAACCGACAATCGCAACCGTACGGCTAGCGAAGTGCGCAGCATTTTTACCAAAATGGGCGGCAGCCTTGGCGAAACCGGATCGGTGGCTTTTATGTTTGATCATGTCGGTATTATTCAATTTGCCAAAACTGTAGCGGATGAAGAAAAAATATTTGAAGCTGCGATTGAATCAGGTGCCGATGATATTGAAGTTTTGGAAGATATTTATTTAATAATTACTCAAACCAGTAATTTAAGTCATGTGCGCGAAGAATTAAGTAAAAAATTCGGTGATCCGATCTCTGCAAAATTTGATTGGAAGGCTAAAAATATTGTAGAGATGGAAGGCGAAAAAGCAGAAACTATTTTGAAAATGGTTGACGCTCTTGAAGACTGTGATGATGTGCAATTAGTCACGGGGAATTATTTAATAAGTGAAAATTTAATTTAATTTTATATGTCACATCCAGGTACAGTAACTTTAGCGGACATCGAAAACGATGATGTTACAGAATTATTTGCTAAAACTGCAGCATCAATGACGGAAGCTGATAAATGCGCAGCGGAGGCAAATAAGAGATTAATGAATACCATAGGAAAATATCAAAACCTTTATAAGAGAATCGGTTCAAGTTTGGATTTTGATACAGTCAAAAGATATTATGATGAGATGCACGCATATGATAATAAATCACGCCCTGTGCTCATTTTTACGAAGACGGCTGTAAATGCAGATGGTCTTAGAGAAGGAATTGAGCAGGTAACAAAATGTTCCGAAGAGGTTTTTGCAAAAAAACAAGAGTTACAAGAAAGCTTAAGAAACAAACAAGAAAATCCTGATTGGATTCGGAAAACAAACGATGCGGTTAAAAATTTAGAAAATAGTTTTACCGGTTTTGAACAGTCTTGGAAAGAGTTTAATAAAGAATGGATTTTGCCACTAAAAGATCGGATTCTTGCTCAAGCAGGGCCACATCCTTATGATGATTTAGATGAGATGAGAAGAATGATCATTGCTCGTTATTACTTAATGGAAGATGGTGATAAGAAAAATGAATTAAAAAATAAAGTTATTCCATTTTTGCAAAAGATTGAGGATTTGAGGTCGAGTTCTTTATTGTATCAGGAAAGATATGATAGTTATCAGAAAAGAGATGAGCAGTTTATTGGTTTTTATAAAGAAGAGGTTGAAAAAGGTTCTGCGGCTAAATCCGGAGTTGGAAAATATTTTGGAGTTCAATCTAAAAGAAGTCCTAGTTCTAAAGTTGTACCGGGTCAAGAACCTGCTTCTTCTATACCAGAAAAAGTAGCGGATTTTAGAAGCTTTGTTGAAGGCATAAATTCTTCTATAGAGGGATATGGCATTCCAAAACCTAGCGTTTCTTTAGATGATGCCATGAGATTTAGAAATAGTGTTTTTAGTGAACTTAAAGCAGAAAGAGATTTATTATTGGCTGAAATAGGCGTTAAAGATCGTGATTTGGAAAGATTGATAAAAAATAAAGTTCCGGTTGAGGTAACTTCTGGCGGCGCTAGTGGGGAAGTCGCTGCTGCGAGTGCGGATGTTGCCGCAAAAGCAGAGGCATCGCCACGCGTTCCTGTTACAGCAGCGGCGGCGCGCAGTTCTACTCCTGTTGCAGAAGAACCAGTATCACCAAGCCCTTTAAAACCAAAAGGAGGACGCGTTATAACGGTTTCGCCTAGGGGAGAAACTCTAGATTTTACATAGCTAAAATCTGATTTCTTATTGAAGTTAGCGCTTAAATAAATTTCTGTTAAAAACCACAAAACCTTTGCTATCGCCTTGGACGGAGCAACCATAGAAATCGCGCGGTTTATGCCTGTCATCAAGCATTATCCAATCATAAAATTTTTCTAATTTTACCAATCTTGGTTTATATTCTTTTTCACCGATTTTCATCGCTAGCAAAGCGAGAATTTTTAAGGCGATTTTTTTGTTTAATTTTTTGAATTTTTGTAAGTCTATTTTATATAAAGTATCTTCTAATTTTACGACTTCCTGCATTTCTTTCTCAACGACAACATCAATAAAATCGCGCATTTCAGCAATAGTATCACCGGCATTTTTTATTCTTTTTTGAATCAATTTTTCTTCCGGCAAACTTGCTAAAAACTTCCTGATTTTATTGCGTAGAAATTTTTCATCTTCATTCGTTTCATCTTCAAACCATTTTATTTTTTTGCTTTTCAAATAAGTTTTTAATTCATCCTTATCAACGTCAAGCATTGGCCGCACAAGTTTCACGCCGTTTAATTCCAAAAAATCAGACATCGTTGAAAGACCATCTAAACCGCTTCCTCGGAATAAACGAATTAAAAAATTTTCTGCTGCATCACCCAAATGATGACCTAAAAATAAAAATTTAATTTTGTTTTTTTTGCAAAATTCACAAAGCAGCTTGTAACGTTCTTGCCGTAAGGTCGCTTCGATATTTGAAATTGGTTTTTCTTGCCAATTTATTTTTAAAATTTCGTGATTAATTTTATTTTTTTGCAAAAGTTTTTGTAATTGCGAACTTTCTTTTTGCGAATTTTTTCTAACGGAGTGATCAATGGTAATTGCAAAAAGTTCGATTTTTTTATTTTTACAAAAGTCACGCAAAAGCAATGTTAAAGCCAGCGAATCGCAACCTCCGGAAACTGCGACGGCAATTTTTTTCGGAAGTTTTAGCTTTTCTTTTGAAAAAATTTTTGCAATATTGTTTGTGATTTTTTCCAACATCAAATGCCGCGGATTTTATTTTTTATTCTAATTTTTTT
This sequence comes from uncultured Rhizobium sp., assembly GCA_964506725.1. GTDB lineage: Bacteria > Pseudomonadota > Alphaproteobacteria > Rickettsiales > UBA1997 > UBA2645. Next base: position 10,142 of record CAZDLU010000001.1, read on the forward strand.
TGCTTTTAACTTAAGAGCGCAAGAGCGCCAGGTCTTGACGCTGGAAGATTATCTTGAGCAAGTTAAAAATCAAAACCTCTCTTATGTCGGCTATGAAAAAAGTGCCGAAAGTTTTGAATTATTGAAGAAAAAATCCAAGTTGGTAACCGCAGTTACGCTATTTGGCAATGTTCAAAACAGTTCAACCGAACAAAATCAAGCCATTCAAATTGTGCGCTATAATCAAATTTACAATCGCACTTCGCAAGTCGGCTTGTCGCAAGTTTCAAGCTTTGGTTTAAATACGGTTTTAAGTTATACGCTTAACCATGTTACTTACAAAGGCTTAAACACTGCAACGGCAGTTAATCCGCAATTGGCATCTTCCAATTATCAGGTGATTCCAAAAATTGAAATGTCACTGCCGCTTTGGCAAAACAGGTTTGGTGCGGCGACAAAAGCAGAAATTGATTCAACTTATTTTGCCAATGAAGCGCAAAAATTTGCGGCAAAATCTTTGTCGGTGCAAGAAATTATTTTGGCACAAAAAATTTATTGGAACATGGTTTATGCGAGCAACGCCTTGAAAATTCAGCAAAATGCTTTGCAAAGTGCAAAAAGAATTTTTGATTATGTTAGCAAAAGAGAAAAAATGAATTTAGGCGAGAAGGCCGATGTTTTGCAGTCCAAAGCCCTTTATGAAAGCAGAAAATTGGCGCTGAAACAGGCGGAAAATGATTATAAAATTGCGGCGCGTGATTTTAATAAAAAACGTCACATCGATTCAAGCGAAGTGACAGAAGAGTTGAGCGGCTTTGATTTTGCGTCGTTAAAACAATTTATAGTGCCAAATGTAAAATCGGATGATCGCTTTGATATTAAGGCGGAAGCCGCGAATATGAAGGCGGCAGTGGCTGATGCTAAAATTACCGAAGAAAGTAACAAGCCGTCACTTAATCTTTACGGCTCTTACGCTACCAATCAAATTGCCGGTGGTATTAATTCGACAGTCAATAACACCTTCTTGCCCTTGGGTCGCGCTAAAACTATCGGCATTAATTTTTCGACACCGATTAATTTTTTTACTACTTCCGACATCAGACAAGGCGCGGTTAAAAGTGCCGCGGCGGCGCGTTCCACCTACCAGCAAAAAGTTTTTGAACAGGAAAGCGATTGGCAAAATTTGGTGCAGAATTTAAAAATTTATAAGGAAAGTTTGGAACTTGCCAAAGCCGCCGAAGAGGCGCAAAAAGCCAAGTTAGAAAATGAACGCTTCCGCTTGAAGCAAGGACGCACCAGCACTTATCAGGTTTTGCTTTTTGAGCAAGATTATTCCAATTCGCAATTGGTGACGATTCAGACGGCGAATTTGATGCTTGCTTTGATCGCAGATCAGAAGTTGTATGGGAATTAGTGCAAAACACGACCCCTCACCCTAACCCTCTCCCTCAAGGGGAGAGGGGACCCTTAAGAGTAATTCCCTTTCCCTCAAGGGGAGATGGGGCGCTCGGAGTAATTCCCTCTCCCCTTGAGGGAGAGGGTTAGGGTGAGGGGTCAATTATAAATTATCAATGAACATAATCGACCTTTCAATCAAACGCCCCGCCTTCATCACCAGCATCATGGCTGTGATCATCACCGTCGGAATAATTTGCTTCGGTAAAATGAATGTCGATTTATTTCCTAACATCGAGATTCCGACAATTTTTATTTCCACAACTTACACCGGTGCGGCTCCTTCGGAAATTGAATCACTCGTCACCAAGCCTTTAGAAGAGCAGGTTAGTACGGTTTCCGGAATTAAAACTGTTACTTCCAAAAGTTTAAAAGACACCAGCCAAATCGTCATAAATCTTTATCAAGGCACCGACATAAAATATGCCGAACAGCAAATTCGCGACAAAGTCAATCAAGCAAAATCAAAGCTTCCCGAAGATATTAATGAACCGATAATCAGGCGCATCGATCCGGCAGATCAGCCGGTGATGACGGTGGCGGTAAACGCTGATTTGCCGGAAGGAAAATTATTTGACTTGGCCGATCAATTTATTACGCCGCGGCTTGAACAAGCAAGTAATGTCGGAATGGTTGATATTGTTGGCGCGAGAAAGCGCGAGATTCACGTTTTGCTTGATCAAAAATTATTAAAACTGCGTGAAACGCCGTTGTCGCAAGTAAAAAATCAACTGGCAATTTCCGGGCAAAATGTGCCGATTGGAAAAAATGATGCAAGTGCCAAGGAGCTTGTATTTAGAAGCTCGAGCGAGTTTGGTTCGATTAAACAAGTTGAAGATGTGATTGTAAATTTTTATTCCAACGAAGTGCCGACACGGGTTTCAGACCTTGGCGCTGTAGTTGATACGCTGGAAGACGAAACTTCACGTGCTTTTGTTGACGGTAAAAAATCGCTGTTCATAAATATTTATCGCCAGTCTGATTCCAATATTATCAAGGTTGTAGAAGGTGTGAATGCCCAAATTAAAAAGATGCAAAAAGACCTCGTAAAAATGGAAGGAAAACCGCAAATTTATGAAGTAAAAAATGCCAGCAAATATATTAAAATGAATGTCGATGATGTTTACGAAACGATTACGATTGCCATTATTTTAACGGTTTTAACAGTTTTCTTTTTTCTTGCGAATACTAGAGCCACGCTGATTACGGCGATTGCTTTGCCGATTTGTTTGATTGGTGCTTTCATCATTATGTATATCGCCAATTTTTCGATTAACGTGATTACGTTATTAGCGCTAAGCCTTGCGGTGGGTTTGCTCGTTGATGATGCGATTGTGGTGGTGGAAAATATTTATCGCAAAATTGAAGGTGGTATGAAACCTCAGCAAGCCGCGTCACAAGCTACTCGCGAGATCATCATGGCGGTGGTGGCAATTACTTTGGTGGTAGTTTCGGTATTTACGCCGATCTCGTTTATGAAAGGAATTGTCGGACAATATTTGCGGCAATTCGGTTTGACGATTGCTTTTTCAATGCTGATTAGTTTATTCGTTGCGATTTCAATAATTCCGGTGCTTTGCGCTTATTTATCGGGCAAAAAAATTTCGCGAATTACGGAAAGAGAGGGGAATAGTTGGGTTAAAAAAATTCTGCTTAAATTTGAAAATTGGCAAAAAAAATTGGAAGAAAAATATGAAAAAATTTTGGTTTTTTCGATTCACAATCCGAAACAAATTTTGTTGATAACTTTTGGTGTTTTATTTTTCAGCATCGTGCTTTTTAAATTCGTGCCGAAAACTTATTTGCCGGAAAGTAATAACGGCGAGATCAGCGTCGGGCTTGAATTGCCGGCTGATTCGTCACTTAGCGCCACCAATGAAACGGCCAAAGAAATTGATGCCATAATTAGAAAAAATAAAGAAGTGGAATTAACGGCGTTGTCGGTCGGTTCAGGAACGGCGCAGGCGAACAAAAGTGATATTTATGTGCGTCTTAAAAAAAGTCGCATAATTTCAACACCTGCTTTCAAAGATAAAATTCGTGCTCAAATTAAAGATTTTGCTTATGCCAATCCAATCGTAAAAGATTATGATCCATCAAGTGGCGCAAGGGGCGGCCAGCCATTTAATTTATATTTGGTTTCAAGTAACGAACAGGCTTTGGAAGAATATGCCGATAAAATTTTTGCCAAGCTGAAAGAGGATAAGCGCTTGAAAGACGTGGATGCGAGCAATAAAAATACGCGTAATGAATTTCGCGTAATTGTTAAAGACCAAGCCGCAAAAACTTACGGAGTCAACGCCCAGGTGGTTGGAAACGAATTGCGTGGTTATGTTGAAGGTTATACCCCGACGAAATTCCGCGAAAAAGGTTTGGAATATGACGTGCGCGTGCGCTTAAAACCTGAACAGCGGAACTTGAAAGAAAATTTTAATAATTATTATGTGCCGAATGTAAATCAGCGTTTGATTAGATTGTCAGACATTGCAACAGCTGAAGAAGGACAAGAAGCGGCAACAATTAATCGCAAAGATCACGGACGTTACATTCAGCTTACGGCAAGCATTGCTAAGGGTTACGGGCTGGGGGACGTTATGAAAGACGTAATTGCGATGATGAGTGACGGCGAATTAAAAGCGCCAAGCGATATTCGTTTTAGTTTCTCCGGCGATTCAGAAAATATGCAGGACATGACAAGCGCCATGGGCTTTGCTTTATTGCTTTCGATTCTGTTTATTTACCTAATTTTAAGCAGTTTATACGAATCTTTCGTAACACCTTTAACAATTTTAATCGCACTGCCGTTGGCTTTCTGCGGTGCCGCCATTGCGCTTTTCGTGATGCATGAATCGGTAAATATTTTTACGTTTCTGGGAATTTTTATGTTAATTTCGGTTTCCGGAAAAAATTCGATTTTGTTAATTGATTTTACTAATCATTTGATGGAACAAGGAAAATCAAGGACAGAAGCCTTAATTGAGGCTGGCAAAGTTCGGTTACGCCCGATTTTAATGACATCTTTTGCGCTAATTTTTGGAACATTGCCGGTGGCAATCGGTGTCAGCCAAGCCTCGGCACAACGCACCGCAATGGGCGTTGCGATAATAGGCGGTTTAATTTCTTCAACTGCGTTAACGCTGGTTGTTGTGCCGGCGGTGTTTAGTTATATTGATCGTTTCAGAATTTGGGTAAAAACGAAGTTGGTGAAGGCTGTGGAATAGTTATCCGCAAATTTTCTTCAATAGTTTTGCCGCTTCTTTTTTTGTTTTCTTTGCCGCATCGACTCCAAGTTGAATTGCTGCCTCAAGTTCAGCTTTACTTTTTGACTCGGTTACAAATTTTTCACTGCCATCATAATCAATAATCAGTGTTTTTAATTTTAACTTTTCATTTTCAATAGTTGCATGAACTGCAACCGGTGTCACGCAAGACGCGCCAAGCTCGCGCAAGAAAGCACGCTCGCATTTTACTGCAATTTGGGTATCTCTATCATTAGCTTTTGTAACAATATCAATAATTTTTTTATCACCTTTGCGCGCTTGAATCGCAAGAGCTCCTTGGCCTCCGGCCGGTAGCATGTCTTCTTTGGAAATTATTTGCTTAATTTTATTAGTCTTGTCAAGCCGATCTAAACCGCAAAAGGCCAAAATTGTAGCATCAACTTCACCTTGAGAAGTTTTATTTAAGCGCGTATCGACATTACCGCGAAAATTGATGATTTTTAAATCAGGTCTTAAATCTAGTAAAATCGCCTTGCGTCGCGCTGAAGAAGTGCCGACAATTGCACCTTTCGGTAATTTTTTTAGCGAATCATGTTTTTCGGAAATAAAACAATCAGCGGCGTCAATTCTGGCTGTAAAAGCTACTAATTCAGTTTTTTCATGAATAATTGGCGGCACATCCTTTGCCGAGTGAATTGCGATGTCAATTTTATCCTGCAGTAAAGCTTCCTCTAATTCCTTGATAAACAAGCCTTTGCCACCGATTTCAGCGAGATTTTTATCTTGAATTTTATCACCGGAAGTAGTGATAGGAACGATATCAATTTCTAATTCTGGAAAATATGAGGAGAGTGTGAGATAAGTTTCGGCAACTTGTGCCAAAGCTAGTTTGCTGGTTCGAGTGCCGATTCTAAGTTTATGCGATCCTTTAGGCATAGCATAGAGAAACTATCCTTGACGTGCTTTGAAACGCGGATTTGTTTTGTTGATAACGTAAAGACGACCTTTGCGACGTACAACTTTACAGTTTTTATCTCTTTTTTTAGCAGATTTAATGGAATTAAAAATTTTCATCTTATGGCCTTATAAATTTTTTTAAGGGAAAAAAGGTTGCAGCATTGTAAGGTCGAATTCTTAAATGTCAACGCTATAATAAAAACGTTAAAGCAATCATCGTACCGGCACCAACCACTGATTCCACGTTCATCTGACCGTGTTGCGCTTCAACCAATTGTTTTACTAAAGGCAACCCCAATCCAAAAGAATCAACCTTTTTGGAATTTTCATTTTCAATACAAACATATTTTTGCATTGCCATTTCTACTTGCTCTTCAGTCATGCCAAAGCCGCGATCTTTGACGATTATTTGTAATTTTGTGGCATTATTTTGGTAAATTTTTTGCGCAATTATTTCAACTTTGGTATTTTCTTTGCTATATTTAATTGAGTTGCTGATAAGATTTACCAGAATTTGCTTTATGCGACGCGGATCAAGATTTATCAATGGTAAATCATTTGAAATATGGCTGATAAGTTCAATTTGCCTGCGTCTGGCAAAATCACGATTAATACGAATGGATCTTCTGATGATTTCGGCAACATCAATTTTATGTGACATATCAACCGAAAATTCGCCGGAAGCAATTTGGTTTACATCCATCAAATCATTGATAAATTGTAAAATTTCCGTTGCGCAATTTTCAATATCTTTGCCCCATTCTTTTATCTCTTCTTTGGAAGCCGAACTATCATCTTGAATTAAGTGAGCAAAAGAAATAATGGCGGAAAGCGGATTTCTGACATCATGAGAAATTGCGGCTAAAAACTCGGATTTGTTAAAGTTTTCCACAGAAATTTTTTTATTAGCAATTTCAAGTTTGTTTAACAAAATTTCTTCTCTTTCGAAAGAGTCTTTTACTAAAAGTAAAGTTGAGTGTAGGTGGCGTAATTCCTTATTGCGCGGCGCATTTATGGAATAAGAAAAATCTCTTTCGGAAATTTTTTTGGCGAATTCCGCAAGTTGTGAAACAGGTTGCACAATTCTTTGATAAAGCCTTTTGAATAAAACTACTAGCAATAAAATTATAGCAAAAATTATGGCAGATTCTTTTAAAAATAAGTTAAAAATTCTATTGTAAGATTGCTCGGAGTCATAGACCAATATTAGGTCGAGCGGGTAATTACGAATTTTTTGGTAATAAATAAAAGCATCGCCTTTCGTAAATAGATTTTGTGAAAGCGCCAGGCCGTTTGGTAAAATTTCGCCTTTGATTATTTTATCAACCAAAGGTTGAATTTGTAATAATTTTTCATTGCCAAAATTGTCGGAAGTGAAGGCAATTTCGCCATCTCGTAAAATAACGACACCAATTGGTTCTTTGTCGATAACACGATTAATTTTGGTAAGAATGCGGTCAATGTCGAGGCCAAATACCAGCGTTCCCAAATAAGTACCGTAATCGGAAAAAATTCCCATGCCGGCCGGAACTATGCTGCGCTGCGATAGAGCGCCGATTACTGTTTTTCCAAAAACTAGTTTTTCACCATTTTTGGTGGTTTGTGCTAAATAGTCGCGATTAGTTAAATCAATAGGCTGGCGAATGATTCCGGCAGTGCCGTCAACTGTTAGTTTATTATATCTATTAATCCAAGAAAAGGTATTCCATGCTACAGCCACATCGGTTTGACTGTTGATGCCGGTATTAAAACTTCTTAAAACCTTGAGAATTTGATAGTCGTTGCTGCCAGACATTTTGATAAGTCCGGCAGTATAATACATTTGATAGCGAATGTAATCTAAATCAGAAGAAATTATTTTTTCAATTTGCTCACCGTCATTGGAAATTTTTCTAACGAAATTTTTTTTGGTTTTTGCCAAAGAAAAATTTATCAATAAAATTCCGACTATTAAAACGGCAGAAAGCGTGATTTTGTAAGCAGTAGAAAAATCTTTATTGATTGATGGAATCATTAAAGATAGCAATAATTTTTTGCGGATTTTCATTATCTGTCAACTTCACCAAACACAATATCTTGTGTCGAGATTACTGTTACAACGTCAGCGAGCATATGACCTTTCGCCATAAATTCCAAAGCTTGCAAATGAGCAAAGCCCGGAGCGCGTACGCGGCAACGTTGCGGCTTATTGCCACCGTCGGAAATTAGGTAAACACCGAATTCACCTTTGGGTGCCTCCACTGCTGCGTAAGTCTCTCCGGCCGGTACGTGATAGCCTTCAGTGTAAAGTTTGAAATGATTAATTAAACTTTCCATTGAATGCTTCATCTCGCCTCTTTTTGGTGGCGCAATTTTTGGATCATCGGTAAAAACAGCGCCGCTTGGCATTTTTTTAATACATTGATTAATTAATTTTATCGATTCGCGCATTTCCTGAACGCGGATTAAATAACGATCGTAAGAATCACCATGTTTACCGATCGGCACGTCAAAATCTAATTCGCCGTATATTTCATAAGGCTGCGATTTGCGCAAATCCCAAGCAATCCCGGAGCCGCGAATCATCGGTCCGGAAAAGCCCCAATCGAGCGCTTCTTCCTTTGAGACTACACCAATTTCCACCATTCTTTGTTTGAAAATTCTGTTATCAGTTAAAAGATTTTCCAACTCATCAATCATTTTTGGAAAGTGATCGGCAAATTCGGCGATTTCTTCTAAAAGCCCGGCCGGCAAGTCTTGATGTACTCCACCCGGACGTATGTAATTCGCATGCATTCTTGAACCGGAAACTTTTTCATAAAAGCCCATCATTTTTTCGCGCTCTTCAAACATCCATAAAAGCGGAGTCATAGCGCCAACGTCTAGAGCCTGTGTTGTTACGGCCATAATATGATTTAAGATGCGCGTAATTTCAGAAAATAAAACGCGGATAAATTGAGCGCGGCGCGGAATTTTACATCCTAAAAGTTTTTCAACGGCCAAAGAAAAAGCATGTTCTTGGCACATCGGAGAAACATAATCCAAGCGATCAAAATAAGGCAGAGCTTGCAGATAAGTTTTATATTCAATCAATTTTTCCGTACCGCGATGCAGTAAGCCAATATGAGGATCGGCGCGTTTTACGATTTCACCATCCATTTCCAAAATCAAACGCAAAACACCGTGCGCGGCAGGATGTTGTGGGCCAAAATTTATGGTTATCGTTTTATTTTCTTCAGAAGTTGTCATGTTGCAAATTTCAGATTTGTGAAAAAATTAAGTTGCTTAGGCTAGGTTTTTTGAATTAAAAATCTAGGGGGGATTTATTGACTTATAAAAAATTTCAATGAATAATTTTATCAGAATTAACCAAAAATAAACCTATGATGACAGAAAAAACTTTTGGCGATTGGATTCTCCTCAAAGATAAGCTTCACAATAGAAATAAAATTCCAGTTTTTAAGCAAGCGGAGATTTGGTGGTGCAGTATTGGGTTCAATGTGGGCCATGAAGAAAATGGTAAGAATCAATTATTCAATAGGCCGATTTTAGTTCTAAGAAAATTTAACAATCATTTATTTCTTGGCGTTCCTTTAACGAGCAAAATTAAAGAAAATATTTTTTATCGAAAAATTAGTTTTAAAGGTATGATGCAAAGCGTTATGATAGCGCAAATGAGGGTTATGGATAGTAAAAGGTTAACGCATAAGATGGGAGAAATGTCGGAAGAGCAGTTTCAAATGATAAGAAGAGAAGTGAAAGAGATGATTTAGTTCCGCTCCTTGGTTTGCAAGGAAGCGGAAATGTGGGTTACCCCAATTGTTGAAAAGTATTTTGTTGTTTTTTTAAAAAATGTCAAGAGATCTTCTGCATTAAAAATCCATTATCAATAATTGCTTCTTTACCAAGTATCAGCGGAGCCATGTCCTTACTATGCCCCAACCATCCTGATTTTTCTTCAAAAATCGGAATTTTTAAATTATTTTTTGTAAAATTATTAACAAATTTTTCGATAGCAATTCTGATATTTCTTTCTTTCGGAATGCCGAACTCATTGACATGAAGAAAATTGCCAAGGAGAATTGCGGCAGGAAATTTGTTTTGTTCGATGATGATGGTAAATATTTGATAGAAGTAACGATCAAGCCTCTCGCCTTCTTCGCCTTCATCTTCTAAAAATAAAATTTTATCTTGCCAGTTGATTTGGTTTTTTGTTGCGAAATTTGTTGAGAGAACGCTTAAGCAGCCGCCCACTAGATGTGTTGCTAGGGTACTCTGACGTTGCGATAGCACATCTTCCCCCTTAGAAGGGGGGTAGGGGGATTTTAAAAGAGTTAGTTCATATTTTAATTCTTTGGTTTTCCCTGAAATTAAATCAAAAATTTTATTTATAGAATTTTGTGAAACCTTGTTTTGCGCGGCTTGGTTAAGCATTGGTGCAACTATTATTTCCCAATTCCAATCTTCAATTAAAATTTTATTGAGTGCTGAAATATCGGAAAAACCAATGAAAGTTTTTTTGGTTTTTGGTTTTGGCATTTTTGTTAACAAAGGCAATATTTCTGCGCATCCATAGCCTCCTTGAGTGCACCAAATTATTTGTGAATTTGGATTGTTTATTGCCTGTTCAAACTGGGCAAATCTTAGCTCGGCGCTTTTTGTGGCAAAAGCATTTTCCCGCTTTTTTTCAAGCGTTAATTCATCTTCTAAAAAAATATTGAAAGCAAAATTTCTACTTTCTAACAACCGCTTTATAGCGGCAATTTCATTAGTGTCACAGGCTGTTGCCGGAGAAATAATATCGATGGTAAAATTCATGAAGTTTTTATTTACATTAAAACCGCCCATCTATATCCTGTATGCACAAAATTTTTTCAATAAATATTTATAAAAATGACTAAAGACAAGGTCATTATTTTTGACACAACTTTGCGCGACGGCGAACAGGCGCCTGGTGCCACGATGAATTTGGAAGAAAAATTATTGATTGCAAAAACTCTTGAAAAAATGGGAGTTGACGTGATTGAAGCCGGCTTTCCTGCGGCTTCAAATGGTGATTTTGAAGCGGTTAATCGTATTGCAAAAGCTATAAAAAATTCGACAATTTGCGGTTTGGCGCGCGCTAAAGAAAATGATATTAGAAGAGCTGCGGAAGCAGTAAAACCTGCGCCTCGTCCTCGAATTCATACCTTTCTTGCTACTTCGCCGATTCACATGGAATTCAAATTGAAAATGAATGAAGAGCAAGTGCTTGTAGCCATTAAAGACAGTGTATCTTTAGCTCGTAATTTATGCGCGGAAGTTGACTGGTCGCCGGAAGATGCAACGCGCTCGAAACGTGATTTTTTGTTTAAAGCAATTGAAACGGCAATTGCATCGGGAGCTAGCACTATCAACATTCCTGACACTGTCGGTTATACAACTCCGGAAGAATATTTTGATTTAATTTCTGCCATAAAAAATAACGTAAAAAATATCGACAAGGCAATAATTTCAACGCATTGTCACAATGATTTAGGTTTGGCGGTTGCTAATTCTTTGTCAGCTATGCGCGCAGGGGCTCGTCAAATTGAATGTACGATCAACGGCATCGGAGAGCGCGCCGGCAACGCGGCGTTAGAAGAAATTGTGATGGCGATAAAAACGCGTTCTGATTTTTATGGGGTTGAAACCGCAATTGACACCACGATGATTACGCGAATTTCCAAATTGGTTTCAAGTATCACCGGTTTTAAAGTGCAGTACAACAAGGCAATTGTTGGCGCCAACGCCTTTGCTCACGAAAGCGGAATTCATCAAGACGGCATGTTAAAAAATCGCTCCACTTACGAAATCATGACGCCGCAATCTGTTGGTTTGGAAAAAACTTCTTTGGTTTTGGGAAAGCTTTCCGGACGCGCTGCTTTCAAGGATCGCTTACGTGAAATCGGTTATGATTTAAATGAAGAAACGTTGGATCAGGCTTTCAAAAAATTCAAAGATTTGGCGGATAAGAAAAAAGAAATTTTGGATGAAGATATTGTTTCGTTGGTTGATGATTCAATCACCAACAAAAAATCGCGTTATCACTTGCTTGATTTAGATGTAAAATGTGGCAATGACAAAGAAGCTGCAATATTTATTAAAATAAAAATTGACAATGATGAAGTTGCCACTAATTTTGCGTCGAAAGATGGACCGGTTGATGCGATTTTTCGCGCTATCAATCAACTCATCCCGCACAGCGCCACTCTTGAGCTCTACCAAGTTCAAGCGGTTACCGAAGGAACTGATGCGCAAGCCAATGTTTCGGTACGCTTAAAACAAAATAACAGAATTTACAGTGCTAACGGCTCTGACACTGATGTGCTTGCAGCCTCGGCCATTGCTTATATTAATTGCTTGGACAAGCTAAAAAATAATTAATTATGAATTTTCTTTCAAAATTTTTCTCACTTTCTTCTAAAGATATTGCAATTGATCTGGGTACGGCGAACACGCTAGTTTATGTGCGCGGGCAAGGTGTAGTGTTGAACGAACCGTCAGTTGTTGCGGTGCTAAATGAAAATGGTAAAATGATTCCTTGTGCTTTCGGTAATACGGCAAAAATGATGTTGGGACGTACTCCGGCAAAGATCGATGCTATTCGTCCTTTGAAAGATGGCGTAATTGCCGACTTCAAAGTTGCCGCAGAAATGATTAAGCATTTTATTCGTGAAGTTAACCAAACTAAGAGCTGGTTAGGTCCGCTGGTTATTATTTGTGTGCCTTCTGGCTCTACTCCTGTGGAAAGGCGCGCCATTCAAGACGCGGCTGAAGGCGCGGGCGCTAATGAAGTTTATTTGATTGAAGAACCGATGGCGGCAGCAATTGGTGCGAATCTTCCCGTTACCGAACCTACGGGCTCAATGATTGTTGATATTGGTGGTGGCACTACGGAAGTCGGAATTTTATCGCTTGGCGGCATTGTTTATTCACGCTCAGTGCGCGTTGGTGGTGATAAAATGGATGAGGCAATTATTTCTTACATTCGTCGTTATCATAATTTACTGATTGGCGAATCTACTGCGGAGCGCATTAAGAAAACAGTCGGTGCGGCTTGTGCTCCGGAAGAAGGTGATGGCGCAACTATTGAAGTGAAGGGTCGTGACTTATCAAACGGTATTCCAAAAGAAATGATTTTAACCGAAAGACAAATTGCTGAAAGTTTGATGGAGCCGGTTGAACAAATTATTGATGCAATCAAAGTTGCTCTTGAATGCACGCCGCCAGAGCTTTCAAGCGACATCGTTGAGCGCGGAATCGTGCTAAGCGGTGGTGGTGCGTTACTAAAAAATCTTGATCATGTTATCAGACAAGCTACCAGCCTTCCGGTTTTCGTTGCCGAAGATCCATTGCTTTGTGTGGTTAATGGTTGTGGTAAGGTGCTTGAAAATACCAAGATGTTTAGAGCTACTTTGTTTAGACAGGATTAATTTAAGTGCTCGGGTGCTTAGTGCTCGGGTGCTCAGGGCATCACGGGCCTTGAGCACTAGCGAAGCGCAAGCACCTGAGCACTAGAGCACATTCAAATGCAATATCTCAACTACAACAAAACACGCCTAAATTACAGCTTCAAATATAGCTTCACTTTAGTCTTCAAAAAAATCGAAACGGTTTTATTCAGTTTTTTGTGCGTAGTTTTTTTGGCCACCTCGAAAGTTAACCCGAATTTTTCTAAAGACATTTCTTTTACTTTTGTTGGCATTTCTATGCCGATAGTTAAAGCTGCTTCTTTTCCTTTTAATGCGATAATTAATTTACTTACTGGTTTTGGCGAATTATTAAATGCTAAAAGTGAAAATGAAGAATTAAAAGAAGAACTCGCCAAACTTAGAGAATTCTATATTCAATCGCTTAATATCCATCAAGAAAATAAAGAATTACGACATGTCTTAAATTTTGTTAGTGCCAAAAGTAGCAATTATAAAGTAGCGCGCGTTTTGGGTCGTTCTAGCGAAGTCTTTAATCAGAAAATTTTTATCGATGCTGGCGAAGATCGCGCTATTAAAGAGGGTTCGATTGTGACAGGAAAGCTTGGTGTTATTGGGCGCGTTTTAGAAGTCGGCAAAAATAAATCGCGCTTACTTTTGGCTACCGATGCTAATTCGCGAATTCCAATAATCACCTCTAAAGCTAGAGCCCGTGGGATTCTGGCTGGTAATGGTAGCGGTTTAATGAAGATTATTTATTTGTCAAAATCGCACAATATCGAAGTTGGTGATTGGGTATTTACCTCCGGCGATGGTGATATTTTGCCGCCGGGTTTGTTGGTTGGAGTTGTTAAGAGTGTAGATGGTTCTAATGTTGAGGTGGCAATGGCTGAGGATGTGACTAATGCCGATATTGTGACGATAATGGATTATTAGAAATTGGTTTTTCCTTACTAGTTTTGGTGCACTCGGCGAGATTCGAACTCACAACCTTCTGATCCGTAGTCAGATGCTCTATCCAGTTGAGCTACGAGTGCAATATAGGAAAACGTTTCGTCGCCTTTCTCGCTTTC
>CAZDLU010000001.1:24356-128582 GCA_964506725.1 uncultured Rhizobium sp.
TCGACCGTTAAGGTCAATTTTTTAACGCTTTAAACCCAGTTGAGCTACGAGTGCAATATAGGAAAACGTTTCGTCGCCTTTCTCGCTTTCGCTCGAAGACAACTCACGCCTGGGTGTCTAGTCGTTTCACTCCTTTGCCACCCGTTTAAAGCTAAAATCGACCGTTAAGGTCAATTTTTTAACGCTTTAAACCCAGTTGAGCTACGAGTGCACGCTCTGCTTTAAAAATTAAAACTTTATTTTAATTTTTAGGGAAAGTCGAGTCGGTAATTTGAGGGCGACCTCAAATTACCTGACAAGTTTTTGTAAGATTTTAATTGCTTAGTAGCAACAATTCTAGATTGTCACCTCGGTATTCCCTGGATCTATTCTTTTAAGCCGCAACCGCTTTGCGTTTTTTGGCTTTTTCTTCTTCTGCTGAATCTTCGGCTGCCGCAACTGTGGAAGCGCCTTTGGCAATTCCTAGTTTTTGTCTTACGGCAGATTCAATTTCAGCAGCAATTTTTGGATTATCTTTTAGATATTGCTTGGCATTTTCTTTGCCTTGTCCGATTTTATTGCCTTTGTAAGCAAACCACGAACCGGATTTTTCGATAATATCGTTCTTAACTGCTAAGTCAATAACTTCTCCGATTCTAGAAATGCCTTCACCGTAAATAATTTCGAAATCGGCAATTCTGAAAGGTGGAGCTACTTTATTCTTTACAACTTTAACTTTAGTTTCGTTACCTAAAATTTCTTCTTGCTCCTTGATAGCGGCACCTTTGCGGATGTCCAATCTTACCGAAGCATAGAATTTAAGGGCGTTGCCACCAGTCGTAGTTTCAGGATTACCAAACATTACACCAATTTTCATTCTGATTTGGTTGATGAAAATCACAGTTGAATTTGTTTTAGAAACTGTTGCAGTTAATTTTCTTAAAGCTTTGCTCATCAAACGTGCTTGCAAACCCATTTGATTGTCAGACATCGCACCTTCCAATTCAACTTGTGGAACGAGTGCCGCTACTGAGTCGATGACGATTAAATCAATGGCGCCGGAACGAATTAAAGTATCGGCAATTTCCAAAGCCGCTTCGCCGGTGTCTGGTTGTGAAATAATTAACTCTTCTAAATTTACGTTTAAATTTTTTGCATAAACCGGATCGAAAGCATGTTCAACGTCAACGAAAGCGCAAGAAAGGCCGGCTTTTTGAGCTTCAGCAATTGCGTGCAAAGTTAAAGTAGTTTTACCGGAGCTTTCTGGTCCGTAAATTTCAACGATACGTCCGCGTGGATAGCCGCCAACACCAAGTGCGGCATCAAGCGCGAGTGATCCGCTTGGAATAACTTCAATATCAACAACTGGTTTTGAGCCGAATTTCATGGCTGAGCCTTTGCCGAATTGTTTGTCGATTTGGGATAATGCTGCCTCTAAGGCTTTCTTACGGTCTGACATTTTGTGGTCTCCTGTTTAATTAAAGAATTTTATCAAAGTGAATAGCAGGCCTGTATTTGCTATCATCAGGCCGGCGACCCATTTAATAATTTCGGATTTTGATTGAGAAATTTCGGTTCGCACCTTCTCAACCTCTGTTAGTGTTTTTTCGATTTGTAATTTTAGCTCGGTTCGAGTTTTTTCGATTTGTAATTCTAAGTTTTTTTCTACAATTGATAAATCTTCTCTTGAGGTCATTTTATTTGAATTAAATTCAATTTTTTCCTCAATGACGGCTATTCTTTTTTCTACAGCTAAATCTGTCTGTTTGATTAATTCTGAAACGACTTCGGCCTGATCTTCAGAAAAATTAAATTGACGAAGTAATTTGCTTACCATTAGCGTATCAACGCCTTTGGTTGTAATAAAAGATGATATTTCATCAAGTGTGATGCTGGTCATGTTTTTATGATGTTGCGGGTTAGTCATTTATTTTTTTAGCAATTTTAGCATTGTTTCACCAAGTGCCGCCGGGCTGTCAGCCACAGCAACTCCGGCTGCTTTCATAGCCTCGATTTTTCCTTCAGCGCCACCTTTTCCGCCAGAGATAATCGCACCGGCGTGACCCATTCTGCGTCCTGGAGGGGCAGTGCGTCCTGCGATGAAGCCTACTGTTGGTTTTTTACGGCCTTTTTTAGCTTCGATTCTTAAAAAATCTGCGGCTTCTTCTTCGTCAGTTCCGCCGATTTCGCCAATCATAATCATAGCTTCGGTTTCAGGGTCAGACAAGAACATATCCAAACAATCAATAAAGTTAGTGCCGTTAACCGGGTCGCCACCGATACCGATACAAGTTGTTTGGCCGAGTCCTGCTTTAGTTGTTTGATGAACCGCTTCATAAGTTAGAGTTCCGGAGCGCGAAACAATACCAACTTTACCGCGTTTGTGGATATGTCCCGGCATGATACCGATTTTACATTCCCCTGGAGTAATAACGCCAGGGCAGTTTGGTCCGATCAATCTTGATTTGGAACCGCACAAAGCTTTTTTAACTTTCACCATATCAAGAACAGGGATTCCTTCAGTGATGCAAACAATCAATTCAATTTCGGCATCAATTGCTTCCAAAATTGCATCAGCGGCAAATGGAGGTGGAACGTAAATTACTGAAGCATTAGCATCAGTTTTTTTGCGCGCATCATAAACCGTATCAAAAACCGGTAAATTTAAGTGACTGGTTCCGCCTTTACCAGGAGTAACGCCGCCGACCATTTTTGTGCCGTAAGCAATTGCTTGTTCAGAGTGGAAAGTGCCTTGCGAACCGGTGAATCCTTGGCAGATAACTTTTGTATTTTTATTTATTAAAACTGACATTTTTTTAAGTAATTTGGTGCTCACGCGCCCATGCGCTAGTGCTCAAGTGCTCAAGTGCTCAGTCCTTCATATGAGAACCGAGCGCCCGAGCACCCGAGCACCCGAGCACTTAATTTGATATTTCCGCTTCTTTAACGGCTTTAACAATTTTTTGTGCAGCATCAGCTAAATCATCAGCTGATATTACTGCCAGACCGGATTTGGCGATAATTTCTTTACCCAAATCAACGTTAGTGCCTTCAAGGCGAACCACTAAAGGCACGCTTAAATTTACTTCTTTGGCTGCTTCCAGAATGCCGTTTGCGATAATGTCGCAGCGCATGATGCCGCCGAAAATATTTACCAAAATTCCTTTTACGTTAGTGTCAGAAAGAATAATTTTGAAAGCCGCTGTAACCTTCTCGCGAGTAGCGCCACCGCCTACGTCAAGGAAGTTGGCAGGAGATGATCCGTAAAGCTGGATAATATCCATTGTAGCCATCGCAAGACCGGCACCATTAACCATACAGCCGATTTTGCCGTCCATTTTGATGTAATTTAAATCATATTTAGAAGCCTCAATTTCGAGTGGCTCTTCTTCATCTAAATCACGTAATTCTTTAATATCATCATGACGATGCAAAGCATTATCATCGAAATTAATTTTAGCGTCTAAAGCGATAATATCGCCTTCTGCAGTCTCAACCAAAGGATTAATTTCAATTTGCGAAGCATCAGTTTCATTGAATGCTTTGTATAGTGCAAACATCAATTTTGAGAATTTTTTTAGTAATTCACCTTTAAAGCCAAGTTCGAAACCAAGTTTACGAGCATGGCACGCTTGAATTCCTGAAGCCACGTCAATTTTAACTGAAACCAATTTTTCAGGATGTTTTTCCGCAACTTCTTCAATATCAACGCCCCCTTCGGTTGATGCCATGAATACAATTGATTTATTTTTGCGATCAACAACAGCTGATAAGTAATATTCTTTTTTAATGTTAGAGCCGGCTTCCACATAAAGCCTTTTAACAACACGACCTTCAGGACCGGTTTGATGAGTCACCAAAGTCATGCCAAGCATCGCAGCAGCTTTTTCTTTAACTTCGTCAACTGATTTTACGACTTTAACGCCACCCGCTTTCCCGCGGCCGCCGGCGTGAATTTGTGCTTTTACAACAAAAATTTTATTGCCCGCAGCTTCTAATGCTTTTGCAGCTTCAACGGCTTCAGGTACTGAAAAAGCCGGATGACCTTCCGGCACAGCAACGCCAAACTTTTTTAGCAAGCCTTTTGCTTGATATTCATGGATATTCATTTTGAAAAAAAATTACGATTTAAAAAAAAGCCGATAAACTATAATTACGAATTTTAACTTAGCAATAAATTAATGAAAAACATTCTGGTTGCGCGCGATAGAAATCAGGCGCAAGAAATTACAAAATTCCTTGATAACAAAGGTTGCAACGCTTTCGTTGAGCCGCTTTTTGCTGTAGAAAAATTACAGGTAAAATTGCCGCAAGCTGATGTGGTAATAATTACCAGTGCTAATGCTTGTGCTGCTTTGATTGATTCTGATTTGCCGAAAAATGTTTTGGTTTTTGCGGTCGGTAGAAAAACAGCTTCGATCCTGAAAAATTCAGGATTTGTTAATGTTAAATATCCA
Organism: uncultured Rhizobium sp.; assembly: GCA_964506725.1. Lineage (GTDB taxonomy): Bacteria > Pseudomonadota > Alphaproteobacteria > Rickettsiales > UBA1997 > UBA2645. The sequence goes on from CAZDLU010000001.1 coordinate 28,793, forward strand.
AAAACAAGTTCGGCTTTGGCTTTGCAAGATTTAATTTCTTATTATGCAATCGATAAATCAAAAAAAATAATTTATCTTCATGGTCCGATAATTAGTCAGGATTTTTTTGCTGAAAAAATTTTGGTTTATAAAATTCATGAATTTGCAAATTTTTCCGAAGAACTTCTAGAATTTGTTAAAAAAAATAAATTTGATGAGATTTTTCTTTTTTCACAAAATAGTGCCGAAATTTTTTTTCGATTAGCGCGAAAGCATAATTTGCTTGAATATTTTAAGGATTCTTCGATAGTTGCAATTAACAAAAAAATACTTTTAAAAGCAGAAAAATTAGGTTTTAGAAAATTGGCAACTTTTTTGGAAAGCTCAATTTTACAGGAGTTCTATGAGTGAAAATTTAGAGCAAAAAAATAAGGATAAAAATAAAAAATACTTTTTATTGGTAACGATTTTAGTCCTTGGCATTATTGGTTATTTCGGTTTTCAATATTGGCAAGCTTCTAAAGTTAAAGAACGTATTTTTAAAGCAAAAGTCGAGAATATTTCTGATGGAGAAATTTTTGATTTGTCTGATGAATATAAGAATCAGGCCAATAACGGTGAGGATTCATCGCGTATTTTATCGGAATTAAATATCAGCGAATTGCGCGAAAGAGGTGCTGAATTTATATATCAATTAATTTTGAAAAATCAGATTCAAATTAATGATTTAAAAACGCAAATGCAGGATTTGAAAACTGAATTTGTAAAATATAAAAACGGCGAAAAAATCGGTCGTTTAATTTTTACCTATATTGATCTGCGCCAAAAACTATATAGTGGTGCGCCATATGAAGATGCCTTGAAAAATATGGAAATGCTGGCATTTTTTGACAAAAATTTGCAAGGAAAACTTGCTAAATTAAAAGATGCAGCCAAGCATTTTTCTACGGCAAAAAAGTTGGATAAGGAGTTGGAAAAATTAATTCCTGATCTTATCGCAACTAAGAATCTCAAGGATGAAAATGGTTTTTTTGATAAAATTAGATATCAAATTTCTAAATTGATCGTGATTAGAAAAGTCGGCGGTAAAAACTCCGATGTAGATTTGGCAATTGTTGAAACGCAAAAATTTTTGCAAGAAGAGAATTATCAAGAAGCTCTAACATCCATGCTGGCTTTGGACAAAAAATATCACAAAATTTTGGAAAAATTTTTGGAAGATTTAGCGGTGTCGGTTGAATTGCAAAGACTTGATTTGGAAATTTATAATTACTTAAAAAGCTTGACCTAAAATGTTATCGATTTTGTGGTTTTTATTTATTGCGGTTTTGATTAGTGCTTCTTTGGTTTGGGTGCTTGATCATGAAGGGGTGGTTTTGGTGCGCTGGCTTGATTATCAAGTGCAAACCGATATTTTGACAGGCATTTTACTTGCAATTATTTTTACGATTTGTGTCTTTTTTATTTCCTATATTTTAGCGCGGATTTTAGCTTTCAAATTTCCTAATTTAATCAAAATATTTTTTAATAAAAAATATGTAAAAACCTTGGAAAAAACAATCAAAAAGCAAGATCAAGCCCTGGATTTAGTGGCCTCGTTGGCGTTGGCCTTAGAAGTTGACGATAAAGAAAATGCTAAAAAATTTGCTAAAGAATTTTCTAAATTAGAACAAAATAAAAATCTCAATCATTTTTTTGCAGGTAAATTGGCGCTGATAAATCAAGATTTTTCTAGGGCTTGTGATGAATTTGCTTTAATTGAAAATAGTGCTGATGCCAAGATTTTAATATTAAAGGCAAAAGTAAAGCTAGCTTTAGAAAATCAAGATGAAATTGGTGCCATTGCTTATGCCAAACAGATTTTATCAATAAAAAATGATGATATAAAAACTGCTAAAACTTTACTTAGAATTTATAAAAAAAGGGGCTTGTGGCAAGAGGCGCAAGGACTTGCGGCAGAATATGGTGAAGAGAAATTGCAAAGTGAATTGCGAAAAAGTGATGTGGCTTTGATAAATTATAATTTGGCTTTGAAAGCGTATAATTGGAAAAAATTTAGATTGGCGAGACATTATGCCAAAATTGCTTTGAGGGCCGAAGAAGGATTCTTGCCGGCGCGCGTGGTGCTTTTAAAATCCTTGATTAAGAGTGGTTTAACTTTTAAAGCCAGATGGTTAATAAAATCAACGTGGCGCAAAAATCCTCAATTAATTTTGGCGGAAATCTTTGATTTTTCTTGCCGCAAATCTTCTGTTGAAAAACGAATTAACAATATTAAAAAACTGGCAAGTTTAAATAAAAATTCGTATTTAAGTGATCTGGCTGTAGGATTGATAGCTTATCGTGTCGGTGAATACGAGATGGCCAAGGAATTTCTTAATTTGTCATTAATTGAAGAGAAAACCTGTCGCGCTTATCGTCTGCTGGCTTTAATAGCAAAGCTTGAAGGTGATTTGGCCGAATACGAGCGTTATATTTTAAAAAGTAAAAATATTAAATAATCATGAAAACTATTATCGAAAATGCCTTTGAAAAACGTGCGGAAATTAATTTTACAACTCAAGGCGAAATACGCGATGCAGTCAATGAAACTTTAGCTTTGCTTGATCGCGGCGAAATCAGAATTTGTGAAAAAAATGGCAATGAATGGCAAGTAAACCAATGGATTAAAAAAGCAATTTTGCTGTCATTTCGCTTAAATGATAATTACTTGAGCAAGGCGCAAAATGCTCATGGCGATACGCTTTCCTACTTTGATAAAGTGCCGCTTAAATTTAGCAATTGGAAAGATGCCGATTTTAGAAAAGCGGGCTTTCGAGTCTTGCCGGGAGCAGTCGTACGCTATTCGGCTTTTATTGCTAAAGGTGCGGTTTTATTACCTTCTTTTGTAAATTTGGGAGCTTATGTTGATGAGGGATCAATGATTGATACTTGGGCAACAGTTGGCTCTTGCGCGCAAATCGGCAAAAATTGTCACATATCGGGCGGAGCCGGAATCGGCGGGGTGTTGGAACCTTTGCAAGCAAATCCGGTAATTATTGAAGACGATTGTTTTATCGGTGCAAGAAGCGAAATTGCAGAAGGCGTGATTGTTGAAAAAGGTTCGGTAATTTCGATGGGAGTTTATATAGGGGCTTCGACCAAAATTATTGATCGTGAAAGTGGTGAGATTTTTTATGGGCGCGTTCCTGCCTACTCTGTCGTGGTTCCGGGCAATATTGCTTCCGGCAAAGGTGATAAAAATATTTCACTTTATGCAGCAGTAATTGTTAAAAAAGTTGATGAAAAAACACGTTCTAAAACCTCAATAAATGATTTATTGCGTGACTAAATTAGCCAATTTGCGATGATGATTTTTTTAACAATTTTTATTTTCATCATAATCAATGCGGCCGTGCTTTTTCTGCCAAAAGCACGTAACACCATAATAATTGCACTGCTGATTTCTCATTTTATTTTAATTTTATTTTTAAGCTTGGTTATCGTTGATGCTGCGTTATTTAAAGAAATAACTTTGGCTTTGGTGATTTATGTAATGATGATTTTATTTTTGATCGCAAATTATAGCGCCAAGATAATCGATGAAGGGAAAGCCGAAATTGTAAACAGTTTGGCAAGTTTGCGCTACTTTGCTTTAGGGGTTTGTGTTTTGTTTATAATAATTTTTTCAGCGATTTTTATTTTAGTGAAAAATATCGCGCCGATGGCAAATTCAATGAACGATAAAAGATTTGCCGTACAAAATGAATATCTTGAAAATCCAATGTTTTCCAAGTCTCACGCGGTGCATGAAACGGTAAGAAGATTTTATTTTGCTAAAAAAAATAATGATATTTGGTATGATGATTCTTATCCGAATCAAATAACTAATCAGGTAAAATTAGCTCATTTGGAAGACCGTTTGGCCGATAATTTTTTGTTTAAACATTTTTCCGACATTATTTTGATAATAGTTGGCGCAAGCGCGATTTTACTGCTTGCAAGTAAAAAGAAAATTGAAAATGATTTATAATTTTGTTCGTCCTTTAATTTTTAAATTAGATCCTGAAATTGCGCATAATTTAGCGATAAATTTTTTGAAATTTTTGCCGCGTGCGGCAACTATTTCTGTTCTAAATCGTGAATATGAAAATTTAAAACAAAACCTGTGGAATCTTGATTTTGCTAATCCCTTCGGTATGGCGGCGGGTTTTGATAAAAATGCCGAAGTGGCTTTGACATTAGCAAAATTTGGTTTTGGTTTTGTGGAAGTCGGAACTGTAACGCCAAAAGCACAAATTGGTAATGAAAAGCCACGAATTTTCAGGCTTGAAGAGGATAGGGCAATTATTAATCGTTTGGGATTTAATAATTCAGGAGCGGAAAATTTTGCTAAGAATGTTGAAAAATTTTTTCCGCAAATAAAAATTCCTTTGGGAATTAATATCGGCAAAAATAAAGATACCGAAGATGCAATTTCGGATTATTTATTATTGCTTGAACGCTTCGGCGACAAGGCTTCTTACATTACGATTAATATTTCTTCGCCAAATACTAAAAACTTACGTGACTTACAAAAAGAAGATCAACTCGATTTGTTTTTAAGTGAAATAATGAAGCGAAAAAAGAAGGCACCGATATTGCTTAAAGTCGCGCCGGACTTGAATGTGGATGAACAAGAAAAAATCGCTGAAATAGTTTTAAAAAATAAAATTGACGGCATGATAATCAGCAATACGACAATTGATCGTAATTTGAATTTAAAAAGTAAATACGCTTCCGAGTCAGGTGGCTTAAGCGGCGCGCCACTTTTTAAAAAATCCAATGAAGTGCTAAAAAATTTCCACAAATTTACGCAAGGCCAAATTCCGCTAGTGGGAGTAGGCGGAATTGCTTCTGCTTCTGATGCTTATGAAAAAATAAAATGTGGCGCTAGCTTGGTGCAAATTTATTCCGCCTTTATTTATCAAGGATTCGGACTTGTTGAAGAAATCAAAAAAGAGTTGAGTGAGCTTGTTGCAAAAGATGGTTTTAAGAATGTGTCAGAATCGATCGGCTGTGCTAATTAATGACCTTGTCAAGCCAGGTAATTAGGCCAACGGCGACAGTCATCATTAAAAACATTTTTATAATGATTTTGTTTTCCAAATTTTCAATTTTGATTTCAAGACCGTCAAACTTTTGTTCTAAGACTTTTAAATCTTGCTTAGTTGCAAGTCCGTCCAAAGATTGAGTTTGAGTCTCTTTAATAGCCTCAGCCAGTTCATCAGCAACAGCCTGAGTAAGCCCGGCTTTTTGCATTCTTTTGGAAAATTGGAGAGTATCGATAATAAGAAAAGACATAGTTGTGGCAGACATAAATTGCGGTGTTTAAGTTTTTAATTAGATGTTAGTTTTTTTACAATAATAATAATTTTAGAAGAGGTTCTTTTAAAAAACAAATATTTTTTGACAAATCCACTTTCAAAAAATACAATTCACGCCCTTTCAAATTAAGCTGTTATAGCTCAGCGGTAGAGCACTTCATTGGTAATGAAGAGGTCGCGGGTTCGATTCCCGCTAACAGCACCAGCCTACGCTCTTGCGAGCTTCGGCTGGCAGGCCAGCCCGGAGGTCTGGACTGACAGGCGTAAGATCGTTAGAGCGTAGGTCTGCCAGCCATAGCTCCGAAGGAGCGACGGCGGGCTTTTTAGCCAAACTCTTACTTCGCTCCCACATGAATCGCCGCCGTGCCGAAACTTAAATTCTCGTAACGCACATTCTTAAATCCGGCTTTTTCAATCATTTTTTTGAAGTTTTCTTGTGTTGGAAATTTTCTTATGCTCTCTACTAAATATTGGTACGAAGCGCGGTCGCGCAAAACTAATTCGCCGATTTTTGGAATTACTTTGAAGGAATATAAATCGTAAATTTTTTGTAAGAAATAATCGTTAACTTTGGAAAATTCTAGGCAAATAAATTTTCCGCCCGGTTTTAAAACGCGATAGGCTTCGGATAGCGCCGCATCTATATTGGTGAAGTTTCTAATTCCGAAAGCAATCGTAAAAAAATCAAATTTTTCATTTTCAAAACAAAGTTTTTCGCCGTCGCAACAGATGAATTCTAAATTTTGAAATAAGTTTAAATCAATGGCGCGCGCCTTACCGACATCTAGCATCTCTTGATTGATATCGACGACTTTTATATTGCAATTTACGCCTTGTTTCTTGGCTTTTTTGGCGATGCGAAAAGCGATGTCGCCGGTGCCGCCGGCCAAATCAATAACCTCGGCATCTCTTCTTAAATCTAGCTCCTCAACCATTTTATTTTTCCAAATTCTATGAACGCCGGCGCTCATTAAATCATTCATCAAGTCATATTTTTTGGCAACGCCCGAGAAAATTTCTTTGACAAGATGTGATTTTTCGTCACGATTTACTTCCCTAAAACCGAAATGTGTTTTGTTTTCCGACATGCTGACTAGTGATTTTGATTTTGAATTACCGCAAGAATTAATTGCGCAAGAGCCTTTCTTTCCTAAGGAACAGACTAAGATGTTAGTTTTTAAAGGAAATGAAATTTTAGATAAAAAGGTAATTGATTTATTTGATTTTGTAAATGAGGGCGATGTTTTGGTTTTTAATGATGCGCGTGTTATAAAGGCGAAATTAACGGCAAAAATTTTACGCTCGGGTGCTGAATTAGAATTCAATTTAGACCAGCAAAATCAAGGCTTATGGCGGGCTTTGTGTAAGCCGGCAAAAAAAGTAAAAGTCGGCGATATTTTAGAAATTTCTGCTGATTTTTTTGCGGAAGTTAAAGAAAAAAGTGACGATGGTTTTATCAAAATCGAATTTTTTGAAAAAGGGGTCAGACCCCTTTCGGAGGAAAAATTGTTGTTGATGCTTGAAAAATATGGATCGACTCCTTTGCCACCTTACATAAAACAGCAAAAGGGGTCAGACCCCTTTTATCAGACTGTTTATGCGAAGAGCGGACTTGCGGTTGCGGCTCCTACGGCGGGTTTGCATTTTACGGAAGAGATGCTTTTGCAATTGGAAAAAAAGAAAGTAAAAAAAGTTTTTGTTACTTTGAATGTTGGGGCGGGGACCTTTCTGCCGGTTAGGTCGGATAATATTTTAGAACATAAAATGCATGAGGAATTTTTTACGATTTCTGATGAAAATGCTAAAATAATTAATGAAGCAAAAGCCCAAAATAAAAAAATTATTGCGGTGGGTACAACGGCTTTGCGGGCTTTGGAATCAGCAGTGGAAGGTAATGTGGTAAAGGCCAAAACTACCACTACCGATATTTTTATTTATCCGCCTTATGATTTTAAAATCGTTGATATTTTAATGACGAATTTTCATTTGCCGAAATCGACTTTATTTATGTTGATCTCGGCTTTTGTAGGGCGCGACAATGCTTTTAGAATTTATAATCATGCAATTGCCAAGCGTTATCGATTTTATTCTTATGGAGATGCGTCATTGTTGGTGAAATAACTTGGTATGTAGTATTATTAGTCAATTACCCACTTTTTTCTTGAAAAAAGATTTTATATACTAAAACTTTAGCAAAATTTTAATTTAAGATTTATTTATGAGCGATCTTCTCGGCTTTTTTACTTTAAGAACAATTTTGGTTTTTGCCTCAACGGCCTTTGCTCTGGCTGTGGTGATGCTTACGTTGAATATTATTACCGTCGATGATGTGGTAAATATTTTTAATTTATCGCCGCAAGGAGCGGCCGCTTTTAAAAATATCGTGGTGCGCATTCAAGAAGTTACCGGAAATATTTTGCAAATTATTTCACAACTTTTAAATAAAATGTTTAGCTGGGCCGGCGTTGATGTTGATTTAACAAAAATTAAAGTTGATGTTCATCAAGGCGAAGCAAGCTCTGCCGCCAGCGTTGTAACTGATCCGGGCAAATAATTGTGATTGCGATTTTTAACCTTCTTCGTTTAAGTCTCTTATTTTTCGTCTTTTTTTTAAGCTATCCTTTTTTAAAAAATCGTGCTGTTTTTTATTTTCTAAAATTTGCCGGGCCTTCATTTATCAAGCTTGGGCAAATGTTGTCGGTTAGACAGGATTTAGTCGGTGCCAATTTAGCCACTGTTTTAGCGCATTTCCAAGATAATCTCGAACCGTTTTCTGCAAAAAAAGTTAAGAAAATTTTGAGCGCCGAATTTGGTGAGAATTTTACTGAAAAATTTGTCGAGTTTGATTTTAATGCGGTTGCATCAGCATCAATTGCCCAAGTTCACAAAGCAAAATTAGCTGACGGCCAAATTGTTGCAGTAAAAATTTTACGGCCGCACATTAGAAGAATCATGGCGCGTGACATCAAAACTTTGCGCTTACTTACCAAAATAATTTTTTCAAAATTCCTTAAAAAAACTTTTTTAGATATTTTAAATCTTTTAGAAAATGTTTCAAAAAGTGAATTGGATTTACTGCAAGAAGCCTCCAATGCTTCCCAGTTAAAAGAAAATTTAAAAGATGTTTGTGGTTTTTATGTGCCGCAAGTTTTTTGGAAATTTTCAACAAGTAAGGTGCTTACTCTGGAGTGGATCGCGGGCATTCCTTTTTCGGATAAGGAAAAAATTTTAGCTACGCATTTTGACAAAAAACAAATCGCCGAACACCTTGTGATTAGTTATTTCGAGCAAGTTTACGGCCACGGATTTTTTCACGCCGACATGCATCCGGGAAATTTATTTTTGATGGAAGACGGCGATATTGCGGTTGTTGATTTTGGAATAATGGGACAAATTGATAAAAAAACGCGTTTGGCGATTGCAGAAATTTTAATCGGATTCTTAAATAAGGATTACAAAAAAGTTGCAAAAATTCATATTGATGCCGGCTTAGTTCCTTCTGAGACAAGCGTTGACGAACTTGCGCTTTCAATTAGAAAAATCGGTGAATCAATTGTCGGCAATTCAATTAAAGATGTTTCAATCGCGCGTTTGCTTGAAAATTTATTGACAATGACGCGCGATTATAAAATGGATACAAGGCCGGAATTATTGCTTTTGCAAAAAACAATTTTGCTCGTGGAAGGAGTTGGTATAATGCTTGATGAGAATTTAAATATTTGGGATTTGGCGCGGCCGTGGGTTAAAGAATGGGCGAAGAAAAATATCGGATTTGATGCGAAAATTAGAGATACGGTTTTGGATTTTATTGAAGCGATGAAGATGAAGTTCTTAGCGCCTAAAAGCTAGGCGCTAAGAAATTCACTATTCTGATTTAGGGGTATTTTCTTCAGTTCTCTTTTCAGTTTTTTCAGTCTTTTCGTGTTTTTTACCTTTATGATGATTAGCAAAAGCTTGAGAAGACAAAGCGCCAACTGCCAAGATTGAAGCAATTGTTAATTTGATTAAGTTTTTCATAGAGCAAAATTATTGTTAATATTTGGCTTAAAATTAATTAAGCCGATAGTCATTTAATGCTGTAAAATCAACAGTGCAAGGGCTAAAAAAATATTTTTGCATTCTTGATTTTTCTTAAGTTGTTCTTAAGGAAAAAAGATAAAATTAAAAAATTTTGTTCTTTCATTTAATTTACCTAAATTGAGACTTTACAAGCTTGTAAGTACTAATTGTCTTGCAAAGAAAAATTGTCGTTTTTATAAATAGCAATGTTTCTATTAATTAATTTTTTAAAATTATGAGCGCTTCTACTTCTAGTGTCGTTAGCATGGATCAAATCCGCGCTGCTATTAAGAATGCTGATTTGGATTTTATTACTGATAACCAAGATGCTATAAAAAACTTTGCATCAAATCCGGAATTCCGCAAAGCAATGCCGCTTAATGATGCTATGAAAGAAATGAAAAGTGTTCTTGATTTGTTGCGCCGTCAAGAAGCTATTGGAGCGTCTAACGATAATACTATAAAAAAAGCTGCTGAAAAATTGAATGATACTCAAGATATTATTGAAATTTTACAAGAAAGTGGCTTTGTAGAACTTGATCCAAAAGTAGGGGTTGATCTTTATGAGGCGGCTTTAGAAACGAATCCTCAAACTGTTGAATTCATGGAGGAAAAAGGATTAGCTACCCCGGAAGTAAGACGACAAATTATTGTCAATGCTGTTAATAATGGTGATTTAGAGTTTATTGATCGTAATCGGGAAATTATAGCAGAGTCTTTGGCATATGATCCGGAGTTGAATAAATTAGACCCGATTGATATGGCTATAAAAAAGATGTCAGGAGTGCTTGATTTGTTAGCACAAGGTCAAAGTAATGGTGTTAAAATGAATGAAGAAACTGCGAAAGAAGCTAATGAGATATTAGGCAATTCGTTGGGTATTATCGCGTCTTTAAGAGAGAGTGGTTTTAAAGAGCTTGATAAAGTGTCGTTTAATGCATTGTTGTTGAAAGCTTGTGCCACTAATCAACAGGATCTTGTTGTAGGATTGCTTGAGCAAGGCGCGAATATAAATCATTATGTCTATAGTCAGGAAAAAGATGGTGCAGTAGGACAAATAACGCCTCTTTCTGCTGCTATAAATGGCGGTCATCAAGAGCTTGCGGAAGCTTTGGCTACAGTTGATAGTATTATAATTTATGATTCTGATCTATCGGCAGCAGCACAGCAAGGTATGGTATCTGTTGCAGAAATGGCGGCTAAGAGCTTGCAAGGTAATAAAAAGTTATTGGCAAGTGCTTGGTCTGATGTTGCTAAATGTGAATTTAAGGCTACGGATCCTAATTCTTTGAAACCATTTGAGACAATGCTTGCAGCCGGCGTTGAACTTGATAAAAAAGCTATAAAACATTTACCGAAAGAAGCGCAAGAGCATTTAGTTAAATATGATAAAATAGCGCAATCCATGCGTAATTCAGGTAAAGATGCGGGAACAATTGTTGAAAATCTTACTCCTCAAAGAGTTAAAGAACTTCAAATGCCTAAAAAACCACTTTTGGGTATTTTTGGGGTGGGCGCTAAAGATTTTGATCGTGCGGTTACAATGCTTGCCACGGCTCCTCAAACCAAAAGTTATAATGACAAGAAGGTTTCTAGTGACGAATGGCAACAAAAAGTTACCAGGGATAGAAGTAATAGTATTCAAACTAATAGAAGTAATTCAAGTGTCAGCTTGTAAGTCAGTTTGGATTTATGTTTCATATAAAATCCAAACTTGATTATGATCAGCAGTATCAAGCTTCGATAACAAATCCTGAAAATTTTTGGAAAGAAATCGCCGGTAATTTTTTCTGGTTTAAAAAGCCGGAAAAAATTATCGATTGTGATTTGAGTAAGGGTGATATTAAGTGGTTTGAAGATGGCGTAACTAACATTTCTTATAATTGCCTGGATCGGCATTTGGAAGCGCGGGGTGACAAGGTGGCGATAGTTTGGGAAGCTAATGATCCAAAGGAAAAATCTCTAAAAATTACTTATAAGGAATTGCATGAGCGGGTTTGCCAATTCGCGAATTTGCTAGAGGCACAAGGTGTGGTGGCCGGTGATCGTGTTTGTATTTATATGCCGATGATTGTTGAGGCAGTGGTGGCGATGCTTGCTTGCGCGCGGATTGGTGCGGTGCACTGCGTTGTTTTTGCGGGTTTTTCGGCTGCGGCTTTGGCGGGAAGGATTAAGGATTCACAGGCGAAAGTGGTGGTGACGGCGGATTTGTTGTTTCGCGGCGAGAAGGAAGTGGATTTGGTTGCGATTGTGGAGGAGGCGGTTGTGGGATGTGAGGAGGTTGAAAAGATTATTGTTTATTTGCGACAAGGTGGACCCCGTCATAAAGACGGGGTGACAAATTTAGTAAGCATGTCACCCATAGTAAATATGTCACCCCGTCGTATGACGGGGTCCACTGCCACTACCATTTGGCAAGATGAAATTGCAAAATACTCAAACCAACATCAAGCCAAACCAATGCCCGCCGAATCTCCTCTATTCACACTTTACACCTCCGGCTCTACAGGCAAGCCGAAGGGGGTGTTACATACCACCGGCGGCTATATGACTTACGCCGGCTATTCCTTTCAAAATGTTTTTCAATATCGAGAAAATGAAATTTTCTTTTGCAGCGCCGATATTGGTTGGATCACGGGGCATTCTTATTTGGTTTACGGGCCGTTGTTAAATGGGGCTACGATTTTGATGTTTGAGGGAATTCCGACTTATCCTACAGCCGCAAGGTTCTGGGAAGTTATTGAAAAGCATAAAGTAAATATTTTTTATACCGCGCCGACAGCGATTCGCTCTCTGATGCAGAAAGGTGATGAGTTTGTTAAAGGGCATGATTTATCCTCGTTGCGGGTTTTGGGAAGTGTCGGCGAGCCTATTAATGAAGAGGCTTGGGAGTGGTATTTTGAAAAGGTTGGCGGAGGAAAATGCCCTATTGTTGATACTTGGTGGCAGACTGAGACCGGCGGAATTATGATTTCTTCGCTCGCCGGCGTTACGGATTCTAAAGCGGCGCATGCCGGTTTGCCATTGCCCGGAATTGTGCCGATTTTAGTTGATGATGAAGGAAATGAGATTTTGGAGAATAATAAGGTTGGAAATTTATGCATCAAACAACCTTGGCCATCCATGATCCGCGGGGTTTGGGGGGATAGAGAGAAGTTTTTAAATTATTTTAAAAAAGTCATGCTGAGCTTGTCGAAGCATGATTCAGGTCCGAAACTAGAATCATGCTTCGACAAGCTCAGTATGACAACGGTGGTTTATATTGCTGGTGATGGTGCTTTTAGAACAGAGGGTGGACTTTACAGAATCATAGGTCGAACTGATGATGTGATAAAAGTTTCGGGGCATCGTTTGGGTACGGCCGAAATTGAAAATGCCATTAATTCGCACCCGGACGTAACCGAATCTGCAGTAATTGGCGTGCCGCATGAAATAAAGGGCGAGGCCGTTTTTGCTTTTGTGATTTCTAAGAAAAAAAATATCGAAAATGAAATTAGTGAAATTGTAAAAAAAGAAATTGGCGCGATTGCAAAACCGGATAAAATTTTTATCGTTCCTGACTTACCTAAAACCCGCTCCGGCAAAATCATGCGCCGTATTTTAAAGAAAATTCTTGCAAAAGAAGAAAATTTTGGCGATACTTCGACCCTTGTTAATCCTGATGTTGTGACAATTTTAAAAAATTTATGCAATTAACTTTAATGCGCGCCAAAATTCATCGCGCGGTGGTGACTCAAGCTGATTTACATTATGAAGGCTCGATTTCCATAGATGCTGATTTGCTTGATGCTTCGGGAATTTTGCTGCATGAAAAAGTTGACGTTTTAAACATTCACAATGGCGAGCGCTTTACGACTTACACAATAGAGGCAGCGCGCGGATCCGGCGAAATAAAGATTAATGGTGCAGCGGCACGCAAAGTTCACGTTGGCGATCCGGTAATTATCATTGCTTATGCTTCAATGAGTTATGAAGAAGCGAAAGGCTTTAAGCCTCGGGTTTTATTGCTTGAAGGACAAAATAGAATAGTGAAATAATTCTTGCATTTAACTTGGGCAAGTCATAAAATCCTCGCCCTCATTTTTAAGAAATAAATTTTTTTATGAAAAGAACATGGCAGCCAAGCAAATTGGTGCGTAAAAGAAGACATGGTTTTAGATCAAGAATGGCTACTGTCGGTGGCCGTAAAGTGCTTGCCAGAAGAAGAGCTAAAGGTAGAGCTTCGCTTACTGTTTAAAGGCTTCTTTTAAAGGTCAGTTATTTGACTGACCTCTTTTACTTTCCAAAAAATTGAAAATCCTTTCAATTAAAAAATCCCGCGAATTCAAGCAAATTAGTACTAAAGGCAAAAAGTTTTATTCCAAAACCGTTCTTTTGCTTTCCGCGCCAACTTCCTCTTTATACGCTTTTGATTCTTCCAAACAAAAAAATGCCAAGGATTTTTGTCGTGTTGGTTATACTGTGAGTAAAACCGTTGGTGATGCAGTTGCGCGTAATTTAGCAAAAAGAAGATTGCGCGAAGCTTTTCGCGCCTTGTCTTTGGAATATGCAAAAAATAATTATGATTATGTGATAATCGCCCGCAAAGAAATTGCCGAGGCAGATTATGCCAAGATTTTTGGTGATTTAAAATTTTGTTTGAGTAATATTTTTAAGGTGAAATCTTAATTTTTAAAAAGTATATGGCCGACAGAAAACCAAGTAAAATTCCTTATATTTTTGTTGTATTTTTTGCGGTAATTATTGCGGTAAACTTCTTTTATATTTACTTGTCGAATAAGACCTGGCGCGGCGTAGTAACCGACAATTCCTATCAAAAAGGTTTGCATTACAATGACACTTTGCAGCAAGTTGAAGATCAAAAAAAATTGGGCTGGAGAATTGATTTAAAATTGAAAAAATTCGGTACGGAAGAAGGGTTATTTAAGGAAAAACTTACGGTAACACCGCTTGATAAAAATGGCGCTTTTATTTCCGGCGCTAATATTCGCATTACCTTTAAAAGGCCAACGCAGGAAGGATATGATTTTGTGCAAGCGATTCCGTTTGATAATGGAGTTTATAAGGCAGAAATTTTATTCCCGTTTAAAGGTCAATGGGATGCGGAAATTCAGGTTAGAAAAGATGATAATAGTTTCTTAGATGCTAAGCGAATTGTGATTGAATAATGCTATGTCTTCATTGTCAAAATAATCTTGAAATTGGTCAGAAAGATTTTTGCTGTAATGGTTGCAAAATGGCTTACGGCATTATTAATAAACTTGGTTTTCATAGCTATTATAATTTGCGCCAAATTGATCCCAAAGAGCGCAAAATAAAGCCGGAAGTAGAAGATAAAATTGATGTTTCAGAATTTATTCATGAAGAAAATAATATTTATGAATTGTCTTTGATGGTTCAGGGACTTCATTGCGCGGCCTGTGTTTGGTTGATTGAAAATATTTTACAAAAACAAAAAGATGTTATTTTTGCGCGCATAAATCTTTCTAAAAAAACTCTGCTTTTAAAATGGCAAAATGATCGCAAGCTTGGTAACGAGTTGGTCTCGTTGATTGCCGATATTGGTTATAAGTTATTGCCTTTTGATGCGGAGATTTTGGCTTTAGAGGAAAAAAAATATGATGATAAAATTTTGCGCTGTCTCGCCGTGGCGGGTTTCGGTGCCGGAAATATCATGCTTTTTTCTGTATCGCTTTGGTTCGCAGATGCACTTGATATGCGAGAAGCGACGCGCAATTTATTCCATTTTTTTTCGTCATTAATTGCTTTGCCGGTTATTATTTATTCATCAAGGCCATTTTTTACTTCGGCTTATAAGTCAGTAAAGGCAAGAGTTCCCAACATGGATTTGGCAATTGCAATTGCAATTTTTTTGGCCTCTGTTGTAAGTTTGTTTGAAAGTTTTAGATCGGCCAAACATGTTTATTTTGATTCGGCAGTGATGCTGACGTTTTTCTTGTTGATCGGGCGCTATCTTGATCTAAAAGCACGCAAAAAAGCTTTTTCAATTACTACTGAATTTACCTTACTGGCATCAAGCTTCGGAAGAATTTTGGAGGATGGAAAAATTAAAGTGTTGGCGACTAAAGATTTGCGTGAAGGTATGATTTTGCTGGTTGCTGTTGGTGAAAAGATTGCCGCTGATGGAATAATTGTTGACGGAATAAGTGAAATTGATTTTTCTTTGGTAAGTGGTGAATCGCTACCGAAGCGTGCGGCAGTTGGCGCAGAAGTGTATGCCGGAACAATAAATTTATCGGCACCGCTTAAGATCAGAATTACTAAAAACTCGCAAAATAGTTTGCTTTCACAAATTATTGCTTTGAGTTCAGAGGTGGAAAATAAGAAAAATAAATATATCAGAATTGCCGACCGCCTTTCAAAATTCTATCTTCCGGCGGTGCATATTTTGGCGCTGTTAACTTTTTTATATTGGTTTGGTAGTGGTTGGGAAAATGCTTTGATGAATGCAACGGCGGTGTTGATTGTAACTTGTCCATGTGCTTTGGCGCTGGCAATTCCAATAGTGCAGACCATTGTGATTAGTAATTTTATTAAGCGCGGAGTATTGATAAAATCGGGTGAGGCGGTAGAGAAATTGTGCGAAGTTACGAATTTTGTTTTCGATAAAACCGGAAGTTTGACGCTGGGGAATGTTAGGTTGTGTGGAATGGAAATGAGCGTGGCGTCAGAATTACGAACCTTGTCTCGTAGCAATGAAGAAAAATATTTAAAACTTGCAGCATCACTTGCTTGCAAATCGAGTCATCCACTTTCGCAAGCAATTACAAAAGCTTATAAAGGAAAATTGGAAGAGCTGTCGGTTCAAGAAATTCAAGGGCAGGGGTTGGTTAGTGAATTTGCGGGGAAGGTTATAAAATTAGGGAGAAAAGAATTTGTCATGCTTCGACAAGCTCAGCATGACAAGCTCGAAGAAGTCATGCTAAGACTGTCGAAGCATGGCGGAAATCAACTCTCCTGTTATATGTCTTTCGGTGATGAACAAATAATTTTTTATTTTGAAGATGAAATTAAAAGTGACGCAAAAGCAGTAATAGCGCGACTTCAAGACCTAAAGAAAAATGTAATTTTACTTTCCGGCGATAATGAAGAAATCGTAAAAAATGTCGCGCATGAACTTGGAATTACTGAATTTTATGCTAAACAAACACCAATTGAAAAAACAAAATTTTTAGAAAAATTAAAGCTTCAAAAAAAAGAATTTGTAATGGTCGGTGATGGGCTTAATGACGCGCCGTCACTGGCTTTAGCGGATGTTTCAATTTCTTTTTCACGCGCTTCCGACATTTCGCAAAATATTGCCGACATTGTAATTCAAGGTGAAAAATTAACGCCGATAATTGATCTGCTTATACAAACAAAAAAAGCAATTTCCTTGATGAAAGAAAATTTAATTATTGCTTTAATATATAACCTATTTGCCGTGCCTTTTGCGATGATTGGCTTTATCAGTCCTTTGTTTGCGGCTATTGCCATGTCATCTTCATCGCTTTTGGTTTTGTTTAATTCTTTACGGATCAACAAATGTCAGTCTTAATTTTTATGATTCCGGTGGCGTTATTTTTAAGTTTGCTGGGGCTTGGATTTTTTTTGTGGAGTCTGAAAAGCAAACAATATGATGATTTGAAAGGAGCGGCAAGCCGGATTTTATTTGATGACAAAAAAGATTGACAATGAAGCGAAATGCTGGTTTCTTTTTTAAGAATTTTCTAATAAATAAAAAAGCCATGCCGACACTTAATTTTAAACATCTTATCTTACTTTTTCCTATCGTAATTTTTGCCTGTGCTAAGGAAGATAATGCGGCAAGAGTCAGGCTGGTAGATTTGCAAGGTCGTCCTAAACCAGTAACGACACATGTTCCCGAACTTAATTCAAATTTGATGGCAGCGCAAGATCATAATAAAATGATCGGGCAAAATACTCCTGCAATAAATGATACTCCAACTTTAACTGATAAGGATATTGCGGCGCAATATGATGTGGCGCCGAATAATAGTTTCGGCAATGTCGTTGCTGCGGAAGCGCAAAAAACTTTACAAAATCCGGTGGCTCCTACCGTTCCTGCTCCGCCTAGTCCTAAGATCGAAGAGGCAAGACAGGAAAATGGACAAGTTGTGGAATATGATTTATCCGAAGGAGAAAAGCCAGTAACGAAACCGGAAAAAGTTGTGAAGGCAAAGAAAGTTAAAGCGGAGAAGAAAGCTGTAGTTTCTAGTGTCGGCAAAGGTATTTATGTGCAAGTTGGATCTTTTTCAAGCATTACTAATGCTAAAAATACTTTAGAAAAAATGCAGAAATTTCACAAAGGTAAAGTTGAAGAAGTGGAAGGCGCGCAAACAATTTATCGCGTGTTGCTTGGGCCTTTTGCAAACAAGCAGCAAGCACGCAACCTAATGAATAAAATAAAAAATTCAGGCCATGATGCTATCATTGTGAGGAATAAATAATGAGAGGATTTGCTAATCTCTTGTTAATATTTTTTTTGTTTTCTTGTTCTTCAGCTCCGCAAACCGCTAATTCTAATTTTAGCAAAAAATATGGTAAAGATGTTGAAAAAATAAGACAAGAACGCATGCCGCCAATTCCTTTATCTTCAGATCAACAAGAGAAATCAAGGCAAAAAACAGAGGTTGATTGGCGTGATCAGCTGTCAAATAATGGTGGTGAGAATTACGCCTATATGGATTCAAGTCAGTTTAATGAAAAAAATCCGCCGCAAGAATTTTTGCCGAATGCTCAAGTTTATCAAAATGCGCAAAATATCAGAACCTTACCGGATGATATGTTTATCGTAACTTATAATACTGATTTATATCCGCCTTTTGTAAAATATGGTGTGGAATTCGACAATATTGAAATTCCCCAGAAAGATTCTTACGGTGTTGAAACTGCTATGTCGAACAAGGTTTATATGTTAGCCGGAAATGAATCTTTGCAAAAAAATATTGATAAGATTAATGAACAAAGAACTTTGCAAGACGTTAAAAATAGCGAAATTTTAATTGCCGAGCAAAAGCGTTTGCGCCGCGAGCAGAAGAGTAAAGAAATCTTTGGAAGCTCGCAATTAAATGTAAAAGAAAAAAAAGAAAAACCACAACCGCAGATATTGCCAAAGCAAGAGGTTAAGAAAGAAAAGGCTCCGGTTCCTGTTTCTGTTCCGGTTCCTGTTGCTGAGGTAAAAAAAGAAGAAAAAAAGAGTGGTTTGGCCGGTTTAATTGTAAAAGGTGCAGAATTGGATAAATAATTTATGAAAAAGATTTATATTATTGCTTTTATTTTTTTAGCGTTAATCCCCGGTATTTCGTGGGCTCAAAGTGAAGAAAAAACTTTGCAGGAAGCACAGTTTTATTTTTTGGTAGATGCTGACACTAATGAAGTTTTGCTTTCAAAAAATGCCGATCTACGTATTGCGCCGTCTTCGATGACTAAAATTATGACGGCCTATGTTGTCTTTAGTCAAATTCAAAAAGGTAATATTAATTTTAATAAGCAATGCACGGTAAGTAGGGAAGCTTGGCGCAAGTCGGGCTCAAGCATGTTTTTAAATTATGGTGATATTGTAACAGTGGAAGATTTGGTGAAAGGCTTGCTTGTTGTGTCGGGAAATGATGCGGCAATTGCGTTAGCGCAAAATATTTCAGGCAGTGTTAATAATTTTGTAGCTTTGATGAATCAAGAAGCGCAAGAATTGGGTTTGAAAAATTCCCATTTTAGAAACCCGCATGGTCTTAATGAACCGGGACATTATATGAGCTTGCGCGACCTTGCGACTCTAACCACGCGGCTTTATGAAAATTTCCCGCAATATTCGCATTATTTGGGAATTGAAGAATTTACTTATGGTAAAATTACTCAACGTAATCGTAATCCTCTAATTAAGCATGATTATGAGGGTACGGTCGGCGGTAAAACAGGTCACACAAACGAAGGAGGCTATGGGATTGTAGGTGTGGTGAAGCGCGATCATCGTCGTTTGATTGCGGTTGTAAATAAAGCCAGAACACCGAAAAAACGCGAAGAGATAGTAAAGGCGCTGCTTAATTATGGTTTTGAAGATTATAAGAAATTAGTTTTCTTCAACAAAGATCAAACAATTGCTTCAGTAAATACATGGCTTGGTAGCAGTTCTAAAGTTGACGTAGTAACCAATCAGGAAATTGCCGTTAATATTCCGCAAAGTAAATCTGCTGCTGCAATTAGTGCTAAAATAAAATACAAAGGACCGGTTTATGCCCCTATCTCAAGGGGCGCAAAGGTGGCAACTCTGGTAATTGATGTGCATGGTTATAAGACTTTTGAATTTTCGCTTTTTGCCAAGGAAAATGTTGACAAGGCGGGGATTCTGAAGAGAATTAGCAGCGTTTTTCGATACAAGGTGAGAAATTTTTTGCACCGGGTTTTTTATTAATTTTGAATTAGGAATTACAAATTATGGATATGAAAGCACTGATGCGTCAGGCGCAAGAAATGCAAAAAAAAATGCAGCGTTTGCAAGAAGAATTAGCGCAAAAAGAATTTGAAGGTGCTGCCGGTGGTGGTATGGTGAAAGTAGTAGTTACCGGCGCTGGGCTGGTAAATAAGGTGGCGATTGATCCAAGTTTAATCAAGGCTGAAGAAAAAGAAATTTTAGAAGATTTATTGATTGCGGCTTTTAATGATGCAAAAAATAAAGCTGATAATGACTCTAATGAATCATTAAGGGCTGCAACGCAAGGAATTCCGCTGCCTCCTGGGCTTAAACTGTAATTTATGAAAGTAAAATTATGTGGTTTTACTGATAAAAAGTCGGTTGAAACTGCAGTTAAAGAAAATTGTGATTTTTTAGGTTTTATTTTTGTTAAAAGTTCTGTGCGTTTTGTGGTGCCGGAAGTTGCGGAAATTATTAGCGCTGATGTGCCAAAAAACATTGCTAAAGTTGCGGTGGTAGCAGATGCTGAAATTAAAGAATTATCTGTTATTTTGCGTGATTTTAATGCGGATTATTTTCAATTTCATGGTGCAGAAGATGTTCAATTTTTAAAACAAGTCAAAAAAAAATTTCCCCAAATAAAAATTATCAAGGCTTTTCACATCAACAGTGCCAAGGACTTAGAGCTTGTTGAAGATTTTTCTACGTTAGCTGATTTTTTCCTTTTCGACGGACCAAAAGCCGGAAGCGGTAAAGTTTTTGATTGGAAGTTATTGCATAATTTTCAAGCTAGTAAACCATGGTTTTTATCTGGCGGAATAAATATTGACAATATTGGTATGGCCTTAGAAACCACTGGTGCTACGATGGTTGATATTTCTTCGGGAATAGAAGAAGTTCGCGGAAAGAAATCATCAAAATTGATTATGGCATTAATGCAAAAAATAAAAGAAATATGTTCCCAAAGATAAGAAATTTTTTATTCGGTAATCCGCGCGATCCTTTTGATAAAGAGACGCGCCGTCATATTTCTTTGATTGCATTTTTTGCCTGGGTAGGGCTTGGAGCGGACGGTATTTCATCTTCTTGCTATGGTCCGGAAGAGGCATTTTTAGCGCTTGGAACGCATGAGGAATTGGCAATTTATTTGGCGATTGCAACAGCTTTCACCGTCTTCATTATTTCTTACGCTTATACTCAAGTAATTGAACTTTTTCCAAATGGCGGCGGAGGTTATCGCGTTGCGACCAGATTGCTTGGTAAATATGCCGGCTTGGTGTCAGGCTCGGCTTTGATTATTGATTATGTTTTGACAATTTCAATTTCAGTTGCCAGCGGCATTGATGCGATATTTAGTTTTTTACCCGGCAATTGGCATTGGTTAAAATTAGTTATTGAATTATTGCTGGTGATGATGCTGGCCGTCCTTAATTTGCGTGGCATGAAGGAATCGATAAAATTTCTAATGCCGATATTTTTAGGATTTATTATTACGCATTTTACTCTGATTATTTACGGAATTGCGGCGCATCATTATGGTATTTCTGACTTACTGCCGCAAGCTGCCAGCGAAAGTAGCGAATTAAAAGATGCTTTTGGTTTAGTCTTTTTGATGTCGCTATTTTTAAAAGCATTTTCGATGGGTGGCGGTACTTATACCGGTCTTGAAGCGGTTTCAAATAACGTAAATACTTTGTCGGAACCGCGAGTTAAAACGGCAAAATTGACAATGTTTTTAGTAGCAATCTCGTTAGCCTTTACGGCGGCAGGCATTATCTGTCTTTATTTATTATGGGGCGTAAACAAAGTTGACGGGCAAACATTGAATGCTACAACTTTTTATATTCTCACTGAAACTTGGAAAATTGGTGATACGGAATTTGGGCAATTTTTAGTTCCGATAATTTTATTATTTGAAGCCGGATTATTATTGGTTGCGGCCAATGCCGGATTTTTAGCAGGTCCGTCAGTTGTTGCCAATATGGCTTCCGATGAATGGATGCCAAAATCTTTTAGTTCTCTTTCCAGTAGATTGGTGGTGAAAAACGGTATTTTATTTATGGCAATTGCTGCCGTAATTACTTTACTAATTACTAACGGTTCAGTGCATGTTTTGGTGGTGTTATATTCAATCAACGTATTTATAACTTTTTCATTATCGCTGTTGGGCCTTAGTATTTACTGGATCCGTAAGCGTGGCAAAAAAGAACATTGGCAAAGAAAATTTTTCACCTCTCTTGTCGGATTTATTTTGTGTTTTGCCATTTTGATTATCACCACATTTGAAAAATTCTATGAAGGCGGGTGGGTGACACTTTTAATTACTTCAATATTTGTTGCAATCGGTCTTGTAGTGCGAGGCATGTATCGTAAATTGCGTATGCGCCTGATGCAAAAGGAAATGCAATTTTATGGATATGATATTGCGCCGGCGCTTAATCCAACAGGTGAAATTGATAAGGCAGCGCCAACAGCGGCAATCATCGTTGATCAAACTTTCGGTAGCGGCATGAATTGCCTGCTTGAAATTAAAAAATTATTTCCGGGAATTTTTAAGAATTTTATTTTTGTTACTGTCGGAGAAGTTGATTCAAATAATTTTAGTGAAGAAAAAAAATGGCGCGACATGAGACACAAAACCAAAAATATTTTGCGCAAATATAAAGACTATTGCAACGCCAACGGCCGCTTTGCTAAAGCCTATGTAGGATATGGTACGGATATTGTAGAAAAATTAACGCAATTAACTGATCGCGTTAGTAAAGATTATCCGAACACAGTATTTTTTGGAACCAAATTTATTTTTGATAATGAGAATATTTTTACGCAAGTTCTTTATAACCACGTAGCCTACATTATGCAGCGTCGCCTGCACTCAAAAGGTTCCAACATGGTAATTTTGCCGATGAAGATTTAAACGCCAGTTCGGGATAAGGAAGGCTAAGTTAAATGCGTGTTGTATTAAGTTTGAATACAGGCTCTAGTTGCTGTCATCACTGTCTTTCTTAGAGCCTCTGTTGCTTCCTGCGGATCTGATTTCTGATTTTATTCTGTTTGCTGTTTTGGAAGCACTGTTCTTGATTCCTTTTGCCGCTTTAAGACTGCCTTTACCTAAGCGCTTCTGTGCTGCAGAAAGGAAACCGGCAGCTTTGAAAAACATTTGTGTTGCAGATTTGCCGGATGCAGGAAGTTCAGTACCGCCAATAAGAGCTGAAGTAATGCCTGAAATTTCATCCATAAATTTATAAAGCAGATACATTATCAAAAATGCTTTGGTTAATGTTAATACGCCGGCGCGTGAAAAAATATCCGGTAAATTTTTTAAGGTTGGAATGTTGATGCCAAAAGCAGCCAAAACCGGAATCCTGCCGAAATCATTAAAACCAAGAATGCAAACCGCACTATCGCGCATCGGATTGATTATTTTGTCACCGGGATGGTCACAGGCCGGAAGAACATTCGGATCGCTTTCATTTATTACTCTATTGCCGTTGCTATCAACGCAAGATTTGTTGCAAGCCAGTGTCTTATACGGTCCGTTACCGATGAAAGTAGCGCTGCCAATTACCGTTTTGTCAAAAGTTGTAATTAAAATTGCAATATAGGCAAAAAGTATCATGGGTTGAAGGCAGAAGCTGATTAGCTCGGTGAGCCATTTTTTAAAAATATGTTCGGTTTTTTTGAACAAGAGACAAGTGATTGTCAGCGGCGAAACAAAAATAAAAATTATTATTGATATTGCCGAAAGAAGGAAAATGTGGAGCGCACGAATCGTTAAGGAAATCAGGCAAATTCCAATAAACATCATGGCAAGTGCTAAATAAATTCCGATTGGGCCGGTAAAGAAGGAAGCTAAAACTAATGAAGCAATATTGGCAGCGGAATCTTGTGGGCCAAAACCCAAATAGCGCATGATTTTGCAATCAAGCGTATCCCAAATTGCTAAATATTCTTTGCCGTCAGGATAGGTGCGGCCTGTTGAAGTTGTAGTGCCATCAGACAATGTAATTTCGCCGAATTGGCATCCGTCGCGTTTTGATTCATCTGTTCCGGCATCAATTTTAAAGACCAGGCGCGCGAATTCGTAAGAGCCGGAATAAAAACCGTCGAAGAACTGAGTTTGCCAGGCATCACCTAAAGCGAAATAAAAAATCACGCCGATTTTTAATATGTAAGGTGTTAACTCTTTAGTAGAAAGTTGTCCGAAACCAAGTAAAGTCTTGATTCCGTAAAACATTATCGACAAGGTTAAGACAAGTTTAATGGCATCTTTCATTACAGATTGTAATGTTTCAAAGAATGAGCGATCTAATACTTTATTGCCTTTTTTAAATATAAAATCGCCTTTGGTGATATATTCATTGCTTTGGCAAATGCCGTTAGCATCGGGATATTCATTGACGTTTAAGCATTCGCTGTGACCGGCGCGATTATAAAATAAATTTTCTAAAGTTTCTTTAACGCATTGAGCGATTGGCGCGCTGAAGTGACGCTGAGCACCGAGAACTATGCCACCGAAACTAGCTTTATTTTGTGAATCGCCGACAAAGTTACGACAAGCCGCAGAAGCGTAAGGCGAACCTATATTGGAATTGTAATTAAAAGAAGAATTAGTGCGGGTGCAGTGAGTTAAATATTGGCAATAGTTACGACATTTTCCGGCCTTGTCGTTGTAAGAACAATCCGTATTCCTGATCTCGCTTTTGCTGGCACAATTTCCGGCTTCTAAATCTTCTTGTGTTATGTAAGTCCATCTTTTATTGCTGCTTGACCAAATGCCGTCCTGATAGTAATCGCAATATTCCGTGCCGCCGCTAATTGAGAAATTGTAAGGGCAAAGACTATAGCTTTCAGCGCAAATGAAGCGATCATTATCAATAAATTTGGTGGAAAAAGTAACGGAATCGATGGTGCAAAGGCTTCCCGCCTTGCAGAATTTTTTGCCGCGACTTCCGCGATCGATGCAGATATATTGCGAGCTGCGGGCCTTACAGCAATTATAAGCTTTGGTGTAATGTGCTTGCCTGTCGCCTTCCCAATTTCTGCCGGTTACCGGATCGCTGGTTCCTTTAATTAAGTAAGAATCGCAATTATAATTACCAAGCGCCGGACCGCGCAAATAATATAGTTGTGCCGGATAATCTTCATATTTGGCGGTTGCGACCGAACTTGCGTCAGTACGATTCGGGTCGCGACAAGTCTCTCCACTTTCGGGATTATCAATTGTTTCAACGCCTTGATAATACCATTCCCGAAATGGTTTATAAACATCGCTGGCGTAAGATAATACTAATTTATCCGTTTCGCTATTGGTTATGAATCCGTCGATTGTTTGTTGTACCGTTGCTTTATAATCAGGAACATCAATTGAATAAAGAGTGGGGCTGGGCTTAGTCCAATTAGCACCGCAAATCTGGGTATTATTGTAAGCGTAATTGGCAATACCGTATATTGTTCCAAGCTCGGCCATCGCTGTTCCAAAAGAGGCAAGGGCGACTCCATAAGCAACGGCACAATCGGCATCTCGCGTGTTTGCTGTTGCCTTCATAATATCAATAGCATCGCTAACAATTGAAGGCGTTACCCTTATATTACTTGCTATTCCGCAAGCAGCGTTCATTACCGGAATTGATATTTTTACTGCCGCATAGCTGGTAGCAATTACCGTAATGCAAACCGGGTTTGTCAAAACAAATAGAGCGTCATGGCCGCCGGCATTTGGTCCTACGGTCGGGTTGAAATCAAGCCCGGAAGGTTTGCCATCGGTAGGACTGCAAGTACGGATTCGTCCCGGACCGTAATCAAAGTCAGCGGCAAAGGAATTATTATTTAAAATTAAGGCAGCAACAAAAAACAGAAGCGAGAAAAAACCAAAAACTTTTTTTCGCAATTTTTGCATCATTTAGAACCGGAGCGTTTATAATAAATCGGCAACCAATCATCAGGATCATCGCCGACTTCGTCAATTATTTGATCCATCAAAATTACAGTGTCGGCGCGCGCTGAAAGTACGCGAATTACTTCATCCATGCCGCCTAAATCGATACGCGCAATTACGCCGTCATTATCTTGTTTAACCAAGAAAAATCTGGTGGAAGGATCTGTTGTTTTTACCAGATTAAATTCGCGCTCTGAAAGCATAAATACTTCGCGGTAAAGATTGGTTGCTTTCAAATTCGGTAAGAAAATTTGGGTGGCAGTTTGCTGTACTAAAGTGTCGGAAATGCTACTCTTGGCAGCATCTTCAACCGATTGTGTGGCGAACACCACGAAAGTATTTAATTTTCTTAAAACTTTCAGCCAATCTTTAATTTTTGGCGCAAACACCGCATTTCCAATTAATGCCCAAGCTTCGTCAAGCACGATCATTGTCGGCGAGCCATCAAGTGAAGTTTGGATTCTATGAAATAAATAAAGTAGAACCGGCGCAATGGCTGATTTGTCTTGCAAAATGTGGCCCATTTCGATGCCGAAAGTGCGCGCTGAAGTAAAATCAATTAAATCTTCTTCATTATCAAAAAGTTTGGAATGCGAACCTCCGGAATGCCACATGGCAAGTCTTCCGGCCAATGTGCCGGGGCCGCCCAGCCCCATGAAAGGCGCAATATTGCGCAATCTTCTTTGTTCTTTCGGTAATTTATAATTACCGTTTACCGCTTCATTAATGCGGTCAATTTCATGCGCCGGTAAAGGCGCTTCGCCGTTTGAAACCAGCACCTTCAAGAATTCAATTAAGAAAGAGCGATTAACATTATTATCTTCAAGTTGAAAAGGATTAAAACCGGAAACCTTAGCCGCATCAGGAATCATATAGCGTCCGCGAATGGCGCGAATAAAAATTTCTGCGCCGCGATCCTTATCGAAGAAAAATAAACGGCATTTAAATTTTTGGGCCTGAGCGCTTAAAAAATTGAGTAACACCGTTTTACCTGCGCCCGTCGGACCAATAATCATGCTATGTCCGACATCGCGCACGTGAAAACTGAAAAAATACGGTGTTCCGGAAACCGTATTTAACACTGTAACGGCATCGCCCCAATGGTTTTTCTTCCTTTTGCCCGAAGGATAATTATGAAAAGAAGCAAAGGCGGCAATATTCAAAGTATTAATAACAGAGCGGCGCGCCATGTAATCGGCATTGCCCGGAAGCTGGGCCCAATAGGCCGGCTCCATGTTCATTTTTTCGCGAACTCCGGTAATACCGGCGTTGGAAAGCTCAACTACAGCTTGTGATAGCGCGCTTTCTAAAGCTTTCGGCGTATCCTCAACACAAAGCACACTCATATGATGATTGCCGAAAGCAAATTCACCACTCATCGCCGAATCAAGAGCTTGATCAATTTCCTGAATTTGTGAAACGGCTACGTCTTCGGATTGTACTAATCTTCGTTGTTGCAATTGCATCGAGCTAATCGCCACCATTCGATTAATGAAAGAAAAAGATTGGCTGATTATAAGTTCGAAAGGTAATTGCATGAAGCCGTCGAAAACTCCGGCATGCGTGGATGGCCGATATTCCTTGATCGAAACCAATCCGCCATATTTAACGCCGCTCGGATTATGGACTTCGACTGATTTATTGCCGAAGTAAAGGCGACTCATCGGCAAATGATGCGAGATCTCGCCAAGCGGTACCATCATTGGTTGTGAGTAACCGCAATTGACTAAGCGTCCCAAAAATTCCAGCAATTCCGAAGTAACGCTGCCATCAGCATTTTCACTAAGTCCTAAAATTTCCGGCCCGTAATTACCAAAACCGTTCAAAATGCGTTCGGTCATTTCGTCCAGCTCGTCGAAAGCTTCGCGCATGTAATTTTCCCAAGCCAATTTGTCAGTCTTATGCTGTAATTTTTTGGCCATGTGTTCAAGCACGGCGACACCCGAAGTGTCAGCGCCGCGAATAATGGTAAAATAATGTTCGTTGATGAAAGTTTTATCATCGGAATGTTTTACTGCCCATTCATCATTAACTCTTTTAGAAAAAGCATCAGGCATTTCGCCATCCGGAAAGCCTTTTTCTTTGCGGCGGATAGTATGAAAATAAAGTGAAAAATTGCCGGAAGCCATACCTTTCAGCAAGTTATTGCGCGCCGCTTTTTTTAGATCAATATCAACATCATCGGCAGTTTCAAAAGCGAATCCTTTAATTTTAATAACGCGAATAAGCTCTTCTTTGTATGTTAAGATTGTATCGGAATTATAGTGGCACTTATAAGGAATAAAATGCGCTGCCGACACTTCGCCCTTCGTGATTTTTTCTTTTGTCGGTTTGACGGTTGTAAGACGCATTTTTTGCGAGAAATTTTTGGGAAAAGTTATTTTTTTAGATTATTTTTATGCGTAATAAAAAACAACAAAATTAATCCTGGTAAAGCCAAAAACGCCGATATCACAAAAAAATCATACCAACCAAAATCTTGCGCGATAATTCCGGAAAAAGCTGATAAAAATGTGCGCGCGATTGTGGCAAGTGAAACCAAAATTGCATATTGAGTAGCGCTGAAAGCCACGTTGCAAAGGCCGCTTAAGTATGCAACAAAAACCGCATCACCAATTCCGCCACTGAAATTTTCGACAAAAACTGCTGCGTAAAGTACCGAAGTTTCGTGACCGATTTGTGCTAAATAAGCGAAGGAAAAATTAGACAGCATTTGCAAAATTCCGGCAATCCACAGTGATTTTACAATAGTGAATTTTTTTACCAAAATGCCGCCGAGTAACACGCCGCCAAGGGTTGCGAATAATCCGAAAGTTTTTACAATTGCCGCAATTTCAATTTTAGTAAAACCGATTTCAAGTAAAAACGGTAAGGTCATGCTGCCGGCAAAAGCATCGCCTAATTTAAAAAAAACTACAAAAATTAAAATTAAAAACCAAGCTTGGCGATCCATAAAATCAAGGAGCGGCGCGACTACGGAATTTTTAAACCAAGTAGAAAAATCATAATTATGCGGCTGCCAATTTTTTCTGGTTTCATCTGCAAAAAATACTACGATTAGATTCAGCGCCATAAAAAAACTTAAGAAAAAATACACCGCATCCCAAGAAAAAATTTCCGCTAGAACCAAGGCTAAAGCCCCGGAAATCAACATGCCGATGCGATAACCATAAACATAAAGTCCGGCGGCAAATCCTTGATTTTCTTTTTTGATTAATTCAATTCTGTAAGCATCAATCACAATATCTTGACTTGCGGAGGCAAGAGCGACAAGGAGTGCGAAAGTTGAGATGTAAAAAAGATTTACGAAAATTCCGGCAATTCCAAGAGCTAAAATAAAAATCACCAACAAAATTTGCGTCAAAATAATCCAGGAACGTCTTTGGCCAAAAAGTCTTGTTAGCAAAGGCACCGAGCAGGAATCAATAATCGGTGCAAATAAAAATTTTATGCTGTAAGGAATGCCGATCAACGAAAAAAACCCGATAGTTTTTAAGTCAAAACCTTTTTCTAAAAGTAAAGCTTTTAAAGTTGATAGAAGTAGCGCTAGCGGTAGTCCGGAGCTTATGCCGAGGAAAAAGATCGTAATTAAATTTCGCATGTTCTTGTATTTTTAAGAGGGATGAATATATATTTGTTAGCAGTTTATAATAATCAATCAATTCAATCATGTCCGAACTTCACGATCCCAAAAAAATCTACGGCACCACGATTTTAGCGGTACGCAAAAACGGTAAAGTTGCAATCGCCGGTGACGGCCAAGTTTCATTTGGCAATACGGTTTTAAAATCAAATGCTAAAAAAATCAGAAAAATCGGTGATGGGTCAATTGTGGCCGGATTTGCCGGAGCCACGGCTGATGCTTTTACTTTATTTGAAAGATTGGAACAAAAATTAGAACAATATCCGGGACAACTGACGCGAGCTTGCGTGGAGCTTGCCAAAGATTGGCGCATGGATAAATATTTGCGCCGCTTGGAAGCTATGCTAATTGTAGTTGATAAAAATATTTCCTTGATGCTAAGTGGTAATGGCGACGTGATTGAGCCGGAAGACGGTATTGTCGGTATCGGTTCCGGTGGTAATTATGCTCTTGCCGCGGCACGCGCTTTGGCTGATATCAAGGAAATGTCGGCAGAAGAAGTGGTAAAAAGAGCGATGAAAATTGCGGCTGATTTATGTATTTACACGAATGAAAATATTGTGGTTGAAACTTTGTAAAATAAAAAAACTTGCCGTCATGTTGAGTAAAATACTCGCAAGTCATGCTGAGCCTGTCGAAGCATGTGTTTATTCTCGAAGTCTCAACACATGCTTCGACAGGCTCAGCATGACTATGAGGATTTTGTTTTTTATTTTATCATTTCTCCTTACAAATACCGCTCTTGCCAATGTTTCTCTTGTCATCAAAAACGAAAATATTGCGCGCACCAAATTATTATTTTCCGGTTTTGAAAATGTTGATCCGCTAGTGCAAAGCGATGCGCTTGATGTATTAAATCGCATCCAAAATGATTTGCGCGCCACTGATCTTTTTGAATTTGTAAAACAAAATGGAAGCCTTGAAACGGCAGGCATAAGCCGCAATATGAATTTAAATTTAAAAAAGAATTTAAATGCTGAAAACGCTTCAGTTGAAACATTGCCTGATTTTGAAAAATACAAAAAAGATGATATTGGGGCGATAGTTGTCGGCCAATTTAATTTTGATCAAAGCGGTAATTTGGAAGTGCGCCTGCGTATGTGGGACGTGCTTGATCAAAAACAATTATTTGGTAAATATTATGTTTCTTCAAAAGATAATTATCAAAAATTAGCTAATTCAATTGCTAACGAAATTTATAAATCAATTACCGGCGAAAAATACGGGTTTTTCAATTCACAAATTCTTTATATTTCTGAAACCGGTTCGATTCATAAGCGCATTAAAAAAATTAATCTGATCAATATTGACGGTAGCGGATATCGTTCTTTAACTGACGGGCGCGAGTTGGTTTTAACGCCGATTTTTTCTAAAAGAGCCAATGAAATTTTTTATTTACGCTATTTTAAAAATCATCCGCAAATTTTTAGTTTAAATACGCAAAACCTGCGCAGCCAGAAAATAGGTGGCTTCCGCGGCACAACTTTTGCTGCCAACACCGTTCCGGAAAATAATAATTCAATTTTGCTTTCGGCGATTGTTGACGGCAATAGTGATATTTATGAAATGGATGTTGAAAATAATGTGGCGCGGCGTTTGACAAAAAGTCCGGCGATTGATACTACTCCTTGTTACTCTCCTGATAAAAAATTGATTGCATTTTCTTCCGATCGCGATGGTTTGGGGCAGCAAATTTATTTGATGAATTTGAATGAGGCTTATGTTAAGCGCATAAGTTCTGGTTCCGGATCTTACTCTAAACCGGTTTGGTCGCCGGACGGTAAATTAATTGCTTTTACCAAAATGAAAGGTGGTAATTTTTTCATCGGTACTATGACGCCTGACGGTAAAAATGAAAAATTATTGGTTAAAGCCTATATAGTTGAAGGAGCCAAGTGGTACAAGGACAGCCGCCACTTAATTTATTCAAAAAAGCGCAGCGCCTATGGCCAAGATTCAATTCCACGTTTGTTTGTGATTGATATTGTGACAGGAGTTGAGTTTGAAGTGCCGACGCCGGTGGGAGAGGGGGCTACCGACCCAGATTGGGTTTAAAGCGTTAAAAAATCGACCTTAACGGTCGATTTTAGCTTTAAACGGGTTGCGTGAGGAGCGAAGCGACCACCAACCCCGGCGCGAGTTGTCTTCGAGCCGAAGGCGAGAAAAGCAACGAAGCGTGAAGCACTCAAAATTCTTTAAACGGGGCGCGCACGACGGAAATTTATTTCCGGCAAATCGATCTTAACGATCGATTTGAGTAAGTCGCGGGCGAAACGAAAGTTGAGCCCAGGGCTATTGCGTGAGGAGCGAAGCGACCACCAACCCCGGCGCGAGTTGTCTTCGAGCCGAAGGCGAGAAAAGCAACGAAGCGTTTTTAGTCACGCTCAGCATGACATCGAGATTTATGTATTTCCTAAAACGCTTCCTTCTAATCATACCAACATTATTCCTCATAATGTTGCTAAATTTTCTCATCATCCAAACCGCGCCGGGTGGGCCTGTCGAGCGTTTTATTTCTCAAATGAATCATGCGGCGCAAGCAAAAGGCGAAACGGCGCAAATTGATTTAAACCGCGACCAAAGCCTGAAATATAACGGTTCAGATGGTGTTGACGAAGAAACTTTAACCAAAATAAAAACGCTCTACGGCTTTGATTTACCTTTGTCGAAACGCTTTTATCTCATGCTAAAAAAATTTGTAACTTTTGATTTCGGTGAAAGTTTTTACCAAGATAAAAAAGTTACAACCTTAATTATTGAAAAGCTTCCGGTTTCAATATCTATCGGGCTTTGGAGTACATTATTAATTTACTTAATCTCCATTCCGCTCGGTATAAAAAAAGCCATCAACGACGGCTCGCGTTTTGATATTTCAAGCAGCACATTGATAATTTTCTTACACGCCATTCCGGCATTTTTATTTGCAATTTTATTAATAATTTTATTTGCCGGGGGAAATTTTTTAAATATTTTTCCGCTACGAGGCCTGGTCTCTGAAGGTTTTAGCGATTTTGTTTGGTGGAAAAAAATTCTCGATTATTTTTGGCACATGACTTTGCCGTTAATTGCAATGACAATTGGCGGCTTTGCCGCGCTAACATTTTTTACCAAAAATTCTTTTTTAGAAGAAATCAATAAGCAATATGTTTTAACCGCTTACGCCAAAGGCTTAAACCAACAGCAAGTTTTATATCGTCATGTTTTTCGTAACGCCCTGATGATAGTAATTGCCGGAATTCCGGCCGCGTTGATCGGAATTTTATTTGGAAGTTCAATGCTAATTGAAATTATTTTTTCACTCGATGGCCTTGGCCTTTTAGGCTATGAAGCCGCTACTTCACGCGATTATCCCGTAATGTTTGCGACACTTTATATCTTTACTTTAATCGGCTTAATTACTACGATAATTTCTGATTTTACTTACAAATTAATTGATCCGCGGATTAATTTTGCCGCCAACAAACTATAAATAAATGGAAGACTCAGCCAATATTTACCTGGTTTCTCTCGTAATTTTAATTTTTATTTCTGCACTTTTTGCTTGCTCGGAAACTTCAATAATCGCAGCTTCGCGCCCGAAAATTCATCGCTTGGCGAATAATGGTGATCGTAGGGCCAAAAAACTTGAAAAGCTTTTAGAAAATCGTGAAAAGGTAATTGGCACAATGCTTGCCGGTAATAATGCCATCAATATTTTAGCCTCTTCAATTGCCACAACTTTATTCATAAAATTTTTTGGCGAAGCCGGAATGCTTTATGCTACTATAATAATGACCATTTTAATTTTAGTTTTTGCTGAAATTGCGCCAAAGACAATTGCCATTAGAAACCCTGATATTATTGCGCTCTTGCTTACCGATATCATCTGTTTTTTAGTAAAAATTTTCTCACCATTTACCGTTGTGGCACAAAAAATTGTGGATGTAACGATTGATTTTTTTGCTTTTAAAAAACAAAAAAAATCCAAAACTTCCAATTTTGAAGAAATTCGCGACACCGTGGATTTAAAGGCTAAAGAGGGTACGATTTTTAAATATGATAAGGATTTAATTGATGGCGTTTTAGACTTGTCAGATACCGAAATCACTGAAATCATGGTGCATCGCAAGGATTTACAGTCGATAAATATTGATTTGTCAAAAGCCGAAATCATCAATAAAGCCTTGAAAATCAACCATACACGCATTCCATTGTGGCGTGAAGATAAGGAAAATATTGTAGCAATTTTAAATGTTAGAAAATTGCTCAAAGCCTTGCATCTTTATAATCGTGATATTGAAAAATTTGATTTAAGCGAAGCGCTTAGTAAGCCGTGGTTTGTGCCTTCAACCAATAGTTTGCGCTCACAATTATTTGCTTTCAGAAAAAAGAAAAAACGCTTTGCTTTGGTGATTGATGAATATGGCTCGCTGCTAGGGCTTGTTACTTTGGAAGACATTTTGGAAGAAATTGTCGGCGATATAAAAGAGCGTGATGAAAATGCTGAAATTAATATTGTTCGAACTAAATCCGGGTTCTACAAAATTGCGGGCAAAACATTGATTCGCGATATTAATAAAAAATTGGAATGGGATATTGTTGAAAATGATCATGCTTACAACCTAGCCGCTTTAGTGATAGAAAAACTGGGCCGCATTCCTGACGAAAAAGAACATTTTGTTTCAGATGGGTATTATTTTGAGATTTTAAAAAAACAGGGACATGATTTGTTGTGGATTAAGATTAAGAAGTTAAAACAACAGGAATAATCAATTAAAATTTTATGTTTAGAAGACGTCCAGATCCACTGCCAAGAGCAGAAGAACCTCCTGTAGCGCCTAGAGCTATAATGGAACCGCCGGAAGCTGCTGCTCAAGCGGTTCCTGTGCCGGATTTAGCTGAAGAACTTGCGCAAAAAAGAAGAGAGGCTGAAGAACTCGCGGGAATAAAAACTAACGGTGCAACAATTCTGGATGAAATAAAAAAAATTAGACCTCATAATTTTTACAGAGGTGATGGCGCTCTAGCTGCGGATGAAATAAAAGCATTGGCAGGATTTGCACGTGGCGATGAGAGTGTCTATAATGATTTAAGTCGCGAATTTGATACAATTAGAAGCGCATCAGATATTGGAAATCCTGATAAAATCAACCTTGCTAAATATAAAGCTGCTTGCTCAATCCTTGCCAGAGTTGCGAATAGACCAATAATTCCAACTGCCGCCGCAGGGCTTGCAGCACAGAATGCTGCCGGCCGTTTTTAAATATTTATTTTCCTTCTTCAAGTGCCAAAGCCACATCAAACATTGTTTGCTCATCAAAATGCTTGGTAATTAATTGCAATCCCAAAGGCAAGCCATCATTATCAAAACCTGCGGGCACAGACATTGCTGGCAATCCGGCCATATTTGCCGGAATTGTGAAAGCGTCATTTAAATAAATTTTCACCGGATCATTAGCAGTTACGGATTTTGACTGATCAATTGGAAATGCGGCATTAGGTGTTGCCGGAGTAAGTATCGCATCAACTTTTGTGAAAGCATTTTTAAAATCCTGAATCATCAAATTTCTAACTTTTTGTGCTTTCTTATAATAAGCATCATAATAGCCTGCTGAAAGCACGTAAGTTCCGGTTAGAATTCTTCTTTGAACCTCTTTACCAAAACCCTCGGCGCGGGTTTTCTCATACATTTCTTCCGGCGTTAAGTTTTCACCCGGAGTTCGATAACCATATCTAACACCATCAAAGCGAGCCAGATTTGACGAGGCTTCGGCCGGTGCGATAATATAATAAGTGGCGGGTGCATATTTTGTATGAGGCAAAGAAATATCAACAATTTCAGCGCCACGATTTTTCAAAATCTCACAACCTTTTTGCCATAATTTTTCAATTTCTTCCGGCATGCCATCAAGGTGATATTCTTTGGCGATACCGATTTTTTTGCCGCGAATGTCGGAATTTAAAAGCTTCTCGAACTGTGGAACTGCGAGGTTCATCGAGGTTGAGTCTTTTTTGTCAAATCCTGAAATTATGCGCTGTAATAACGCTGCATCGTAAACATTTTTTGCAAAAACCCCGGCTTGATCCAAAGAACTGGCAAAAGCAATCATGCCATAGCGTGATGAACGTCCGTAAGTTGGTTTAACGCCGACAATATTTGTAAAAGAAGCGGGCTGTCTTATTGAGCCTCCCGTGTCCGAGCCAGTTGCGCCGGCGCATAAATTTGCCGCAACAGCAGCAGCAGAACCGCCAGAAGACCCACCCGCCACTAATTTTTCATCAGAATTTTTTTTCTTATAAGGATTGGTAACGGGCCCGAAATAGCTGGTTGTATTGCCAGAACCCATAGCAAATTCATCCATGTTGGTTTTGCCAAGCATCACTGCGCCGGCATTCCATAATTGCTCGGTTACTGTTGATTCGTAAGGCGGTACAAAATTTTCGAGCATCTTAGAGGCACAAGTCGTGCGCACATTTTTTGTACAAAATAAATCTTTCACACCCAATGGAATTCCTTCCAAATCGCGCGCTTCATTTTTAGCAATGCGTGCGTCTGATTCTTTGGCTTGCGCCAGTGCGAAATCAAAACTGTCAGTAATGTAAGCGTTTAAATGACGATTTTTTTCGATATTATCGATGTAGGATTTTGTGAGCTCAACAGCTGAAAAATTTTTATTTTTTAAACCTTTGATGGTTTGTTTGATTGTTAGTTTTGTAAGTTCCATTTTTAAGATGCTTTTTTAATCAAAGTCAATAATTCCTTTTTGCTCAACAACTCGCTTGCAAGCAAGCCCTCTCTAGCGTTAGGCCCATAAACTGCATTAAAGGGAATTGCAAAGCGACCGTTTTTATGTAGGTAATCCATAATTTCGGGATTAGGTTT
Organism: uncultured Rhizobium sp.; assembly: GCA_964506725.1. Taxonomy (GTDB): domain Bacteria; phylum Pseudomonadota; class Alphaproteobacteria; order Rickettsiales; family UBA1997; genus UBA2645. The sequence continues at coordinate 65,051 of CAZDLU010000001.1, forward strand.
TGTAAGGTCGCCGCGCATTAAAATTATATCGCCGCCTTTTAATATTGCCATAACTTCCTTGTCTTCCAACACATGCGCCTTATTAAATTTGCAAGTAAGGCACCAGTCAGCTGTAATATCGACAACAACTGTCTTACCATTAATTACCTGTTTATAAATTTCAGCTTCATTAAATTCGTGCCAAATATTATTTTTAATAACTGTCGTAGAAGATTTGTTTTCAAGGGTTGAAGGTATAGCAAAAATCATTATCGTTATAAAAATTAAAGCAATATTTCTAAATAATTTTGATTTGATTTTAAAACAAGGCAACAGGGCTAAGCACAGAGCTCCGGTTATTAGCGTAGCTTTGCCGCCGATATCGCTTTTTAAAACATAAAGCAGCCACAAAATTGTAACGATAAAAAACCAGCCCATTATATGTTTGGCGGTAATCATCCAGCGGCCCGGTTTTGGCAAAAATCTAACTAAACCAGGTGTAAAAAATAAGACAATATAAGGTGAAGCAAAACCAAGTGCGATGCTGATAAAAATTATAAAAATCGTGATAAAACTTTGGGTTAAAGCAAAAGAAATTGCTGACCCTAAAAATGGTGCCGAACAAGGTGTGGCAAGAAGAACTGCCAATATTCCCGAAAGAAAATTCGGAATAAAAATATTTTTTTGTTGCTCGGAAATTTCAATTTTTCTATTGATGAAATTTGCTAAGATTTGATTGAAATTAATTTCGAAAAGCCCGAATAAATTTAAGGTAAAAAATGCTAAAATAGTTACTAAAAAAATCAGGAAATAAGAATTTTGAAACTGTAGGCCCCAACCTAGAGAATTGCCGCTAAATTCGATGAAACTGGCGATAAAAGCAAAGACAATAAAACAAAATAAAATGCCAATAACTGTTGAAAGAAATGCCAGTCGGATCCTTGAAAGAGCTGCATTTGAATGATTTATCACTGACATTAATTTCAGTGATAAAACCGGTAAGACGCAGGGCATAATATTTAAAATAGCGCCTCCTAAAATTCCTAAAAATATAGCCGCAATCAAGGCGTAGGAAGAATTAATGCCTTGTTTTATTTGTTTGGTTTCGGAAATTTTATGCGGATAAAATTTTTGTATAATGTCTAGCGCATCCGCGTCTTTTGTGCTTGACGGAATAATTGAAAATTCTTCAGTGACAGGCACGCATAGATCATGGCTGCACAGCCCGTAATTTAATTTTATGTTTAAATTTGTCGGATCATCAATTTTTTGTACAATGATTTCAACGGGCAATATAACTTTATGTTTGTAGTAAGAGTAATGAATTATGCTTTCGCCGATTTTTTCTTCTTTTTTTTCAGCTTCAGGCCAAATTATTTTATGATTTAAATAATTGCTGGATCCGCTAAAATCAATGCTCGGTGGCAAGCCAAATCCGCCGGCGTCTTCGCCATAAATTTTCCAGCCTTCAGCTAATTCAAATTCAATTCCGGCAATTAACTTTTTCTCGCCTTTTTCATTGTGATAAAAACTGGCAACGGCGCGTGTTTTAGCGCCTTGATTTTGATGTTGATCGGATATGGTAGCATTGGCTTTACTGTAGGTGAGAAATAGGATAAGGGTTAAGAGGAATCTTAGTTTCATGGCATGATTGTTTTTGTTGCTAATTACAAATAATTTGTAGTTCGTAATTCCTGATTCGTAATTAAATTACAATTGCTACTTCAAAATCTCCAAACTAAACTTACCAACTCTCATTCTTAATATAAATATTTTTTTTAAATATAATGACTACCCAACCAAAAGCGCTGGAAGTTGTTCATGTCACAAGCAAGAAAGTGTCGTGTGAAGGTGCTAAGGCTGACTCTAGCCATCCATTAATATATCTTAATATGGGCAACGAAGATCATGTTGTTTGTCCTTATTGCAGCAGATATTTTACTATTAAAAAGGCAGCCAATTCGGTAGTTGTCGGGATCAAAAATCAAATGCAAGATTAATATGACGAATATAGCAATAATCGGCCTGCAATGGGGCGACGAGGGTAAGGGGAAAATCGTGGATTGTTTGTCCGATAAATTTGACGCCGTTGTTAGGTTTCAGGGCGGTCATAATGCAGGGCATACTATCAAAGTTGATGATAAAACATATAAATTAAGTTTGTTGCCATCCGGCATAATTCGTGGAAAATTCTCAGTAATTGGAAGCGGTGTAGTTGTTGATCCGGTGGCGCTTTTTAAAGAAATTTCCAATATTGAAGATTTAGGATTGAAAGTTACGCCGCAAAATTTGGCAATTGCTGATAATGCTTGCTTGATTTTGTCAGTGCATCGTGAACTCGATCAATTGCTGGAAGCTAAAAAAGGTGCAAAAAAAATCGGTACGACAGGACGCGGAATTGGTCCGGCTTACGAGGATAAGGCGGGAAGACGAGCCATTAGAATTTGTGATTTATATAATGAAAAGATTCTAAAAGAGCGAATTGAGAATTTGCTTTTTTATCACAATTTATTGCGTCAGAGTTTGGGTGCAGAAATTGTAACGGTTGAACAAATTCTGTCAGAGCTTGAGCCTGTCGGTTCACGCTTGCTAACTCACGCTAAAAGTGCTTTCGATATTGCCAAAATTTTGCGGGATAAAAAAATTATGTTTGAAGGTGCGCAAGGCGCTTTGCTTGATGTTTCTTACGGAACTTTTCCTTTCGTTACTTCTTCGAATACGGCAGCGGGACAGGTGGCTCTTGGTTCCTGCTTAGGCGTGGCGGATTTGCATAAAACAATTGGAATTCTAAAAGCTTATACCACGCGCGTTGGTTCGGGCCCTTTTCCAACTGAATTAAATGACGAAACCGGCGAATTTTTGCGCGTTGAAGGCAAAGAAGTTGGAACTGTAACCGGTCGCGATAGGCGCTGCGGTTGGTTTGACGCTGTGTTGGTGCGTCAATCAATTCAACTTTCTTCAGTAAAAGAAATTGCTTTAACAAAATTGGATGTTTTGGATAAGTTAGAAAAAATCAAAATTTGTGTTGGTTATAAAATCAATGGTGAGACTTATGATTATTTACCGCAAGCCATAAATCTATGGGATAAAATCGAACCTATTTACGAGGAAATTTCCGGTTGGAAAGAAGTTACGGTTGGTGCTAAATCATTAAATGATTTACCAAGAAATGCTCGCAAATATATTGCGCGCATCGAGGAATTATGCGGCGTTAAAGCCACAATAATTTCTACAGGTGCGAAACGCGAAGATACGATTTTTGTTTAAAAACTCCATAGTCATGCTGAGCCTGTCGAAGCATGTTTTAGAACTGGGAGTATAATAATCATGCTTCGCCCTTCGACAGGCTTAGGGTGACGCTCAGCATGACTAAGATATGTTACCTAAATGAATAATAAAACTAAAAAACTCGTAATTGCCCAGATCCTTCCGGCCCTAGAAAGCGGCGGTGTGGAGCGTGGCACCATCGATATTGCAAAAGCTTTAAAAAATGCTGATTTTGAACCTATCGTAATTTCTTCCGGCGGGATTTTGGTTTATCAGTTGAAAGAGGCCGGAATCAGGCATATCACGCTTTCAGTGAAGAGCAAAAATCCTTTCAAAATTTTCTTAAATGCCAAGAAATTAAAAAAAATTATTGAAGAAAATAAAATTGATTTGATCCACGTGCGATCGCGTGCGCCCATGTGGAGTGCTTATTTGGCGAGTAAAAAAGTTAAAGTAAAATTACTGGCAACGGTGCATGGAACTTACTCGCTGAAACTTTTTAAATGGCAAAGATTTTTCTTGAAAAAAATCTATAATGCAGTGATGTTAAAAGCAGAGCGCATCATTGCGGTGTCTGACTTCATTAGGAATTATATTTTAGAAAATTATGTTGATAAAAAAACTAGTAAAAATGATTTAGAAAAGAAAATTACAGTGATTGCGCGCGGTGCGGATTTGAATTATTTTGATGATAAGAAAGTTTCTAAAAATCGCATAATTGATTTAATAAATAAATGGCAATTGCCCGAAGATAAAAAATTTATTTTAATGCCGGCGCGCTTTACGGGTTGGAAGGGTCACGAGTTTTTGATTGAAGCTTTAGCGAAAGTTAAAAATGATTTTTTCTGCATTCTTGTTGGCTCGGATCATGGACACAAGAAATTTAAATTAAAAATTGAGAAAAAAATTATTGATATCGGTTTAGCCGGTAAAATCAAGGCTGTAGGCGTTTGTAAAGATATGCCGGCGGCTTATGCAATTTCGCATTTGGTGGTTTGCCCAAGTATAAGACCAGAGGCTTTTGGTCGCGTGGCTATTGAGGCGCAGGCTTCAAACAAAATAATTATTGCCACCAAAATCGGCGGCGCACTTGAAACCGTGGTTGAGGGCAAAACCGGATTTTTGGTTGATGCCGAAAATAGTGATGAATTGGCGCAAGCAATTGATAAGGTTTTGTTGATGTCGCAGAAAGAGCTCGATGCGATGGGAGATAGAGCGCGTAAGCATGTTGAAGAGAATTTTTCGAATGATAAGATGATAAAGGAGACGATTAAAGTTTATAAGGAGATGCTTAAATAGGCGCTTCTCGATATCATGCTAAGCATCACCCTGAGCCTGTCGAAGGGCGAAGCATGATTACTCCGAATTCAACATCATGCTTCGCCCTTCGACAGGCTCAGGGTGACGCTCAGCATGACATCAAATTTTTTTATGTTAGATAAAGTTTTAGTAATAATTCCTGTAAGGTTGGCCTCAACGCGTTTGCCCAACAAGCCACTCGCCGATATTTTAGGTAAAACAATGATTCAGCGAGTCTATGAGCAAGCTGTAAAATCAGGCATCGGCGAAGTTGTAATTGCGTGTGACGGCGAAGAAATTGCGCGTGAAGTAAAAGAATTCGGCGGAAAATTTATTATCACCGATCCCGACTTGCCGTCAGGAACTGACAGGATTTATGCCGCTTTTAAGGCGTTGCAAAATAATGATTTTGAAGTGATTGTAAATCTACAAGGTGATTTGCCGAATATTGATCCGCAAGTGATTCGAGCAGCGGCTGAAGCGGCTTTAGAACATGATTGTGATTTTGCAACCGTGGCCTCAAAAATTAAAAATAAATCAGAAATTACTAATCCGAATGTGGTAAAAATTGCGATTGCCTTTACCGAAAAAAAATTAGGTCGCGCCCTTTATTTTTCTCGTTCGGCGATACCTTATTCTAAAGATGAGTCGGCTGATTTTTACCATCATATCGGAATTTATGCTTACAAAAAAAATGCTTTGGAAAAATTTATAAAGCTTTCGCCTTCAATACTAGAGCGCCGCGAAAGCCTTGAGCAACTACGCGCTTTAGAAAATAACATGAAAATTTTAGTAAAAATTGTAGAAGCACATCCTCTCTCCGTTGATACCAAAGAAGATTTGGAAATTGTGACAAAAATAATTGCTCATGAAAAAACCATTGCAAATTAACAAAACAAAATCCACTATCGGCTGGAAAGAATGGTTTAGTCTTGATTGCTTGGGCCTTCCGGCGATTAAGGGCAAAATTGACACCGGAGCCAAAACTTCCGCTTTGCATGCTTTTAATATTGAAAGTTTTTTTATCGAAGATGTTGAATATGTAAAATTCGACATTCATCCTTTGCAAAAAAATAAAAAGCTGGTGCGCTCTTGTGTGGCGCAGGTTATTGAGCGCAGAATGGTTTCGGATTCGGGTGGTAAAAAAGAAAAAAGATTTGTCATAAAATCTTATTTAATGATCGGCGAGAAAAAAATCATGATCGAACTAACTCTTGCCAATCGTGATTCCATGACCTTTCGTATGTTGCTTGGTCGTGATGCGGTGAAGGCCGCAAAAATGTTAGTCGATCCTTCAAAATCTTTTTTACAAGGACGACCTAAATCAAGTAAAGTTTTAAAATTATATAAAAATATTAAACCAATAATTGACCCTCGATATTTATGAAATTAATCCTTTTAGCATCAAATCCTGATTTATATTCTAACAAAAGATTGGTCGAGGTCGCTAGAGCGCGTGGACACCAAATCGAGTTTGTTAACGTTGGCGATTGTTATATTAAAGTTGCCTGCAACAATGGCGAAGTTTTTTATGATGAGGGCAAAAAAATGGAGCGCGTCGATCACGTAATCACGCGTATCAAGCCCGCAATGACATTTTACGGCACGGCGATTATTCGCCAATTTGAAGTGATGGGAATTAATTGCTTCAATAAATCTGAAGCAATTACCAAGTCTCGCGATAAATTACATACTTTGCAAATTTTGTCGCAATATGGTCTGGATGTGCCGGTTACAAGCTTCGCCAATACTTCTTACGAAACCAAAGATTTAATAAATATCGTTGGTGGCGCGCCGTTAGTGGTGAAATTACTGGAAGGAACAAAAGGTGTCGGCGTGGTTTTAGCAGAAACCGGCAAAGCCGCCGAAAGCGTAATTAACGCGTTCCGCAGCTTAAAAGCCGATATTTTAGTGCAGCAATATATTAAAGAATCAAAAGGCCAAGACATTCGTTGTTTCGTTATCGGTGATAAGGTTGTGGCCTCAATGCAACGCATCGCGCAAGACGGCGAATTCCGCGCCAATATTCATTTGGGCGCGATTGCCAAGGCTATTGAAATAACAGAACAAGAACGCGAAATGGCGATTAATGCGGCCAAAATTATCGGGCTTGAAGTGGCCGGTGTTGACATGGTGCGCTCGAATAACGGCCCAAAAATTCTAGAAATAAATTCAGCGCCAGGCCTTGAGGGTATTGAGGGTGCTACCGGTGTTGATATTGCGGCGAAGATGATTGAGTTTTTGGAGAGGAAGTAAAATGAGGTTATACACTGCGAAGATTGAGCAAGAATTAAACAGCAAAACAATTTTTGTAATAAAAAAATCAATAAAAAATCATGCTAAATTAAAATCATTTGATGATGTTGATAGTGCGATGAAATATTTATTGTTTGAGAAAAAAACCATTAAACCCAAAACCTATGAAGGAGATAGTAAAGAATTTTGATCAATGGAATGATCTAAAAAAGAGGCTGGATTTAACAAATTGTAAAACTATTACTTTTCAAGAGCGGGAAGTATGGTGGTGCAGTATTGGACTTAGGCACTGTTAGCTAATTAATTTCATTTCATATTTCGCCCTATTTTGACTTATTTTTTGGCAAAATTTTTCAAAATATATCCTGATATTTATCAAAATTTTGCCAAAGAAACGTTCAAAATATGCCAAAATCTGTAATAAAATTAATTAGCTAACAGTGCCTAATATTGGAAGCGAAGAAAATGGTAAAAATTCTCTGTTCAGTCGCCCTGTTTTAATTTTAAGAAAATTTAATGATAGGATGTTTCTAGGAATTCCGCTAACTAGTAAAATTAAGGATAATAAACATTATTTTCCGATAGTTTTTAAGGATAAAATTAGTTGCTTGATGCTATCGCAAATGAGAGTATTCGAGAGTAAGAGATTAACGACCTTGATGGGAAAAGTTCCTTCGAATCAGTTTGAAGAAATTAGATTGGTAGCGAGTAAAGTTGTGCTCGGAATTTATCCGGCCCCATAGTGGTTATTCAAGGGCCGTATGTGCCAAAGGCAATATGGTTATTAATTTATAATCTATTAAAATAGTAAAATAGTCAAATGAAAAAACCTTTTGAGGCCAAAAAAGTATTTAGTAACGAAGCTGAGTTTTTACTGGGCGCGCATCAATTTTCGCAAGTGCCGAGCTATCATTATCCGGAAGTGGCTTTTTTAGGGGCGTCAAATGCCGGGAAATCTAGTTTGGTTAATGCGGTTTTGAAGCAAAAAGTGGCGATTGTTTCATCTACTCCGGGCAGAACGCGTCAATTGAATTTTTTTAAAGTTGGCGAAGTCTTTGTCGCTGTTGATTTGCCGGGCTATGGTTTTGCCAAGGCCAGTAAAAATCATGCTGAGCATTGGCAAAAAACTGCCGTGGAATATTTGACGAAAAGAGCTAATTTAAAGCGGGTGTTTTTGTTAGTTGATGTGGTTAAAGGCTTGAAAGACGCGGATCTGGACATGATTAATATTTTTAATGCTTTGGCAATTTCTTTCCAAATTGTTTTGACAAAAATTGACAAAGTCAATAAAGACGAGCAATTGCAAGCTGTTGCAAAAATAAAAACTGCCTCTAAAAAATGGCCGGCGGTTTTTGATAAAATCATGCTGACAAGTTCGGAAAAAGGTTATGGAATTGATGATTTGCAAGATGAAATTTTGAGTGCTTTATGAAAATTATTTTGATTGTTTTGATTACTACTATTGTGGTGATAGCTGGGATGGTTTGGCTTAATTCGGCAAGTTACAATGGCAAAAAAGAGGGTAAGCCTAACTCGATGTCATCCTGAGCATGTCGAAGGATGATTCATGCCCGAATCTAGAATCATTCTTCGACATGCTCAGGATGACATCGAGTCGGTGGTTCAAGATTACATTGAGTGGCTTAAGATGATATTGATTTTAGCACTGGAAATTTTCAAGTAGCGTTATTACATTAAAACAACTTGCAAAATTTTTACTAAATTAAATGTCAAAAAATTCTAAAAAAACCGCTAAAATTATGGAAACACCAGTGGCAAAATCCCATTTCGATCTTACTCCCAAACAGATTGTTGAAGAATTAAATCGCTACATTATCGGACAAAATGAGGCGAAGAAAGCTGTCTCAATTGCGCTACGCAATCGTTATCGACGTAAGCTGGTTGAAAGCCCGCTGCGTGAAGAAATTGTGCCGAAAAATATTTTGATGATTGGGCCGACCGGTGTTGGAAAAACTGAAGTGGCACGCCGTTTGGCGAAGCTTGCTAACGCTCCGTTTATCAAGGTTGAGGCGACAAAATTTACCGAAGTTGGTTATGTGGGGCGCGACGTTGATTCGATAATCCGCGATTTGATGGAAGTGGCGATTAAATCGATTAAAAGTGAGATGAAAAAAGGTGTGGCGGAAAAAGCTGAAAAATATGCTAAAAAGCGCATTTTAAAAGCTTTGGTTGGAGAAAATGCTTTGGATGAAACTAAAGAAAAATTTTCGCAAATGCTGGAAAAAGGCGAGCTTAACGATCGTGAAATTGAAATCGAAATAATTGACGGCGGCGGGGCTATGACTTCTAGTTTCGATATTCCGGGCGGACAAGTTGGCATGATAAATATCGGCGAAATGATAGGGCGTGCGATGGGTGGTGAAAAAACTAAAAAAGCTAAAATGACGGTCGCCGATGCTCTTAAAACCTTAGTTGATGAAGAATCGGGAAAAATGATTGATGAAGATAAGGTTGTTAAAGAAGCGCTTAAGTCTGTTGAAAATGACGGGATAGTTTTCATTGACGAGATTGATAAAATCTGCGCGCGTTCCGGTTTGAAAGGTGGCGATGTTAGTCGTGAAGGCGTGCAGCGCGATTTGTTGCCGATCGTTGAGGGCAGTGCGATTACAACAAAATACGGTATTGTAAAAACCGATCATATTTTATTTATTGCTTCAGGTGCTTTCCATGTGGCAAAACCTGCCGATTTATTGCCGGAATTACAAGGTCGTTTTCCGATTCGTGTTCAATTAAAACCGCTTTCTGAAGAGGATTTGGTAAGAATTTTAACTGAGCCGGAATCTAGTCTCATAAGGCAATATAAGGCATTGCTTGCGGTTGAAAATGTTAAATTGGATTTTGTTGAAAGTGGCATCAAACAAATTGCCAAAATTGCCAATCGCATTAATGGTGAGGTTGAAAACATAGGCGCGCGTAGGCTTCACACTATGATGGAAAAAATTTTGGAAGATGTCAGTTTTGAAGCGTCTGATTTGAAAAACGGTACCGAAGTTAAGGTCGATGATAAATATGTCGATCAACACTTGGGCGAGTTGGCTTCTGGTAAAACTGATTTGTCGAAGTTTATACTATAAAGAAAGTGCTTAAGTCATTTCGCGCTGCGCGCTGGGGCTTAAGCACTCAAGTACTTTTATTAAATCTTATGATTCCTCGTTACTCTCGACCGGAAATGGTCAAAATCTGGTCGCAAGAAAATAAATATCAAATCTGGTTTGATATTGAAATTTATGCTCTTGAAGCTTTAGAAAAATTAAAAATTGCTCCGGAAGGAACGGCCGAGCGGATTCGTGGCAATTTTGAAAAAGCCGGCGGCGCGTTTAATTCTGATAGAATTGACGAAATTGAAAGCGTAACGAAGCATGATGTGATTGCTTTCTTGACGCATTTGGCAGAATTAGTTGGTGAAAATTCGCGCTTCATTCATTACGGAATGACCAGTTCTGATGTGCTTGATACTTGCCTTTCGGTTCAACTCGCGCAAGCTTCCGACATATTAATTGCGGATTTGGAAAAGCTTTTAGCGGCGATAAAAAAACGTGCTTTTGAATATAAAGACACAGTTTGCACAGGCCGCTCGCACGGCATTCACGCTGAGCCTGTGACGTTTGGTTTGAAGCTTGCAAGATTTTACGCCGAGTTTGAAAGAAATTTAAAACGCCTAAAAAGTGCTAAAAAAGAAATTGCGGTTTGTGCCATATCCGGCGCGGTTGGAACCTTTGCCAATGTTGATCCGTTTGTGCAAAAATATGTGGCGGAAAAATTGGGATTAGAAGAAGAGGGCGTTTCAAGTCAAGTAATTCCAAGAGATCGTCACGCTGCGTTCTTTGCTGCTCTAGGCGTGATTGCTTCTTCAATTGAAAATTTCGCTGTTGAAATTCGTCATTTACAAAGAACGGAAGTTTTGGAAGTTGAAGAGTTTTTTGCAAAAGGTCAAAAGGGAAGTTCGGCTATGCCGCATAAACGTAATCCGGTGTTGAGTGAAAATTTGACAGGCCTTGCGCGCATTGTGCGCAGCGCGGTTACACCGGCTTTAGAAAATGTGGCACTTTGGCACGAACGCGATATTTCGCATTCTTCGGTTGAAAGAATGATTGCTCCGGATGCTACCGTGACGCTTGATTTTGCGCTTGCTCGACTTGCGGGGCTTGTGGAAAATATGTTGGTTTATCCGGAAAACATGAAGAAAAATTTAGAAAAATTAAACGGCCTAGTTTTTTCGCAGCGCGTTTTGTTAACTTTGATCGAAGAAGCCAAAATATCGCGCGAAGACGCTTACCGCATAGTTCAAAGCAATGCCATGAAAGTTTGGAAAGACGGTTTTAGTTTTTTAGATTTGTTAAAAAATGATCCGGAAGTTCAAGGAAAAATTTCCGAAAAAACTTTGGAAGAAATTTTTGATTTGAATTACCATACGAAAAATATCGATCATATTTTTAAGCAAGTTTTTAAAAATTTATGAAATTAAATTTTGATTATTTAGAACGCTGTAATCTTACTCTTGAGCGCTCACTTGAAAGTTTGGTAAAAACAACAAAAGGCACAATAGATTACGAAGTTTCGCGTAATGCCGTAGTAAAAAGTTTTGAATTAACTTTAGAAACTGTCGGAAAAATTCTGCGCAAGATTTTGAAATTTTATATGGCGTCACCAAAAGAAGTTGATGCTTTGGTTTACAAGGATGTGTTACGCCATGCGGCACTCCGCGGTCTAATGACCAATGAAGAATTAGAACGCTGGTTGCAATATCGTGATAATAGAAATTCAACGGCCCATGATTATGGTGAAGAATTTGCGGAAAATACTTTGGAATTAATTATTGATTTTCAGAAAGATGTTACAAAATTACATCAGCAATTAGTAAAGAAATATGAGCAAAAATAATCTTCAATTACGAAGTGAACATTTGCAAATGCTGCGCAAAATTTTGATGTCGTACGTGCCTGATGCCGAAGTGTTTGCTTATGGAAGTCGTGTTAACGGGGATGCTCACGATGCTAGTGATCTTGATATTGTTATTCGTAATCCAAAAAATCTTTTGCAAAAACAAACTTCGGCAATTGCTGATTTACGCGCGGCGCTAAGCGAGAGTAATCTTCCTTTGCTTGTTGATGTTCATGATTGGGCGGCGCTGCCCGAAGAATTTCATAAAAATATTTCTGAAAAATATTTTGTTATTCAGACCGCTAAATGAAATTTTTTGATGCCATAATAATCGGTGCCGGGGCGGCAGGCTTGATGTGTGCGGCTATTGCGAGCTCGCGCGGGAAAAAAATTTTGCTTCTTGATCACGCTAAATCTGCCGGAGAAAAAATTCGCATTTCGGGTGGTGGTAGATGTAATTTTACTAACATTCATACCTCTCCGAAAAATTTCATTTCTAACAATCCGCATTTTTGTGTTTCGGCGCTTAAGCGCTACAGCCCCAACGATTTCATTGCCTTAGTTAAAAAACATAATATTGCCTTTCACGAAAAAACTTTGGGGCAATTATTTTGTGATGGCTCGGCGAAGCAGATAATTACTATGTTGCTTAATGAATGCAAAAAAGAAAATTTTGAATTACAACTTGAAACCAAGGTAAATAAAATTACTAAAACCGTAGATGGGTTTGAAATTGTAACAAGTCGTGAGACCTTGAGCTGTAAGTCTCTGGTGATTGCTACAGGTGGGCCTTCAATTCCGAAAATGGGCGCAAGCGGTTTTGGTTATGAAGTGGCTAAACAATTTGGTTTAAAAATTATTGAACCGCGCCCGGGTCTTGTGCCGCTTACTTTTGATGATAAATTGCTTGCAAAAACAAAATCTCTTGCCGGAGTTGCGCTTGATGCAATTGTAACTTACAAAAAAATAAAATTTCATGAAGCGGTTTTGTTCACACACCGCGGAATCAGTGGCCCGGCGATATTGCAAATTTCTTCTTACTTGGAAAAAAACGAAAAAATAGAAATAAATTTTGCACCAAAAAAAGATGTTTTTTTATGGCTTGTTGAAGAAAAAAAATTGCAAGCAAAGCAAGAAATTCAAAATGTTTTAGCAAAAATTTTACCGCGCAGTTTTGTAAATTTTGTTTTAGAAGAAATCGGTCATCGTGGATTTTTAGCGGATATGTCGAACCAAAAATTAAAAGAAATCGGAGATTTTATAAACGAATGGAGCTTTGTTCCAAGCGGATCGGAAGGTTTCGCTAAAGCTGAAGTTACAATCAACGGAATTGACACCGATGAAATTTCCTCGAAAAGTTTTGAATGTAAAAAAATAAAAGGATTGTTTTTTATCGGCGAAGTTTTAGATGTGACCGGCTGGCTTGGCGGCTATAATTTTCAATGGGCTTGGGCTTCCGGTAATGCCGCCGGACAATATATTTAAATATTGGATGACTGTGCCCACGAACAAGGTTGGAAGTGAGTAAGGGTTAGGCACCTTTTTTTAGCTTTTTCTTCAAATTTTTTCGCCATAATTTCAGCCTTTGCTTTAATGGTGGCGCAACTTGTGCTAAAGTTTTAGAATTAGGATCAAAAGCTTGTTTTGGTTTTTTATAATTCTTTTTGAAATGTTTTAAAGCCGCATCAAAAATATAAATCGGAATCCAGCTTAAATTCAAAGTATGACACCAAATCGGCTTGTTTGTGGATTCCTCAATGGCAAAAAACCTACCATCCGGATTCATATGAATAATTTGCATATCTTCACCAAGCGGTAATTTTGTCATTTTCATGCCGTCGGAAACGCAAATTACTTCACCAAAAAGTGAATCTTGAGCGTCCGGTTTATTTACCGGAAGTGCTTTAAATTTTACTTCTTTTTCATAAATTTCATAGGCCGTCATTTCATTGAAAGACCAAGGCCCCGTTTGGTTTGCAAGTTCAGATTTTATTTTTGTAATATAATCTTTTCTTAAAAATAATTCGTTAATTTTTTTAACGTAACCGTCAATTACTTCCGGATTTCTAAAGAAGGCTTTGAAGCAGTTGCCGTGGCACTGCACGGTGCAATCGTAATCCTGATATTTATATTCCAAAGTTGATAAATCGGTGAAAACCATATTATCAGAATCAAAATGCCAAAATTCCTTGATGCCTTCTTTTTTTACAAAATTATAAAGAATAAACCATTTACGAAAAACGAATTTATTCCAATCTTCGCCATGCTTGAAAGCATCAAATTCCTTGGTTGCAATCAGTTCATAAACTTCGTCGAACCTTTTTAAATCATCGCCGAAATCATAATCTTTAAGCAAAAAATGTTTAAGACCATGTTTTTCCGCAACCGCTTTGTTTGAAGTATCTCCCAGTAAAATTATGTCGCTGTCTGGATTAGAAAGTCGAGTTGATTGAAAAACGTAAGGCAGATATTTTGAATTGCCGTAGTGGCAGTAGATTATTGGATTATGTTTCATAGTTTTTAGGAGAATTGTGATGAGTTGAGATTTAGATTTTTGATGGGTTGAAAGTTGGAGTTTTATTTATGTTTTTGCTTCGCTGAATCTATCAAAAAATTTTTTTCTGGCCTGCCAGGCGTAGCTTTAGCGAAGCCTGGTTGGGACGGCAGGATTACTGCGCAAGCGCAGTTGCAAGTCGTTAAGATTTTTCTAAATTCACTTCGTTCATTAAGAAAAATTATAACTTGTTGTCGAACCTAAGGTTCGAACCTGCGAGTTTATAAAAAAATTTATATTCTTCTGGCCTGCCCGGTGTAGCTTTAGCGAAGCCTGGTTGGGACGGCAGGATTACTGCGCAAGCGCAGTTGCAAGTCGTTAAGATTTTTCTAAATTCACTTCGTTCATTAAGAAAAATTATAACTTGTTGTCGAACCTAAGGTTCGAACCTGCGAGTTTATAAAAAAATTTATATTCTTCTGGCCTGCCCGGTGTAGCTTTAGCGAAGCCTGGTTGGGACGGCAGGATTCGAACCTGCGGGTGGCGGTACCAAAAACCGCTGCCTTACCACTTGGCTACGTCCCAGCAAAGTGAGCGAGGCATTGTAAAAGTGCGATTGTTGATTGTCAACAGTTTAGCTTTTAACTTGACAAACGCCTCAAACTTCTATTAAATTTGTCCCATATTTTCCCCCAATAATTTTTAAAAATTATGAGCAATATCCACGAAATCGTTGAGCTTTCTGATCAAATTAAACAAAACTCTGATTTATTAGTGCAAAAAGTTATCGAACTTAGTTATCTATCGGCAAATGGTGGCGGCGTAAGCCCATTTGTTTTTGGTTTAGCAGTTTTTATCTTGGCTTGTTTTGTTGGCTATTTTGTAGTTTGGAAGGTGACCCCGGCCTTACATACACCTTTGATGGCGGTTACTAATGCAATTTCCGGCGTAATTGTGGTTGGCGCAATTATTGCTCTTGGTTCAGCCAAAGATTTTACTTTTATTTCTTTCTTAAGTTTCGTTGCTATTGCCATTGCTTCGGTAAATATTTTTGGTGGTTTTCTGGTAACTTGGCGCATGCTTGAAATGTTCAAAAAATAAAATGAAAAAAGCTTTCTCGCTTTTTGAAATGGCGATGGTGATTGTTGTCATCGCTCTTGTACTTTCTGCCATTGCGCAGACTGATAAATTCATTTTATACAGCTCGATAAATTCAGCCCAATCGCTGACTAAAAGTTCTCCGGTACATTCGATTAGTGGTCTTGTGGCATGGTATGAAACTTCTTTAGATGAGAGTTTTATTAATTCGGAAGCTAAAATTAATGGCGCAATATCAACTTGGTACGATATTAATTTAAAGTCATCAACCAGCCATAATGCTACAGCCACTAGTACGGCCAAACCTACCTATATTATAAATAACCAAGCGCGTTTGCCGATTTTAAAATTTAACGGCACCTCTAATGCTCTTAATTTGCCGGATGCTACCGTGCCTTATGGAAATTCAAGTTATTCAATATTTTTTGTTTCAAAGGCTTACACTTTGCATAATGGCGGCATATTGGGTTCTGGGCTTAGTTCAAATAATAGCTCCAATTCCTTTCGTTATGCAAGTGATGGAACTTTATTAAATTATTGGTGGAGCGCTGATGTTTCAGCAAGCTCTTATACAGCAGGTCGGCTTTATGTTCTTTCTTTTATTTATGATAATTCGGTAACCGGAAATAGAAAAATTTATATCAATGGCGTATCAAGTGCGGGTACTGATGGAGCTAGTGCGGCTCACGGCGGTAGAACCAATTTTAATACAATAGGAGTTACTAACGGTTCAGAGCTTCTAAACGGCGAAATCGGTGAAATAATTATTTTTGAACGTGCTTTAGATACAAATGAGAGAACGGCTGTGCAGAATTATTTGGCAAAAAAATGGAGTGTTAAGGTTTCTTAAAATGCAAAAAATTATTAATTATTTAAAACAATCATCTTGGGCAAAAATTTTTGTGATTTTTGCCGGTTTGTCATTTTTACTGCGTACGATTTTTTTTGTGTGGCAAAGAAAAGACATAGTTTTTTCACCAATTTTAATTTTAAAAACTTATGCTTTAGGATTATTTTTTGATTTTGTTACTTTAGCTTACATAGCATTGCTTCCGCTAACATATTACACTTTAATTTATCCCAAAATCTTTGCTAAAAAATCTCATCAAATTTTTGTTAGAATAATTTATTTTATTTTCCTTTACGTAATTATTTTTTCTTTAGTTGCCGAAATCACTTTTTGGGATGAATTTCAAACGCGCTTTAATTTTATTGCCGTTGATTATTTGATTTATACGACAGAAGTTATTGCCAATATTATAGAATCTTATCCGATCGTTTCTTTATTAAGCCTTGTTTTAGCTGCATCAGCGGCGATTTTTTGCTTAAGTGAAAAAAAAGTTTTAATCATAAAAAATGAAAATTTTAAGATACGTGTAAGAAATTTTTTGATATTTTTAGCTTTTTTAATCACGGCATTTTTTACGATAAATAGTTCAAAATTATCTAAAATTTCCGATAATAATTACGTCAATGAAATCGCCACCAACGGCATATATCAACTATTCTCAGCCTATCGCAATAATGAATTAGATTATGATAAATTATATGCAACTTTAGATGAAAAAAATGCCATTAATAATTTGCGTCGCGTAGTTATTTCACAAGAGCCGCGCTCGAAATTTTTAAATGAAGATGATATCTCACGCCTTGTGGCGCAGACTCGCGCGGGTGATGAGAAAAAATATAATGTGATGTTGGTTGTTGTTGAAAGTTTAAGTGCTGATTTTATGGCGGCCTTTGGTAATAAAAATAATATTACGCCAAATCTTGATAAATTGGCTAAGCAATCATTATTTTTTACAAATTTAAAATCAACGGGAACCCGCACCGTGCGTGGCTTGGAGGCTATTTCTTTGGGCGTCCCGCCAACTCCGGGAAATTCAATTGTTCGCAGGCCCAATAACGAAAATTTATTTAATATTTCTTCACCGCTAAAAGATCGCGGCTATGAAGCGAAATTCCTTTATGGCGGCGATGGCTATTTCGATAATATGAATGATTTTTTCGGTAATAATGGTTTTGAAATTGTTGATCGCGGCCAATTTTCTAATGATGAAATTTCTTTTTCAAATGCTTGGGGCGTGGCTGACGAAGACTTGTTTGACAAGGCAATAAAAGAGGCCGATAAATCTTTTGCAAGTAAAAAACCTTTCTTAAATTTTATCATGACAACTTCAAACCATCGGCCATTTACTTACCCTGACGGTAAGATTGATATTCCTTCCAAAAGCAATCGCGATGGCGCGGTTAAATATACTGATTACGCTATCGGAAAATTAATTGAAAAAGCCAAGAAAAAAGCTTGGTTTGATAATACGATTTTTGTAATTGTGGCGGATCATTGTGCGGGCTCTGCCGGCAACAGCGACGTGCCTTTGTGGCGTTATCAAATTCCGGCAATGTTTTATGCGCCAAAAATAATTCAGCCAAAAGTTTTTACAAAAAATGTCAGCCAAATCGACTTAGCGCCAACTCTAATGGGTTTGCTTAACCTTGGTTATAAATCTAAATTTTTTGGAACCGACGTAATTAATAATGAGAGAAGCCTTGATAAACATGCTTTCGTCAGCACTTATTCCGATGTCGGTTATTTTAAAAATGATAAATTATATTTATTAAAACCAAAAAAAGAGGTAAAAGTTTTTGATGTCGAAATTAAAGAATATGGCTGGCAAGGCTCTGTTGAGAAGGTTTCTGACAGTTACACTCAAAAAGAATTAGAAGAAGCAATTTCCTATTACCAAATTGCGAGTTACTTATTTAGAAATGACAAGCTTAAAAATTTCGAACCAAAGCATTGATTCTTATATTGCTGCAAGTGCTATTTTATTGGTTTTATCGCTGATTTTAACGCAGGTTTTAGATTTTGATATTTATCTGCAAAATTTTCTTTTTGTAAATAATACTTGGTTGATCGACAAGGATGAAATTGTTAAAAAAATTATTTTTTACAAATTACCGAAAATTTTCTTTGGTGTTGCAATAGCTTATTTGCTGGTTCAATCAATTATTTTATATCGAAAAAGAAATTCGAAATTTCATGCAATTTTCTTAACATTTCTGGGTTTTGCCTTGATTCCCTTGATTGCGGGTAATGTTAAGAAATTTACTAATATTTATTGTCCGAACCAGCTGGAAATTTACGGCGAACATAAGCCTTATGTAAAAATTTTTGATAAATATCCTGCGGGTTTTAAGCAAGAAAAAAAAGGTAAATGCTTTCCGGCAGGTCACGCCGTTACAGGTTTTGCGCTATTTATTTTATTTTTTTCGCTGCAAGGAAACGCGCGCATTTATGGTTTTGGTGCAGCAATGATTTTAGGTTGGATTTTAGGTTTTTATCAAATGGCTAAAGGCGCACATTTCTTTAGCGATACTTGGGTTGCGATGTTATTGTGTTTTTTGCTTGCGGCAGCAATTGCCAGGGTTTATCAAAGTTTTCTTGCAAAAAGTACCTTTTAGCTTTACCATAATTGGTCCTCCATGGTCACCCTGAGTGTGGTGATTAGAAAGATATTAAATAAAAAAATGATAAGTAACAAAATAACTCTCGGTTCACTGCCGTCTTCTAAAAAAATTCACGTTCAAAGCCAAAAATTTCCTGATGTAAAAGTAGCGATGCGCGAAATTGCTTTGTCGGAAAGATCGGAAAATAAAACTTTCAGCGTTTATGACACTTCGGGAATTTATACCGATCAAAATTTTGTAAATAAAATTGATTTAAATAAAGGTCTGCCGAAGCTTAGAGAAGCGTGGATTCGTGAGCGTGGTGATATTGAGGAATATTCGGGTCGCGAAGTAAAACCTGAGGACAATGGTGTAAGTTTAGGCAATAAATCTTCAGTTCCGGAATTTGATTTAAGCAATTTTAAACCTTTGCGTGCCAAGACGGGCAAGCGCCCAACGCAAATGGCTTATGCACGTGCCGGAATTATCACCAAAGAAATGGAATATATCGCACTTCGCGAAAATATGAATAGTCCGCTTGGAAATATTACTCCTGAATTTGTGCGCGATGAAGTGGCGAGAGGTCGCGCCATTATTCCTTCTAACATCAATCATCCTGAATCAGAACCAATGATTATCGGGCGCAATTTCTTGGTAAAAATTAATGCCAATATCGGAAATTCGGCGATATTTTCGGGCGTTGAAGATGAAGTTGAAAAAATGATTTGGTCAACGCGTTTCGGCGGCGATACTTTGATGGATTTATCTACAGGAAAAAATATTCACAATATTCGCGAATGGATTATCAGAAATTGTCCGGTGCCGGTTGGTACGGTGCCGATTTATCAAGCGCTTGAAAAAGTTGGCGGCGTTGCTGAAGATTTAACTTGGGAAATTTTTCGTGATACGCTAATTGAGCAGGCCGAGCAGGGTGTTGATTATTTTACGATTCACGCCGGAGTTCTATTGCGTTACGTTCCGCTTACCGCAAATCGCGTAACCGGAATTGTGTCAAGAGGTGGCTCGATCATGGCGAAATGGTGCTTGGCTCATCATAAAGAAAATTTTTTATACACTCATTTTAGAGAAATTTGCGAAATTTTAAGCAAATATGATGTGAGTTTTTCTTTAGGCGATGGCCTGCGCCCAGGGTCAATTGCTGATGCTAATGATGCGGCGCAATTTGGTGAATTAGAAACTTTGGGCGAGCTTACGAAAATTGCTTGGGAATATGATTGCCAGGTTATGATCGAAGGCCCGGGCCACGTGCCGATGCATTTGATTAAGGAAAATATGGATAAGCAATTGGAACTTTGCTCAGAAGCGCCGTTTTATACTTTGGGGCCATTAACAACAGATATTGCGCCCGGTTACGACCACATAACTTCCGCAATTGGCGCAGCAATGATTGGCTGGTTCGGCACGGCGATGCTTTGCTATGTAACACCGAAAGAGCATTTGGGTTTACCGAACAAAGATGACGTGCGCGCCGGAGTAATTGCCTACAAAATCGCGGCGCATGCGGCAGATTTAGCGAAAGGCAACAAAGCTGCCAGAGCCTGGGACGACGAGCTTTCCAAGGCCAGATTTGAATTTCGTTGGCAAGATCAATTCAACTTATCATTAGATCCGGAAACCGCCAAATCCTATCACGATGAAACCTTGCCGGCCGAAGGCGCCAAACTCGCCCACTTCTGTTCAATGTGCGGCCCGAAATTCTGCTCAATGAAAATCACGCAAGATGTTCGCGATTATGCGAAATCCGAGGAAGCCAAGAAAGGCATGAATCAAATGAGCGAGAAGTTTAAGGAGATGGGAAGTGAGGTTTATTTGAAGAAGGAAGTATTATAGCTGTAATATCGAGTAAAACCCCTCACCCTAACCCTCTCCCAAGGGGAGAGGAAACATTCCGAGTAACTCTCTCTCCTTGAGAGAGGATGATAAGATCGAGGTTTATTTCGCCAACTCCTTGGCCCGCGCCTCAAACGCATCCATCATTTTCTCTGTCGCTTTCTCAAAAATCACGCCAATCAGTTTTGTCAGCAAAATCGAGTTAAATTCAAAATCGATAAAAAAACTAACCTCACAACCATTTTGCAAATCCTTGATGCGCCATTGATTTACAAGCTTTTTGAAAGGGCCTTTAATTGCAACTACATCGATAAAATATTCATCATTATTTTTGCCATGCGTAACATTGGAAGTATATTTTTCAAAAAAACTTTTAAAATTTATTAACAAATCAGCTTCTAAATTTTCATCGGAAATTATTTTGGTAATTTTTGCTTGCTTGCACCAAGGCAGAAATTGTGGGTATTGCTCGATGTCCATTACCAAATCGTGGAGAAGTTTGGCGGGATAGGGGAGTGTTTTTGTTTGTTTTAGTGAAGGCATGTTTTAAGTGCTTAAGTGCTTAGGTGCTTTCGCGCTGACGCGCTAGTGCTTAAGTAGTTCTCGTTTTTCTTAAGCACCTAAGCACTAGCGCGTCAGCGCGAAAGCACTTAAGCACCTAATAACTACCTAACCAATATTCTTCATCATCTCCTGCATTTTCTGCGGATCAATTTTTCCAAATTTCCCCATCATTTTTTGCATTTGCTTATATTTTTTAAGCAAACGATTAACCTCTTGAATCGTTGAGCCGGCGCCTTTCGCGATGCGATGTTTTCTTGAGGAATTTAAAATATCGGGGTTTCTTCTTTCTTTTTTCGTCATTGATAAAATCAACGCTTCCTGCAATTTAATATCTTTTTCAAAATTATTCATCTGTCCCAATTGTTCTTTTATTTTTCCCATTCCGGGCAAGAAATTCAATATTCCGCTAAGGCCGCCCATTTTTTTCATATTGCGAATTTGACTAAGCAAATCGTCAAAATCAAATTGGCCTTTTTGCATTTTTTTGGTCGCTTTTTCCATTTCGTCAGCATCAAACATTTCTTGAGCTTTTTCAACTAACGAAACCACGTCGCCCATGCCGACAATTCTTGACGCGATGCGATCGGGATTAAACTCTTCCAAATCTTCCAATTTTTCACCAACACCGATAAATTTTATCGGGCAATTTGTGGCAGCTTTCATCGTCAAAGCCGCACCACCTCTGGCGTCGCCGTCCAAACGCGTTAAAATAATTCCGCTAATTTGTAATTTTTCGTTAAAATTTTTGGCAACATTTACAGCGTCTTGACCAATCATGGCATCAACAACGAGTAAGATTTCTTGCGGGTTAGTAATTTTTTTAACCGCCACAATTTCTTCCATCATCATCTCGTCAATATGAGTTCTTCCGGCAGTATCTAAAATCAAAACATCATATCCCAAATCAACAGCCATTTGCATTGAACGCTTAGCAATTTCTAATGGTTTTTGCTCATCAATGATTGGCACAAAATCAACACCAACTTTTTGCGCTAAAATTTCTAACTGCTTTTGCGCCGCTGGTCTGTAAGTATCAAGCGATGAAAGCAAAACGCGTTTATTATTTTTATTTTTTAAACGCAGCGCCAATTTTCCCGAAGTGGTAGTTTTCCCCGAAGCCTGTAAACCGGCCATCAAAATCACAACTGGCGGCTTATGGCTAAAATTAATTTCTGCTCTTTCGCTACCAAGTAATTTTACTAATTCATCATGGACGATTTTTACAATCATCTGACCCGGCGAAACGCTCTTGGTAACCTGCTGCCCCAAGGCTTCAGCCTTAACTTTTTCAATAAAATCTTTTGCAATTGTAAGAGAAACATCGGCCTCTAAAAGCGCGATTCTGATTTCGCGCATGGTGGCATTTAAATCGTCTTCCGAAATAAATTTTTTGCCGGAAATCTTGTCGAAAACTTTTGTGATTTTATTGGAGAAATTGTCGAACATTTTTTTAAAAAAGAATATGGAAGGCTTGATTTTAAAGGTTTGACATCTTGTGTCAAGGCGCTATGATGATAACTTCAATGTCATATAAAAGTAAAAACTCGATGTCATGCTGAGCCTGTCGAAGCCTGTATTTGTACTCCGAGTTTTAACACCTGCTTAGACAGGCTCCGTGACATCGAGCTATATTAATAAAAAATCAAAAATGACAAATTTAACAAAATTTCGCGATCTCGGAATTTCCGAAACGATGCTGAACGCCTTGCATAAAAAAGGCTTTGAAGAACCTACTCCGATACAGGCTAAGACTATTCCATTTTTACTTCAAAGTACAAAAGATTTAATCGGTATTGCGCAAACCGGAACCGGTAAAACCGCGGCTTTCGGGATTCCGTTGATTGAAAATGTGGTGCCGGAATCGAAAAAAATTCAAGCCATTATTTTAGCGCCGACCCGCGAATTAGCGATTCAGGTGGCAGAAGAATTAAGTTCATTCGCTGAAGAACAACAAACGCGCATTGTTGCCGTTTATGGTGGTCAACCAATCGAGCGCCAAATCGCGCGGCTTAAACGCGGCGTTGATATTGTAGTTGGAACTCCAGGACGAGTTTTGGATCATATTGAAAGAAAAACTTTAGATATTTCTAAAGTTTCTTACGTGGTTCTTGATGAGGCCGACGAGATGCTAAATATGGGCTTTATCGACGATATTGAAGCAATTCTAAAAGTTACGCCAAAAGAAAAACGCACCGTTTTATTTTCGGCAACAATGCCGAGCCATATCGAAAATTTGGCAAAAAAATATATGCGCGAATATGAAATTATTTCGGTAATTTCTAATCAAGTTAAGCGCGATAATATTGAGCAAATTTATTTTGAAGTGGCACAATCCGACAAGTTTGAAGCCCTATTTAGAATTATCGATATTGAATCAAGTTTTTACGGTTTGGTGTTTTGCCGTACCAAAGTTGATGCTGATGAAATTGCTCATAAATTAGCCAATCGCGGATGTCGCACCGAAGCTTTGCACGGTGATATTTCGCAAGGTCAGCGCGAAAAAATCTTGCAAAAATTTCGTGATAAAAAAATTACGGCGCTAGTTGCAACCGACGTGGCGGCGCGCGGAATCGACGTTGATAATTTGACTCACGTAATAAATTATTCATTGCCGCAAGATCCGGAAAGTTATGTGCATCGTATTGGTCGTACGGGTCGCGCCGGTAAAAGCGGAATTGCGATTACGCTGATTACGCCGTCGGAATATCGTAAATTAATTTCGATTCAAAGAATTGCTAATACTAAAATTACCAAGCAACAAGTTCCGAATGTTAAGGAAGTAATCGATAGTAAGAAGCAGCGCATCAAAAGCTCAATTGCTGAAATTATTGCCGAAGAAAATTTTGCTGATTTAGAGCAAGTTGCCGAAGAAATTTTACAGGAAAATCACGATCCGAAAGCGGCGTTGGCGGCTGTGCTAAAACTGGCTTTCAAGGATGAGTTGAGTCATAAAAGTTATAGCGAAATTAATACTGTGGTTGGAAAAAATTTCGATCGTAATCGTAACCGCGATGACCGCCGCGATGATGATCGCTCTAGTGATTATCGCCCCGGCAATAATGACCGCCGAGGTTATGTTGATCGCAAAGGAACCGCGCGTTTATTCATTGCTAAAGGTAAAAATGACGGCATGGATGCGCGTCGCCTAGTTGATTTTATCCAAAAAGAAAGTGGTATGGATCAAAGAAAAATTGATGATGTAAAAGTTTTGGACAGCTTTTCTTTTTTCGCCGTGCCTTTTGAAGATGCGGAAAGAGTATTGCACGCTTTCCACAAAAAATCAGATGGTCGCAGGTCGCTGGTTTCTAGGGCGAAGGATAAGAGATAAGACTAGTAATAAAAAACGGGCTTGCATTTAATTCTCTAATCCTTTTAAATGTGCGCTCTCTTTTTTCAAGAGCACGTAGCTCAGTCGGTAGAGCACCTCACTTTTAATGAGGTTGTCGTTGGTTCGATTCCAACCGTGCTCACCACTTTCTCAAAGTGGTGATAAGTTCTTCATTAATTCTCTTCGGCTTAAAATTCTCGCTATCAATACAAACAATTACTACCTCAAGCAGATTTAAAAGCTTGCCGGATAGATTCATTTCTTGCTTCATTCGCACTGTTGCTCCGGAAATTTCTAAAACTTCAACGGAAACCTCAATTAAATCATCTAATTTTGCCGGGGCAAAATACTCAATTTGGCATTTCTTAACTACAAAAACCAAATTCTCTTTTTCCTTCAATTCAGCTTGTGAAATGCCGCAAGAACGCAAAAAATCTGTGCGCGCGCGTTCAAAAAATTTTAAATAATTAGCATAATAAACCACGCCGCCGGCATCGGTGTCTTCGTAATAAATGCGATATGTAAAATTTTTCATATAAAAAAATAAGGGGCCAGGCTACTTTTTATTATTATTTTACTTTAACGTAACAATTCGGTGTTTCGTAAAGTTTTATTTTTACGCATTTTACTTTTTTATCCGTAAAAATTTTCGGGCAAATGTCTTTTAGAATATGGCTTGCGATATTTTCGGCTGTAGGATTCTCATCAAGATAATAAATTTTTTGGCCGGTAGCTTCAGAAATTTTTTCACCTAAATTTTTATCTTTGATCGAAAGAATAGTATTATGATCCAAATTCTCGTTAACCCATGCACCTAATGTTTCGTAGATCGCCCCAAAATCAATTACGCGTCCCAAATCGTCAAGCTCATCAGCGGCAAAACTCGCCTCAAGCGCATATCGATGTCCGTGCAACATTTTGCATTTGCTTTCATGATTGATGATGCGATGGGCTGAATCAAATTCGATGCGTCGTGTACAGGTAATCATTAATTTATGGAAATTTATTAAATGATTTTTTACATTAGGCCATGAACCCTTAATTATCAAGATATGAAAGACATTATAGCAAAACTGAAATTCGATGAAAAAGGCTTAATTCCGGCGATCGCGCAGGATTATAAAAGCAAGGAAGTTTTAATGATGGCGTGGATGAATAAGGAAAGTTTGGAACTTACTCTTCAAACAAAATTCGCTACTTATTTTTCGCGCTCGCGAAATTCCTTGTGGAAAAAAGGCGAAACTTCCGGGCATGTGCAAGAGGTTGTGGCGCTTACTGCGGATTGTGATTATGATTGTATTTTGCTGCAAGTAAAACAAACCGGCCCGGCTTGTCATACGGGAAGTAAAAGTTGTTTTTTTAATGAGGTTTAACTATGTCGAATACTAATGATCTTATAATGGCAATAGCAGCTCGTGATTCTTCTCAATTTTTTAAGGCTTTAGAAACTTATTCTCCAGCGGAAGGAGAGAAAGACTTTGATCAGGCTGAAATTTATTATTTGATGATGGATTTGATTGAAGCTGAAGATGAAAATCTTGTGTCGCATTCAGCAGCAATATTGCTTGGAATGCATGATTTTAATGAAAGAAATAAAGTTGAATTTTTTAAAATTAGAGAAAATGGAAATCCTCATATAGCAGGAGTTAGCAGAGTTTTGGATAAAATAGTAACTACATCAAAATTAGGAAAAGGCATAAAATCATATCTTGAGCGCGTAAGTGATATTTCTTCTCCTTCCGCTTTTTACAGTTGGGAAGTACAAGAAATGTCGACTGGAAAAGTTTATCCATCGATACAAAAAAATCGTTTGCGAAAATTAAAAAATATAACTTCTGTTTCTATTCCCAAGCCTGATTTGCCACTGCTTGATAAGAGTAATCCGCAAGCAATGATTTGGAATGCTTACAAAGTAATGGCGGGACTTGAAAAATATAATGGAGATTATGTTGATGATAGAATTGTGGCTGTTGTGGAGGCTATTTTAAATTCTGCACAAGAACCGAAAATAGTTTTTCTAAAGGGAAAAGATAGTAAAGGATCCGGGTTTACCAAGCAAAATTTGATTGTAGTTAATTGTGACAATATGGGAGGTTTGCTAGTTACTGCTTTGCATGAGATGGTGCATTATGCTGATTTTTTAGTTGGGGATGGGGCGAATTATTTAAGTGGTATTTGTGAAATAACGAATGCTGAAGAGTTGAATAATTTGAAAACAAAATCGCCTAAAATTTTAAAAGAAATTTTTGATAATTGTGTGGAATCAGAAATTCCGCAAGAGCTTTTATCTCATGTTTTTGAAATGATTTTGGTAGAAAAAGATGAGGCTATAAAATTTCTGAGAGAACAAGCGCCGACGCTTTTAAAATTTATTGACGAGCAATTTATTCCGCGTTGCCAAAATTGTGCGGAAATTTCGGGTGGTACGCCGTGGCGCGTGAAGCCTAAAGAAAAAGAGTATTTGGACGGAAATTTATCTGACGGATTATATGATGATGAAGAATTTGTTTTTGAGAAAGAAGTTTATGAAATACCTAAAGATGTTCCAAAGCTTGCAGATAGCGGCGCGGGCGCTGATATTGATGAAGTTGTTGAATTGCCAGAAGTTGATGAGGGCGATGCGGTAGAGGATTCGGCGGAGGTTACGGAGTTGGATGCTGATGACGAAAGATCTGAAGGTGAAGATGAAGTGTTGTTACCGGATGTTGATGAGGATGATGCTATTACTGCGGCTTCCGGTGTCGCTTCTTCTGTGTCGGTTGCTCCAATATTGAAAGTACCAGAAAAAGTTCCGGGAAAATAGCAGTTATTAGTTGCGTTAAGCATTGCTAGTATATTGAATCCGCTTGATGATTCAATGTTAAAGCCAAATGAAAGTTAAAGTTAGCTTAGACGAAAATAACTCTATAGAATTTAATGAAACTTGTACGGAAATGCTTGAGCGCTCTGCTTGTGGCATGCTTTCCGGCGAGTTTACAAGAATTGCCCAACCTTTTATTTTATATGATGTTAAGAGGATGAAAAAGCTTGGAGCAAAATGTGATTTTGGTTATTCTAAAAATATAGTTGTGGTGTTACAAGGTTTTGGTGCAAGCCGCGATGCTTTGTCCGGTGCGGTTTCGCGTTTTGTTAACGAAGGTTCAAGAAAAATTGATATTCAAAATTTTATTCAAGAAAATTGTCAAAAAGTTTTTGAATTACATGAAAAATGTTTTTCACCAAAATTAAAAGAAACTGAATTTTTCACAAAAAGTTTAGCAGAAATTAAGAAGCTGGGCTGTAAAAAAATTCATAAAACTGGTGAAGTTGTCGATGCTAATGAAGAAGAAATTGCTTATGCTTTAGAATCTGTTTTGTATAAAGTTATTCAAGGTTGCATCCTAGAATCTCTAGATACGGTGCGAGCACAAATTAAAGAAACTAAAACTGCAACTTTAAAAAAACATGGCGAAGAAATTGAAGAGGAAAATAGAAGATTAAAAGAAGAAAATTTAGAGTTACAAGCCAAGCTTGAAGCGGTTGAAGAAGAAAATAGGCGATTAAAATCTGCTCTTGAAGAGGCTACTAAGTCCGGGCATTCTGAGATAGTTCTAGGAGATTTAACTGTCGCAATTGACACGCCCAGTGCTACAGCCGCCGCACCAGAAGCCGCTGCAGCAGCTAAACCAAAGGCAAAGCAGAGAAGAAAAAGTGTTTAGATGTTAATTGACTTTTTTTTTTAGTAATTTAAAATCGCAGCCAAGGTAAGTCCTTATAGGTTGCCTAAATATGTCATCCATCGGTTGGCTTAGTTTAGGCGCTTTAACCTATAGGGCGCTAATCATCTCATCAAGCAAGATTTTTTCTTCAAATACTTTCCGCCATTCTTTTTTATTGCTTTCATATTCGGTAAAGATTCCATAAGAAAATAGGTCGCAAGCCTGTATTCCGTAGTTATTACAAGAATGTTGATGCTGAATATGCAATAATTTTATTTTTTGTTTTAATTGCTCTTTGACAATAAAATCAAACTCGGCAATTTCCTTTTTTCCTTTCGATTTATCGATTATAAATTCAGCTATTTCAGATTTTTCAAATGAAATTTTTTTGATAATTTTTTCGGTGATAAAATTATAAATTTTTTCCTTATTTTTTGTTAAATTTTTAGGAATTAGTTTTTTATTTAAAGTGATTGAATAAATTTCTAATTCTAAACAAGAGATTTGTTCGTAAAAATATTTCTTGGCTTCAATCGCAGTTGTCGTTCCTTTTAACTCATGAATTTTATTCTGATTTTTAGGATTTAATTTCTTCCTAATCGTTCGTTTAGCCGCGTTAATTAAGGTGCGGTTGTCTTGGTCGTTTTTGATGACAAGAATTGTGATGGTAAAAAATTTGGAAGAATTTTTATTGGTAAAGCCAAGATCGCCGCTTTCATCGAGATAGAGGTGGAGCATTGTGGTGTTTGGGTTTATAAATTAGTGTTTAAGAATGAATCTGTCTTTTATCAACTGCCAAAGCAGCTTCTTTAACCGCTTCGTTGTATGTTGGATGCGCGTGACAGGTTCTCGCAATATCTTCCGCCGAACCGCCAAATTCCATAGCCACAACCACTTCGTGAATTGTATTTCCGGCTTCGCGTCCGATAATGTGCGCGCCTAAAATTCTGTCGGTTTTAGCACATGCCAAAATTTTAACAAAGCCTTCCGAATCAAATGTAGCGCGGGCGCGCGAATTTGCCATCATTGAGAATTTTCCTGATTTATAAGCAATTCCGGCTGCTTTTAATTCTTCTTCAGTTTTTCCAACTGACGCAATTTCCGGATAAGTATAAATCACATTTGGAATCACGTCATAATTTACGTGACCTTTTTGTCCGGCAATAATTTCTGCAACCGCCATTCCTTCATCTTCCGCCTTGTGCGCAAGCATTGGGCCAGTAGTCACGTCACCGATTACGAAAATATTTTCTACATTTGTTTTTAAGTGATTATTTTCGATAAATCCACGTTGGTTGGTTTTAATTCCGACATTTTCTAAACCTAAATTTTCAGTGTTTGGTTTGCGACCGATTGCAACTAAAACTACGTCAGCAGTTAGAGTTTCTTTTTTACCACCGGCAGCCGCCTCGATTTCTACCACCGCGCCTTTTTTGTCTTTTTTAACAGAAACAACTTTTGTGGATAATTTGAATTTAAATCCTTGTTTTTCCAGAATTCTTTGAAAGTTGCGTGAAACCTCGCCATCCATTGCTGGAGTAATCTTATCAAGATATTCAATTACTTCAATTTCCGCGCCAAATCTTCCCCAAACTGAAGCCATTTCTAAACCGATAACACCCGCGCCAATCACGATCATTTTTTGCGGAACAGATTCTAAGTCTAGAGCGCCGGTTGAAGACACGATTACTTTTTCATCAATTTCAACACTGGGAAGTTTTGTAACTTCCGAACCTGTTGCAATAATAAAATATTTAGAAGTGATTTTCTCCTTAGAGCCATCAGCTTTCGTAACCTCAACAGTATTTTTATCCAAAAATTTTCCGGCACCTTCAACTGAAGTAACTTTATTTTTCTTAAACAATCCGGCAATGCCCTGCGTAAGGCCGGAAACGATTTCATTTTTATTTGCCAGTAATTTTTTTACATCGATTTTCGGCTTAGAAACTGTAATCCCAAGCTTCTCGAAAGAATGATTAGCATCATGAAATTTATGCGAAATTTCCAAAAGCGCTTTCGACGGAATGCAACCGACATTCAAACAAGTTCCACCAAGAGTTTTGCGTTTCTCAACACAAGCAGTTTTAAGCCCCAACTGTGCCGCGCGAATCGCCGCCACATATCCACCAGGTCCACCGCCAATTACTACTACGTCGAAAGATTGATTTGTCATTTTTTGTTAATTAATTAAAGGTTATTATGATTTTAATTCTTTTAAAATTTTTTTGATTTGTTTCTTTAAAACCGGAATATCATCCTCGACCGTTGATTTTATTATATTGTGATCAACGTCAAAATAATCGTGAATTAATTTATGTCTCATTCCGATTATCAAATCCCATTCTATTTCCGGAAATTTTTTTTGAAAATCTTTTGATAAATTATTTGCTGCTTCGCCAATAATTTCAATACATCTTTCAATGGCGCGTTCGGTTTTTGCATCTTCCCAATCGGCATCTTTTGAGAATTCTTCAATTTCGGCAATAGCGTCAATTATATGTTGCAAATAGGCTTTTTGGTTTTTCATAAGGTGATAGATTCTGCAAAAACTTGTTTTTTAATGTGTTTATTTACCGCTTTATCGGAAATAATTTGAACTTTTCTGCCGGCTGTTTTTTCTAAAGATTTTTCTAATTTTACCAAAGTCATAAGTGAGGTTTTGGTGCTAATTGAGGCAAGCAAATCCACATCCGACCCTTTTTTCTCTTCCCCACGCGCCACCGATCCGAAAACGCGGATGTTTGATACACCACATTTTTTAGCTATCTCGTAAATTTTTTCACGGTTTTGTTTTAGAAGTTCGAGAGTTTTCATAATTAAAAAATTTCTACTTCCGTCATTCTCGAGCGTAAGTAAAGCAATCCAGTTTGTTGCGTCTTGGATTGCTTCGCTTACGCTCGAGAGTGACGGAAGTGGATGAAAATATAGAATTAAAATAATTATTCAATTTCTTTCGTAATCCAACCTCCGCCCAAAACACGTGAATCTTGGTAAACCACGCAAGCCTGTCCCGGCGTGATGGCGCGTGTCATCGAATTCATTTCAACTTCGGCTTCGTTATTCGGTAAAATTTTTATCACAGCATTTTCTTCTTCGTGATTGGAACGCAAACGTACTTTAGCCTTGATTTCACTTGTTTTGTCAATGTCATCAGCCAACCAATTTAAATCGCGGATTTTGAATTTTTTATTTTGTAAATATTTTTCTTCGCCGACAAAAACTATATTTTCTTTCGGGTCAATTTTTACCACATAAAGCGGCTCAGGATAAGAAATTCCAAGGCCGCGACGCTGTCCCAAAGTAAAATTTATAATGCCGTTATGCTTTCCTAAAATCTTTTTTGTTTCGAAGTGAACAAAGTTTCCTTCCTTGAAAGCACTAGGTCTATGACGCCTTATTACTTCAGCGTAATCACCGTTTGGCACGAAACAAATATCTTGCGAATCTGGTTTTGTGGCAACTTCTAAACCCAGTCTTTCCGCTTCTTTACGAGTTTGCTCTTTACTATTTCCACCTAAAGGAAAGCGCAAAAACTCAAGTTGATCTTTGGTTGTGGCAAATAAAAAATAACTTTGATCTTTGTCGTCATCAATTGCTTTATGTAATTCTGCCTCACCATTTTTTCCGACAAATCTTTGTACATAATGCCCTGTTGCCAACGCATCAGCCCCAAGGTCGCGCGCTACTTTCAATAAATCACGAAATTTTACTGATTGGTTACATTTTACGCAAGGAATCGGCGTTTCGCCTTGCAAATATGAATCGGCAAAATCATCAATTACCGATTCTTTAAACAGATTTTGGTAATTCAAAATATAATGCGGAAAATCAAATTTTTCGGCGACTTTTTTGGCGTCATAAATATCAGTTCCGGCACAGCAAGCATTCTTTTTTTTCAAAGCTTCGCCCATGTCGTAAAGTTGCAAAGTAATGCCGATTACGTCATAGCCTTGTTCTTTCAAAAGGCATGCGACGACAGAGGAGTCAACGCCTCCGGACATTGCGACTACTATTCTTGTGTCTTTTTTTTCTTTGTTGAAATTCATCAGTGATTTGTTTGACAAAAGTTTTTTTATGGCTAAGAATATTTAGTTAATAATAAACAAATTTTTTTCTATGTCCAACGATTCTGCAAAGCTTACACTGCCTGATGGCAAAGAAATTCTACTTCCGATAAAAAAAGCTAGCGTGGGGCAAGATGTAATCGATATTTCCTCGCTTTTCAAAGAAACCGGTATGTTCACTTACGATCCGGGCTTTCTTTCTACCGCTTCTTGCGAATCGAAAATTACTTTTATTGATGGCGGACAAGGAATTTTGCGGCATGGCGGTTATTCGATTGAAGAGTTAGCTAAAAAAAGCGAATTTTTGGAAGTGGCTTATTTGCTACTAAACCATGAATTGCCTAAGGCGGAAGCCTATCGCAATTTCAGAAGTGGTATCATTAAAAATATGTTGGTGCATGAGCAATTGCATATTTTGTATCGCGGATTTCCAAGACGCGCGCACCCAATGGCGATCATGGTGGGAGCGGTTGCATCGCTTTCGGCTTTCTATCATGAAAGTATGGATTTACGTACGGCGGAAGGGCGCATGGACGTAGTTTATAAAATTATTGCAAAGATGCCGACACTGGCTGCGATGGCTTATAAATATTCGATCGGCGAGCCTATTATTTATCCGAATAAGGAATATGGCTTTGCCGAAAATTTCTTACACATGCTTTTTGACCGCCCGAATAATCAGCACAAAGTTACGCCAACTATTGCTAAAGCGATGGAAATGATTTTTGTTTTACATGCCGACCACGAGCAAAATGCTTCGACTTCAACCGTGCGTTTGGCAGGTTCGTCAAATGCCAATCCGTTTGCTTGCATTGGTGCCGGAATCGCCTCACTGTGGGGCCCGGCGCATGGCGGAGCTAATGAAGAAGTTTTGGAAATGTTACAAGAAATCGGCAATAAAGACCGCATTCCGGAATTTATCGCGCGCGCCAAAGACAAAAATGATCCTTTCCGTTTAATGGGCTTCGGACACCGTGTTTACAAGAACTATGACCCGCGTGCGGCAGTTTTAAAAAAATCCTGCGACGAAGTTTTAGGCGAATTAGGCATCAAAGATCCTCTTTTGGATATCGCAGTTGAGCTTGAAAAAATCGCGCTCAACGACGAATATTTCGTATCGCGCAAACTTTTCCCGAATGTCGATTTTTATTCGGGAATTATTTATAAAGCGCTGGGAATTCCGTCAAATCTATTTACGGTAATTTTTGCAATTGCCCGTTCAGCTGGTTGGATCGCGCAGTGGAAAGAAATGATTGAAGACCCGACATTTAAAATCGGCCGTCCGCGCCAGCTTTATACCGGTTACGTAAATCGCGAATATGTGCCAATTGATAAAAGGTAATAGTGCTAGAAAAAATCCTCAAAAAATTACAGCATAAGCAAGAGCAGGGCGTTCCTACGGCCAAAAAGCCTGACGAGGATTTTATTCCTTATGTTTGCCATTTTGATCCAAATACAATTTTAACTAAAAACGGTGAATTGTTGCAAATAATTCGCGTTACCGGTTTCGGCAATGGCGGCATTGCGTCAGATTTAACTTCACTACGCGACACGGTGCGTGATGCAATTGTGGATCATGTTAAAACTACCAAATTTGCTTTTTGGTTTAGTACTATCAGGCGCAAAAAAAATATAACTCCTAAAGAGCGTGATTTTCCTGATCTTTTTTCGCAAAAGCTTGATCAAGTCTGGGTTGAAGATAATAAATGGGATGATCAATATGTTAATGAATTTTACATCACTATAATTATTGAAGGTCTCGATACGTCAATTGTTAATTTCAATGGTTTTATGCGTTCATTCTCGCATATGGCGACTCGATCTTTACATAAAAATTTCTTACAAAATGCTCATACAGAATTGTTGCAAGTCGTTAACGGAATATTGAAAGAATTAGAAGATTACGGCGGAAAATTGCTTGGGCTAAAAGAATGGGATGGTATTTTATATTCCGAGCCGATGCGCTTTTTTGCTAAGCTCATTAACCTTTATGAAGAGCGTTATCCGCTATCAGCAAATGATATTTCCAATGATTTAGCCAGTCACAAAGTCGCTTTCGGTAATCGTGAATTGGAAGTGGTTGGCTATAATAATAAAAATTTCGCGGCATTACTTTCGATTAAGGAATATTTTGAAGTTTCGCTGGAATCGCTGGATCGTATTTTACAATTGCCGACGGAATTTATCGTTACGCAATCTTTCGATTTTGCTTACAATAAAAAACAGCTTGAGCCATTTGAATATCAAGACCGAATTTTGCAAGTTAGTGGTGATGATTCTTTTCGCGAATTAAGCGGAATTGCCAATTTTATGGAAAGCAAACATGATTTGCCAACCGACTATGGCCAGATGCAAACCACGGTGATGCTGATTAGCAAGACTATACAAGATTTGGAAAATGATGTAAAAAAATTATTCGAACAATTCAGCGCTCTTGGTATATTGGCTGTACGCGAGGATATTTTTTTAGAACATTGTTTTTGGGCGCAATTGCCGGCCAATTTCCGCTATTTACGTCGGCAAAAAATTCTTAACACTTATCGCGTTGCCGGTTTTGCGGCGTTGCATAGTTTTCCGGCCGGTTCATTTGCCGGAAATCACTGGGGTTCGGCATTAACAGTCTTTCGCACGGTTTTAGATACACCATATTTTTTCAATTTTCATAAGGGAGATTCAGGAAATACGCTTATTATCGGTGATGGTAAAAATCGTAATATTTTGCTTAATTTCTTAGTGGCGCAAGCTCGACGTTTTAAAACTAAATTATTTTATTTTGATAGTGATAAGTCGGCAAAATGCCTGATAAAAGTGCTTGGCGGTAAGTATTACGATATTTTAGAGCATGATGAAAATAATCCGGAATTCTTAAAATTAAATCCGCTTTCATTGCCAAAAACCAATGAAAATAAAGATTTTCTTGCGGAATTTTTCTTTAGCTTAATTGCTTTTCTGCGTGAGCCGATTTCTGATGATGAAATTAATATGATTCCGCAAATTATTGAGCGAATTTATGTTTCAAATGCGACGGATTTAACATCGGCAGTGCAAGCTTTCAATACTCCGGAAACCAGAACTATTTACGAAAGATTGAAAATTTGGAGTGAAGGAAAATTAAATTATATTTTTAATTCCAAAGATGAAATTAATTGGGCGGAATCAATTATCGGCTTCGATTGTTCTGATGTGATAAAACAAAAACCGATTTTAATTCCGATTGTAAATTATTTACTTTATCGCATTGAAGCCGCACTTGACGGCAGCCCTACAATCATCGTGCTTAACGAGGCATGGGACATGTTAGACAATATTGTGGTTGATCCGAAATTGCGTGATGTTTTAGATCGTATAAAAAGCAAAAATGCTATAATTATTTTTACGGCCAAAAATTCTAAAGAAATTGCTGAAAGTGAATTTACCAAAGAAATCAGAAAAGATATTGCCACCGAAATTTTCATGCCTAATAAAAATGCTGATGAATCTTACAAGAAAGGTTTCGGTTTGAATGATGAAGAAGTAGAAATTCTGAAAGTTATGGAAGGTGATGAAAATCACTTTTTATTCAAACATGATAGCGATTCAGTGATTGCGATGTTGAATTTCCATAATCGCGAAGAATACTTAAAAATTTTATGCGCTGATGAAGTTGTGCTAACGGCAATGGAAGAAATTATTGCAGCCAGTAATGGCGATGATATAAAAATCTGGCTGCCGCAATTGCTTGAAACTCTGAAAGAACTTGAAAATGACAGGTTAGAACAAGAGCGCCAGAGGCTGCGTGAGGAAGCTGCAGAGAGAAGAAAAGAAGCCAAAGCAAGGCAGGACGGGGATTATTGATTTAAAGTGACACTGGAATGCCTCCTCTTGCTGGTTCTTGTGTGACTGCAGGCGCAGTAGCGGCTAAAGGATTTATGATAGTCCCCGGAGTTAAAGGAGTAAACCTAACAGCTCCTTGTTGCCTGCGTTGGCATTTTTCAATAGTTTTCACTGCGGCAATTCCTGTTCCAATTGCTGCAATATATTCTATAAAAGGTAGCGCGGAAAACGTTGCTGAAGAGCTTGGTGCTGTGGTTGGCGTAGTATAATTCGTAAAAAGGCTATTTATATTTTTTTCAACAAAAGTTTGATTGGAAATTGGTATAACTATTTTCTGACTATCTTCTAGTGTTAGAATTGTAGTTTCTGCGCCGGAATCCATATATTCTTCTTTTTCTGCAATTGCTTTGGCAACTTCTGCGGCAGCTACAAAGCCAAGTGGTAAAACTGCTGCCGAGCACTCGGTAATGTTGTACTTGGAAAAATCTTCACCAGCAATATTTACGGAAGTGCTATTATCCGCCGTCGCCGCTTCAAAATTCGCTAATTTTAGGGTAAAATTTTCTCCACTTCTTGGAATGAAATTAACTTTTGCTCCCGCTTGTAAAATAATAGTTGCGGCTAAAGCGCTTTTACCTTCAGGGGGCGATATATCAACTTTACCTGAAGCTAAATAGGTTAGAGGAGTTTCTTCAGGTGTCATATCGCTATATGTCGGGTGCGTAGTGGTAATATGATCCATATCGGGTTCTATTCTAATTGTGGCACCATTTTTTAAAGTTGTGCTTTCATGATATAGTTGAGGATCAATAAAAGTACCGGTTGGATATCCTTGTTGTACCACTCCTATTTTATTGCCATTATCAATGGAAAATTGTTGAAAAAGATTAGAGCCGTCTTTTTGGTACGATATATAGCAATCGTTATTCTCCGGATTAAATAAAAAACTCGGATTAGCAGAAAAATCACTATTATCAAATTCAAATAGTTTATTAAAAAGGACTTGGCCGAAGGAATTGACTTTTAAGAAAAACAGACCAATTTGGTTTGCTATGGTTAATATAAATTCTCCATTTGGCAATTTATATTGTAAGGTAAGAGATGTTGCAAGACCTTTATCGGCTACGTTTTCTATAGTTTTAATTTCTGTTATAACTCCTCTGCTATCAAGAGTTGCTAGGCACGCAATTTTTTCATCTCCATTATTAATGTTATTTTTTATCCCATAAATCATAGCTCGTCCCCTAACATCTTCTAAAGGAATAAAATTCCTTTCCTGAGTAATAAATATTTCATCAGGTTTAAGTATTCCGTCACGTATAAAACCACCGTGAATGTTAATTGATTTAGTCAATTCTCCGGTTTGCTTAGTAAAAGATTTTCCTAAAGTAAACCCGAAAGAGCCCATCGGGTTCGTAAAATTATAATTTTCCAAAATGGCAACCGGATTTGACATGTCTGATAGTAAACCAATTTGTAATTTGTTATCATCGGTTCTACTAAGCCAAAAATTATCCATTAAAAGCCACATATTCGGATTGTCGGTAAATGGAACGGCGTTGCCTTCCAGCATTATTCCATCAATAAAAACTGTGCCATCGCTTTCTGTTATAACTTGAGGTCCGGTTCTTAACAATCCTCTAAGTCCACTTGCAATTTTATTTCCTAATTTAGTTGCTAAATTAATTACACCATGATTCCAGCTTTGCGCCGGTCTTTCAGCACTACTTCTAATTCTTGCAATTTCTTTCTGATCTTCTTCTCTTTGCTTGTCAAATTCTGACTTATATTTTAAATTTGATGTATCTAGACTACCGCTTGGAGGAGTAATATCGGGAATAAAAATTCCGCTATCAATTTTTGATCCTTTCATAGAAAACTAAAAAATATAATTGAAATAAGAAAGTTATGGCTAACTTGACTTGCTATTTTTGTCAATTCCTTTAAATTCCCCGACCTCGAATTAATAAATAAATTGAAAAATGGAAACGCAAATCAAAAAAACTTACGATAAAAAGCTTAAAAAAGACTTTCAAATTACCGTTCCTTACAAGGCAATTGAAGTAAAAATTGACGATTATATTGCAAAAATTCGTGGGAATTTTTCTTTAAAAGGATTTCGCAAAGGTCAAGTGCCTGTTGATGTTATCAAGGAAAAATATGGCAAATCGATAATGGCTGAAGAAGCCGATAAAATTATTTCGGAAACAATTCAAAAAATTGTGAAAGACAATAATTTGAAATTGGCAATGCCGCCAAAAGTTGATATTAAAAATTTTGAATATGGTAAGGATGTAGAATTTACAGCAGTTCTTGAGCTTTATCCTGAAGTGCCGGAAATTGATTTGAATAAAATTAAAGTTACTAAGAGAGAGGCTGAAATTACTGGTTCTGACGTTGATGAGGCATTGAGTAAAATGCTTAAATTTTACCGCAAATGGAATGCGGCACCAGCCGGAACTAAAGCTAAAATCGGTGATTCAGTTAACATTGATTATGTTGGTAAAATTGACAAAAAAGAATTTGAAGGTGGTTCGGCGAAAGCCTATCAATTAGAGCTTGGAAGCAAAAGCTTTATCGATGATTTTGAAGAGCAATTAGTTGGTAAAAAAGCCGGCGATGAAGTAAAAGTTAAAGTGAAATTTCCAAAAGAATATCATAATGCTGATTATGCCGGAAAAGCCGCAGAATTCGAAGTTAAAATCAACGAAGTTTTAACCGCGGAAGCGCCGGAAATTAATGATGAATTCATTAAAAATAATTTCGGTTTGGAAAATAAAGATAAATTGCAAGAAGCTGTGAAAGCCCAAATCACGGGCAGTTATGACAATATGACGCGCAATTTATTCAAAAAAGAATTTTTTGATTTCATTAATAAAAAATATGATTTTGAATTGCCGGTTGGTTTAGTTGATGAGCAACTTAAAAATGTTTGGGCAGAAGTTGAAGAAGAATTGAAAGTAAATCCAAACAAATTTAAAAGCGAAAAGGAAAAAGAAAAAGCTAAAGAAAAGAAGCGCGAAACCGCAGAACGCATGGTTCGCTGTGGTATTGTTCTTTCCGAGTTGGCTAAGAAAAATAAAATCGAAGTTACTAACGATGATTTGAATAAAGAATTGCAAAAAATCTTTGCCCGCTTTGCCGGACAAGAAAAAGCAGTAATGGAATTCTACCAAAAAAATCCAAACGCCGTTGAGCAATTACGCGGCTCGGTGATTGAAGAAAAAACTATGGATTTTGTTTTAGGACAAAATTCAATTGAGAAAAAATCGGTTTCGCTTAAGGATTTTGATAAGATCTGGAAAAAGGCGAACGAGGAATAGTAATTAAGTGCTCGGGTGCTTGGTGCTCGGGTGCTCAGGCCCAATGTTAAAACTTCTTGCTATCAACATTGGGCCTGAGCACCTGAGCACTTAGCACTCGAGCACCAATAAAAAACATATGACAAACTTAATGGAAGCTCTAAAAATGATCCTCTTTCCAATTCACAAAGAGGGTTACAAATTCATTTTAATTTTTGCGCTAATTACGATTATCTTGGCTTTGATGAGCAATTTTCTTGGTCTCGTCGGTCTTGTTTTAACTTTGTGGTGCATCTTTTTCTTCCGCGATCCTGAGCGCGTTATTCCGGTTGAAGAAAATATTATTATCAGTCCGGCTGATGGTGTTGTAACCCGCGTAGAATATGGGGTCAAAGCGCCTGGTGATTTGGGATATGGTGAGCAAAAATTCAATAAAATCAGTGTATTTTTAAATGTGTTTAATGTTCACGTAAATCGTGTGCCGGTTGCTGGTACCATTACCCAAGTAAAATATAAAGCCGGAAAATTTTTAAGCGCTAATGATGATGATGCTTCCGAAGAAAATGAACGTAGCGCTGCAGTTATAAAAACTGCTGGCGGCGATGAAATTGTGTGTGTTCAAGTCGCAGGACTAGTGGCGCGCCGCATTATTTCTTACCTAAAAGAAGGGCAAAAAGTAGAAATGGGTGAACGCTACGGAATCATCAGATTCGGCAGCCGCGCTGATATTTATTTACCGGAAAAAATTAAAATTAAAGTTTTAGTCGGCCAAACTATGATTGGCGGCGAGACTGTTATTGCGAAAATTTAATTAAGTGCTCGGGTGCTGAAGTGCTCGGGTGCTCGGGCCCTGTGTTGATAGTAAGAAGATTCAACATGGGGCCTGATCACCCGAGCACCCCGAGCATCCGAGCACCAATCACTTATTTATGCGTTCAAACATAGCAAAACTAGCATCAAAACGTGAAGAAGCCCGCATGGGCGGTGGCCAAAAGAAGATTGATTTGCAACATTCTAAAGGCAAATTAACGGCGCGCGAACGGATTGAAGTTCTACTCGATCCCGATTCATTTGAAGAATACGGTCTTTATGTTGAACATCGCTGTACCGATTTCGATATGGAAGATAAAAAACATCCGGGAGATGGCGTAATTACAGGGCAAGGTACGATTAACGGGCGTTTAGTTTTTGTGTATAGCCAAGATTTTACGGTGATGGGCGGCTCTTTAGGGGAAGCGCATGCGCGCAAAATTTGCCAAGTCTTAGATCGCGCAATGCAAGTTGGCGCGCCAGTGGTTGGAATCAATGATTCCGGAGGTGCGCGTATTCAAGAAGGCGTTGATTCGTTATCTGGTTACGGCGAAATTTTTCAAAGAAATATTGATGCAAGTGGTGTTGTTCCGCAAATTTCTTTAATCATGGGGCCATGCGCCGGTGGCGCAGTTTATTCCCCGGCTTTAACGGATTTTACAATCATGGTGGAGAATTCTTCATACATGTTTGTAACCGGTCCGGATGTAGTAAAAACGGTAACTCACGAAACTGTTACGCAAGAAGAATTGGGTGGTGCTTCGGTTCACGGTGCTAAAAGCGGTGTGGCGCATTTAACTTTTAAGAGTGACATTGAAGCCTTGTTACAAGCGCGTCGCTTGATAAACTTTCTGCCGCTTTCAAATCAAAAATTAGTTCCGCAAATTCCAACAAATGATGCGGCGGATCGTGTTGACGTTTCATTAAATACGCTGATTCCGGAAAATCCGAATCAACCTTATGACATGCTGGAATTGGTAGAAAAAATTTTGGATGAGGGTGATTTTTTTGAGATTCAACCAAATTACGCTAAAAATATTATTATCGGTTTTGGTAGATTGGAAGGCGAAACTGTTGGTATTATTGCCAACCAACCTATGAATATGGCAGGTTGCCTTGATATTAAAGCCAGCGAAAAGGGTGCAAGGTTTATCAGGTTCTGCGATGCTTTTAATATTCCAATTTTAACTTTTGTTGACGTTCCGGGATTCTTACCGGGTACCGATCAAGAGCATAGCGGCATCATCAAACATGGTGCGAAACTATTATACGCTTACGGCGAAGCCACTGTTCCAAAAATTACAGTGATTGCCAGAAAAGCATACGGCGGCGCTTACATTGTAATGAATTCAAAACATTTGCGCGGCGATGTAAACTATGCTTGGGCTAATGCTGAAATCGCGGTAATGGGCCCGGAAGGTGCTGTTGAGATTATTTTCCGCGAAGATGCTAAAAATCCGGAAAGCAAAGCCAAACGTGTTGCTGAATATCGTGAAAAATTTGCTTCACCATTTGTGGCAGCTTCGCGTGGCTTTATTGACGAAGTAATACGTCCGCAAAATACCAGAAAAAGAATCTGTGCGTCTTTGCAAATTTTGAAAAACAAAAAAGTGCAAAAACCGTGGAAGAAACACGATAATTTACCGTTGTAAAATTATATACTAAAGTAACCCCAATAACGCTTAAGCCACATCAATCCGATTCAGACAAATCCTTGGTTTGTTAGAGAGATTTTTCTTAAGCGTTATTGGGGTTAAAGTAAGAATCTATCAATAGATTCTTACTTTGGTATGGATTAAAAAAAAGGTCCGAATTATTTTAAAATAATTCGGACCTTTTTTGTAATTTGTCTTATTTTATCTTCTACTTATCACTTAATTCTTCATTAATAAATTCGATTACCACACTTAATTCATCCTTGATTTTTTTAATCAATTCTAATTTGTTATCATTATTATCTTCGGGATGTTTTTGAGCATATTCTAAAATTTTTGATAAATCAAAAGCACCGATTGAAGCAGAAGCGCCTTTGAAAGCGTGCGCTGCCATATACCAAGAATTATTATCATTAGTTCTAATAGCTTCTTCCATTTTAAGGACATTGCGATGAGCATTCTCAACAAAGATTGCAAATAATTCTTTTTCAAACTCAATATCATTTTCGATAATGCTGCGCAAAAATTCCATATCAATGGCTTTTTTCTTTGTATTATCTTTCATAAATATCCAATTAATTACCAATTCTGTGGCTAAAGGACTGAGTTTTATTCCTGATTTTTTCATCAATTCTGAATTTACAACTAATTCAAAATTTCTTCTACCCATTTGTATTTGAACCATCCCGCCGGAATCAGCAAAACTGCTAAATGCACCTATGGTTAGAATTTTATTGCGATTAAACTTAACTGATTCCAATTTTAAGTTTTTTTCCTTATCTGCTGCAATGTAAATTGCTTTGCACAAAGTATATTTTTCCGGATGTTTGCTAAGATTAACGGCTTTAGAATTTTGTGCAACTATATTGGCAGAAATTTCGTCATTGCCAAGGACGCAGGTCAAGCCTTTGTTTGGAATATAGCTGGTATTAATAAGGGTTTGGATAAAGCCGGTATACGCTGTTACCTCATCAAAATCCATAGCCAATGAATCAAAAATAATAAAAATAAGAAAAAGAAATGTTGTTGCCACATTTCTTTTGCATTTATTAAACATCTTAATTTGTGGTTAGTTAATATTGCCAAACAGCCTTGAAATAAAAGGTGCGGCCGATATCGGTGTTAGTGTTAAACAGGGCACCTTGATATTCTTGATGGCGATCGTCAAAAAGATTCCTGATACCGAAGCTTAAATCTAAGTTTTGTTTCGGAAGATAGCCAATTCTAGTATCGAATCTAACATAAGAAGCAACGCCTTTCCGATCTGTGTTAACCGGTTTCGCCAAAGGTAAGCTGTCCATGTAATAAAGCATATTATCAAACTCTATTTTCGGAGTTATATTGTAATATGATCTTAAACGGAATTGATTATTAGGAGATCTTCCTTCAGCAAATTGTAGCGCGTCAGTTGTCGCTGAAATTGAAGTTGTGGCATCGGTTGAGCCAGGCTTTACATGTAATGCCATTTTTAAGAAATCATAGCTTGCTTCCAATTTCCAATCATTG
The DNA here is from genome assembly GCA_964506725.1 of uncultured Rhizobium sp. Taxonomy (GTDB): domain Bacteria; phylum Pseudomonadota; class Alphaproteobacteria; order Rickettsiales; family UBA1997; genus UBA2645. Next base: position 108,387 of record CAZDLU010000001.1, read on the forward strand.
GTAACTTGCCATTTTCCCATTAATTCTGCACCATAAGTTTCTCCATAACCAAGATTTGCAGCATTTCCGACATCTCCTTCGTAAGTTACTAAATCATCATATTTATTAACGAAAGCAGTGAAGTCAATTAAGGTTTTTACAGTTGGTTTTATTCTGTACCCGGCTTCATAAGAAATTACATTTTCAGCTTTTAAGTTTCTGTTGCCCAAGCTTCCGGTACCGCCATCAAGATCAGGAACCCTAATGTCAAAACTTATTTCCGCTCTGGTCGGAGTTCTTACCGCTCTAGATACCGAGGCCCAAAGTGTTTGATTGCGTGTTGGATAGTAAGCAAGCTTAGCATTTGGTTGATATTCACGTCCGGTGTAATTGTTGGATAATATTTTAGCGCCTAAAGTCAGGTACAATTTATCTGCAACTATACCGATTTTATCTTGTAAGAAAATACTGGAAATATAATCGTTTCTTTTGTTTGGAATGTAATTAATCGGAATATAGGGATCACCGCCACTGTTAAATAGAGTGCTGGTTTGAATGTCATCAAGAATTCTTCTATAACCTAAGCCCCAAGCGAATTGGTTTTTTTTGGAAAAATTATAAAAATGCTGGAAGTCAATATCATAAGTATTGGCGCTTTTTTGTAAGACCGGAAGGTGGAATTGATCGTAATCGTAATAAGCATTTAAAGTAAAATTGGATTTGCTCGATAATTTTTTGTCCCAATTTATTACTAGATTGGCGCCACGTGAATCTTTGTTATTAATGTTGGGATTATTTAGTGTGGAGAAATAGTTTCTTGCCGTGCCGCTAAAAACATCGCCGTGAATTGAAATTGAGCTATCTTTTATGGAAGAAATATCGTATCGAAATCCTGCTCTTTGTTGACTATAACCGTCATTTTTGCTTTTGCCGTTAGTGCTTGAATATTCGCCATCTTTGATGGATTTTTTACCGTATAATCTATAAGAATCGCCGGCACTGGTTTTACCGCCATATCTTGCTTCGGTAATTGATTTATCTTGATCTCCGACAACTTGTGAAACGTAAGTGCCTTGGGTTTGAGCGGCATTCTTAGTTATGATATTAATTACGCCGTTAACCGCATTAGCGCCCCAAATTGTACCGCCCGGACCGCGCACCACCTCAATTTTTTCAATATCTTCAATTACATAATCATGAATGTCCCAAAATACACCGGAAAATAATGGCGTGTAAACAGTTCGTCCGTCAATTAAAACTAGAAGCTTATTGGAAAATTGGTTGTCAAAACCGCGCATGGAAATAGCCCACTTATTGCCGTCAATTTTTGAAACCTGCACTCCCGGAACAAGGCGCAGAGCCTCTGGAATTGAGGTTATGCCGGCTCTTCTAATATCTTCGGCGGCTAAAATATAAGTTGCAGAAGGAGCGTCAAAAGCGCTTTCCTTCTTTTTTGAAAGGGAAAAAATATCAAAATTAAACGAATTCTCATTTGATTTGTTTTCTGCTGATAAGACATTTGAGCTTACAGCTGACAAAGAAGCTGCGGTGACTATAACTTTAAATATTTTTTTCATGTATAAATTTTTTGGATTACGAAATATGTTAGTCATGCATTTTGCAATAGCAGCCTTATGAAGTTCTTCGCTTATTTCTGCAAGATACTTTTATGTAAATTCCAATTGAAAAATTTTGGTTGTGTCTTTTTGGCTCAATATTTTTGTAAGGAAATAAGGTCGGCAATATATGCCGACCTTGGACTTTCAGTTAATGCTAATAAAATTCCACCCTTCCTGTCATAACATCATACATGCCGCCGATGATGGCTATATCCTTGTTTTTCAAAGCTTCTGCAATTATCGGGCTTCTTTTAGTAATTTCTTCAACGGTTAGTTTTACGTTGATTGCTGAAACATTTTCAACGAATTCTTCATTTTTAGAATTACGTTTTTCTTTAGTGCAAATTTCTGCGGTAATTGCCGGCTGGATTTTATTGAGTAAGCCCGTTAAATGGCCCATTTCCACGTGGTCGCATGCGCCTTTAATTGCGCCGCAACCACTATGGCCTAGAACCATAATTAATTTCACGCCGATCACTTTGCAGGCAAATTCCATGCTGCCGATAATATCTTCGTTTAGCACGTTACCGGCTATGCGGCAGGAAAAAATATCACCCAAACCTTGGTCGAAAATTAATTCAGCGGAAGTTCTCGAATCAATACAACTCAAAACAAAAGCAAAAGGATTTTGCTCGGCAGAAGTTTCATTAACCTGGCGCAATAAATTGCGGTTAATGTTTAAATTATTAACGAATCTTTTATTGCCGTCCTTAAGCAATTCTACTGCTTTTTCCGGCGTTAAATGATTTTGTTTTTCTTTGTTTATCGTTGAAATATATTGCTTCTTATTCACGGGTCCGCGCACTTCCAAAGCGATTTTGCGCGATTTAGAATTGACCTGAAAATCATCAATAATTTCAGTAATATCATGATGAATATATTTGCAATTAGTGCTGTCTATTACTACTTGTGAGCGGTCAGGGATATTTTTTAACAATTGCAGAATCGCGCCTTTATTTAAAAAAGAAGTTTCTTCGGCAAGGCGAATTAAATGTTCTTTTTTACGACCGTTTTCATCAACTATGCTTTGGTAAGAATTGTGGAAATTGTTATATAGAACAAAAAGCAAAGCTACCACCATGCCTAGAGCAACACCGGTTAGAAGGTCACTTAGCAACATGGCAATTATGGTTACGATGAAAGGTAAAAATTGTTCGGCGCCTAAATCATAGATCTCGCGATAAAGTGCCGGTTTGGTTAATTTATAGCCGACCAAAATCAAAACACAGGCCAAGGCGGCAAGCGGAATCATATTGAGAATGCTTGGAATTGCCAGCACCGAAACAAATAACAAAATCCCGTGGAAAATTGTCGAATTTTTGCTTCTGGCTCCAAATGCCGCATTGGCGCTGCTTCTTACGATTACTTGTGTTATCGGCAATCCTCCTAAAAGCCCGGAAACAATATTTCCTACACCTTGAGCTTTAAGTTCGCGATTGGTTGGCGTAATTCTTTTATAAGGATCAATTTTATCAATTGCTTCAACAGATAAAAGGGTTTCGATACTTGCAACTAAAGCAATCACCAAACCCATAGTATAAATTTTCGGATTAGAAAATTGTGAAAAGTCAGGGAAAGCAAAATGCGATAAAAATTCGCCTTTAAGTGGCAAAGTTACCAACTGTTTTTCGTTTAAAGCAAAAGGTAAAATTCCCTGATTAAATAAATTTACCAAAATAATGCTGCTGATAACGACAATTAACGGGGCTTGGATTAATTTGAAAATTTTCTTTTTTCTGAAAAATTTTGTTTCCCATAAAATTAATATTGTTAATGACAATGCAGAGATCAGTAATGCGCCCGGTGTTACGAAATTTAACATTTTTTCTAATTGAGAAAATGTAGTTTCGCCATTATTTTGCACGAAGAAAAAATCGCCTTCAGTATCGGCATCGTAACCGATAGCGTGCGGAATTTGTTTTAAAATTATTATAAGACCGATTCCGGCAAGCATTCCTTTGATAACCGAAGAAGGAAAATAATAGGCGATTGAGCCGCATCTTAAATAGCCCGCCGCAATTTGGATAAGCCCGGCGATTATGACGGCGAATAAAAATGCTTCGTAAGAGCCAAGCAGAGAAATATAGCTGAAAACTATAGTGGCAAGACCGGCCGCCGGGCCGCTAACACCGAGGTTTGAACCGCTTAAATAGCCGACAACAATACCGCCGACAACTCCGGCAATTACTCCGGAAAATAAAGGTGCCCCGGAGGCAAGAGCAATACCAAGGCACAACGGTAGGGCAACGAAGAATACAACGATACTTGCAGGAAGATCGCGTTTAAGATTTCTGATTAGATATTTCATAGTTTCATAATTTTTTAATTTTTATCTGGATGTCATGCTGAGCCTGTCGAAGCATGATTCTAGGTACGTGCCTGCATCATGCTTCGACAGACTCAGCATGACTACGACGTTTAACTATGAAAAATTAGGCGGCGGGGTTGTTATTGAAGAAGTGAATTCGGCAGGGCGCAATTCGTTTTGGTAATTGCGACTGTATAAATCTTTTTTGAAAAAATCAGGAATTGCGAAAGAAGCATGAGCCAGTTTCAGATCGTCATCGCCGGAAGTTTCTTCCTGTTCAAAAGAAGAAAAGCTTTCAGAATAGCCGGTAGCGAAGGTTTTGAAGCCGGAGAATAATAAAGTCGTAATTATTAATGAAAGGATGATTTTTTTCATGGGAAATATTATTGGTATTAATTTTAAAGTTTCAAGGGGTGGACATGAAAGTGAAATTAGTATCCCTTAACATCGAGTAAGTCACCCTCACCCTAGCCCTCTCCCCTCAAGGGAGAGGGAATACTCCGAGTGTCCCCTCTCCCTTGAGGGGAGAGGGCTAGGGTGAGGGTGACTTACTCGATGTTAAGAAATTAATGCCCTGTAAAAGCCTTACTCCTACGCACCCGATGACTCATAATTGCAAACCTATGTGCTTCATCACGCAGCCTTTGTAAATAATGCAAAACCGGACTACTTTTCGGCAATTCCAACATCTCTTTGCCAACCTGGAAAAATTTTTCTTCACCTTTATTTCTTTCCTCGCCCTTAGCCATCGCAATAAAAGGCACGTCAATTTTTAATTCAGTAAAAATTTTTTGTGCCGCACTCAATTGTGGCTTACCGCCGTCAAGAATTATCAAATCAGGATAAGAATCTTTTTTAATTTTGCTGTAACGGCGAAACAACACCTCGCGCATCATTGCCGTATCATCTTTAGCGGTTTTTTTATCGTGTTTGCCGATGTTGAATTTTCTATAACCGCTTTTTATAAAACCTTCGGAGCCTGCGGTAATCATAGCTCCAACCGCATTGGTATTTCCGGTGTGACTATTATCATAAACTTCAATTTTTTGCGGAATATTTGGTAAATCGAAAAGTCGTTTAATTTCTAAAAGAATTTTTTTATCACTTAAATTTTGCGAAATTTTTTGTTCGATATTTTGCAAGGCAATACGCTCTTGATCCTTGACAGTAGAGAGCTTAGCTCCGCCTTTGGGAGTTTTAACAATAACTTTTTTTCCGGCAATTTTACTTAAAAATTCATTCATTAAATTATTTTCAGGTAAATCCAAATTAAGTAAAACAAGGTTCGGCGGCATTTGCGACAAGTAAAATTGTCCTAAAAATTCGCTTAAAAAATGATTGGTTTCAAGAAAGGGGTCAGACCCCTTTCTGGAAAAAGGGGTCTGACCCCTTTCTGGAAATTCTCCTTCAAAAAAATATGGTTTAGCCCCGTAATTATGGCCGCCGCGGTAGAATGAAACGTAAATGCAAATCATATTATTTTTCTCAACCAAAGTAATGATATCGCAATTGGCAAGTTCGAAAATATTGATATTTTGTTTGGTTTGAATTGAGTGCAAAGACTTAAGTTGGTCGCGGATCGCGGCGGCTTTTTCATATTCAAAATCTTCGCTAAATTTTTGCATTTTTTGCGTTAATTTTTTTTGCACTTCCACAGATTTTCCGTCTAAAAAATCAACGGCATTTTTTACGGATAATTTATATTCATCTTCGCTGACATAAGAAACGCAAGGCGCAGTGCATCTTTTAATTTGATATTCCAAGCAAGGTTTTTTGCGCGTTTTAAAATCTAAATCTGAACAATTTCTTAGCAGAAAACTTTTGCGCAAAATATCGATCGTGTGATTAACGTCATGCGCGGAAGCAAATGGTCCGAAATAATGGCCGCTGGTGCGTGCACCGCGGAATTTCTCGATGCGTGGGAATTGGTGATTGGTGATGTGAATATAAGGAAAAGTTTTATCGTCGCGCAGCAAAATATTATATTTTGGCGCGTGTTTTTTAATCAAATTATGCTCAAGCAAAAGCGCTTCGACTTCGTTTTCAGTTTGCACAATTTCAATTTTTTCTGCCAAAAAAACCATGCGCGCAATTCTTGGCGAAAGCGCGTTGCTTTTGCTGTAACTGGTTAAGCGCTTTTTTAAATTTTTGGCTTTTCCGACATAAAGAAAATTGCCATCAGAGTTTAGAAACTGATAGATGCCGGGGGTGCCGGGAATGGTTGTTAAAATGGTGAGTAATTTATCATTTAACATTTAACATTTACCATTTAATATCACTTGCATTCAATGTTAAATGATAAATGTTAAATTAAAATGACTATCACAAAAGAGCAGCTCGCTGAAATTAACGAGCTTCGCAACCAGTCAAATCAAACCTTGCGCCCAGTTTCTCCTGATTTGGAAAAAATTTTATACAAGCCGACAGAGCTTTTGGATCACGGCTTCGTGCGTGTTGTTGATTATATGGGAAATGATGCCTCAGTTGTGCAGGCGGCGCGTGTTTCTTATGGCGCCGGCACTAAAAAAATCAACGCTGACAAGGGTTTGATTAATTATTTAATTGCGCATCGCCATACAACTCCGTTTGAAATGTGCGAAATTAAATTTCATATAAAGCTTCCGATTTTTGTGGCGCGCCAATGGATTCGCCATCGCACGGCTTCTGTTAACGAATATTCGGCGCGCTATTCAATTGTGGAAGATGAATTTTATGTGCCAAAAGCCCAGCATTTAGCGGCACAATCAAAAATCAATCATCAAGGACGTGACGAAAGCAGAGAGCTCAATGCTTCCGAGCAAAAACGTGTTTTGGAAATTCTAAAAACCGATTCACTAAATGCCTATAATCATTATTTGGAAATGATTAATCAGGATTCGAAGGGCAATGTTGTTGATGAAAATAAAGATGGCCTCGCTCGTGAATTGGCGCGGATGAATTTGCCTTTGAGTTGTTACACACAATGGTATTGGAAAATTGATTTGCATAATTTGCTGCATTTTCTTTACTTGCGCGCCGATTCGCACGCGCAGTATGAGATTCGCGTTTATGCTGAAGCCATGCTCGACATGGTAAAAAAATGGGTGCCGATTTCTTACGAGGCCTTTATGAAGCATCGGCGCGAAGGCAAGGAATTGTCTGGCCCGGCGCTTGAGGTGATTAAGAAAATGGTGAAGGGTGAGAAAGTGGAGCAAGAGGGAAGCGGGCTCAGCGTAAGAGAGTGGGGCGAGTTGATGAAGTTATTAAAGTAAAATGTTTTTTTATATCTCCTAGTCACCCTGAGCTTGTCGAAGGATGTGTTTTGCTCCGAGCTTGAGACACAGCCTTCGACAAGCTCAGGGTGACTAAAGAGAGTCTTTGAAAGTTTCAAAATTTAAACTTGGAGTAAAAATGTCAATTGGAATAGGTGAATTATTATTAATTTTAGTTATTGTCTTTGTGCTTTTTGGTGCTGGCAAATTACCGCAAGTCATGCGCGACTTGGGTCGCGGTGTTAAGGAATTGAAAAATGGGATGAAAGCGGAAGAAAAAGATGGGAAAAAAGACGAAGAAAAAAAGTAATAACTTAAAAATAAAAAATACTTATCCACAATCGTCATCCTTGTCCTAAAGGACGAGGATCTCCTGAGTTTTACTCCCGGGTTTTTCCTCCCGAGATCATCGAAGCAGGCTTCAAGGATGGCGAATAAGCAATAAGGATGTTCGAATTCTATTCTAAATGGATCAAAAAAAAATAATCACAACTCAAGTAATTGAAGATGTCGTAAATAATTCATCTTCTGACCGTGTTCCGATCCGAGATTTAGTTGACGCGATGAACTCTCTCGGTTTTGGTTTGGCGATTATGATTTTTGCTTTCGGTATTATCATTCCTTTGCCGCCACCATTTCCGAGCATTATTTCAATTCCGCTCGTTATATTTTCACTGCAAATGATTTTTGGTTATAAAGCACCTAAATTGCCGAAAAGATTTTCTGATTTATCTGTAAAAAGATCGGTTCTGGCAATGTTGGTGCAAAAGTCTGCGCCTTATATACGTAAGGTTGAGGGTATATTACGACCTAGACTTAATTTTATGTTTTTACCTTTAGCGGAAAGAATAATCGGAATTTTTATTTTTGTTTTTGCTTCTTTCATTTTATTACCGATGCCGCTTTCCAATTTTATTCCGGGTTTGGGAATTTTAATTATTTCTTTTGGTCTTGTGGGTAAAGATGGGCTAGTGGTAATTTTAGGAATTATTGTTGGCATAATCGGTATTTCAATTTCACTAGCGGCGGTCTTACTAGGAGTAGAAGCATTTCGCTATATCAAAAATTTATTTTAAATGCAAAATTTACAAAATCTAAAAAAACCCAAAGCAATTATTTATGATTGGGACAATACTTTGGTTGATACTTGGCCATTAATTCAAACTGCCATCGATACAACAATGACAAGGATGGGACGCGAACCGTGGGGATTCGAAAAGGTAAGAAATACCGTCCATAAATCAATGCGCGAATCTTTTCCGGAAATTTTTGGTGATAATTGGCAAGAGGCCGGCGAGATTTACAAAAATACTTACCGATCCATTAATCTGAAGGATCTGCGCTTATTACCGGGTGCTTTGGAATTGATTGAAGCGGCGGAAAAAATGGGAATTTTACAATTTATCGTCAGCAATAAAATCGGCGTAACTTTACGTAAAGAAGCGCAGAAATTACAAGTTGATAAATATTTTTTTGCGCTAATTGGCTCAATGGATTCATCAGCCGACAAGCCAAGCCGTGAGCCGGTTGAACTGGCTTTAATGGGTTCGGATTTAGAATTAGGAAAAGATGAAATCTGGTTTATCGGTGACACAATCGCTGATGTGGCTTGTGCTTTAAATTCAAGATGCACGCCAATTGTTTACGGCCATGATGATTATACGATTTCTAAGACGATTCCAAAAGATGTTTTGGAAGAAAATAATTTAGCGGTTTATTTTCATCATGCAGAATTAATAAAAGTTTTACAGGAAAAAATTAGCTAGAAATTTTATTCCGCTTAACATTATCAAGCCCGCAATCGCGCGCTTCAGGGCCGTGTCGGTAATTTTTAGATGAAAATGGTAACCAAGCTGAATTGCCGCAAAAACCGGAATTATTATCCACCAAATTTTTGCGAAGAAATCCGGATGAATTTGATCTTGTAAGGAAAGTTGCAGCACGCGCACGAAGTTAAAAAATACAAAAATTACCGCTAAAGTTGTGCGCATTTCTGATTTATGTTTGAAATCATTTTTGATAGCGCTTACCCAGAATGGGCCGCCGATACCAAAGGCTCCGTGACATATTCCGCCGATGAAAATTAATTTCTTGCGCAATATTTTCGGCAATTCCAAATGATCGAAAAATAAAATTTTCAATCCTAGAAAAAGCAATAAAATTCCAAAACCCAAGGCTAAATTGGCGGAAGAAAATTTGGCAAAAACAAACACTCCAATCATCGTGCCAATTAGCGCTAAGGGCAGAACTGATCTAAATATTTTTTTGTTAAAAGATTTGCGATCGGTAAAAATTATGTAAGCGCTGGAAAGCGTTCCGACATAAAGTGCCACAAGCACCATTTCCTTAAGATCAATAAAAAAAGCCAGAATCGAATAAGCAATCAGTCCGCCCCCAAAACCAATGATGCTTTCGATAAAGAATCCAAGAGAGAAACTTATTGCGATTAATATTAAACTCGGCATAAATATTATCTTAATTTTTAACTCGTATGTTCCATTGACATACGTGGAAATCCCCTAAAGTCGTGTGGTGTGGCTTTTCTACATTGTCGTATCTTTAAAGGGATAAGGCCATTTTAATCATCGCAAATTACGTTTTAATTTTCTTAATGAAAAGATTTTTTATTTTTCTAATCGCTTTTTTTCCTTATGAGCTTTATGCGCAAGAATCTGATAATCAAGGGATCATAACCGATATTGCCGAGGATTATTTGGAAGATGTGAAAATAAAATTTAGCAATAACTTGGTTCTTGATGCTAATTTTGATGATAATTATCAGGCTACGGTGCCTACTCAAGAATTCAAGAATAGTTCCGTCAATGCCCGGCTTTATTCTTCACTTAATTTTACCGAGAATTTCTTCTTAAAAAGCTATTTGGAATTGCGGCCGCAAGGCAGAAATTTGCCTGATGGTGGCGATCATACTTTTGAAAATGAAGGAATAAATGTACGAGAATTGGCTTTTGGTTATGATAATAAAAAAATCGCGATAATTGCCGGAAAATTTAATTTAAATTACGGTACGGCGTGGAAATGGAATCGTGGTATTTGGATTCGCGATATTGCTCAAAATTATCGCCAGCAGGAAAAAATAGGTTTTAGCGGAATATATCATGCTGGCAACAGCAAGAAGGTAGGAGAATATAATTTCGGTTTAAGTATTTTTAAAAATGACCGCAAATATTTAGATAACGCCATATTTAATAAACGTGATTCTGCAGCGAAAGGTGAACTTGCAGGGGATGCGCTTTCTTTTCAAACCTCGCTCGATGTTAATTTTAATTTTAGTGAAAAAGAAAAATTGAGTTATCATTTTTCTTATTTGAACATGGGTGTTAATTCTAGAGCGACTTTGGTTGATAAAAATAAAATCGAAAACCAAAAAGGCTTTGTTGCGGGCATGAATTATAAATTGCCATTAAGTAATAATTTTTTGCTCGATAGTTTGCTTGAATATAATCATACCAAAAATTTAAACGGTAATTCCGATGTAACTGAAAATTATTTTGTCGGTAATGTTATTGCCAGGATTTACGATGCCTGGAACTTAACTTTGGGTTATGGACAGCGTCAAAATATTCAAGTGGTACAATATGGTTTTGACGAAAATTTAAGTGAAATTTCTATGGGATATGAGTTCAAGAAAAATAAAATTTTTGATAAATTATTATTGCAAATCGGTTATAAAAATCAGCGCATAAATTATAAGACAAGTCTTGAAACCTATAATTCCGTAGGTCTTTTAGTAAGATATATTAAAGATTTTTAACTATGAAAAAAATTTTAATGGCGGTTCCAAAAGGCAGAATCCTGGAAGAGTTGACACCTTTATTTTCGCGTATCGGATTAATTCCGGAAGATGATTTTTTTAATGACTCTTCACGTAAATTAATTTTTACGACAAATTTTTCCGATTTGGAAATCGTAAAAGTAAGAAGTTTTGACGTGGCAACTTTTGTGAAATTCGGGGCAGCGGATATTGGTATTTGTGGGCTTGACGTGTTAGAGGAATTTCAGTCATCTGAAATTTTTTCGGTGCTTGATCTAAAAATCGGTAAATGTCGTTTATCAATTGCCGGCGACAAATCGGCTGAGTTGGATTTGGAAAAAATAAGCCATATCCGCATTGCTACAAAATATACAGAGCTTGCCAAGCGTTATTTTTCAAGCATCGGAGTTCAGGCTGAAATTATAAAATTAAATGGCGCTATTGAAATTGCACCGAAGTTAAATCTTTGTGATTTTATTCTGGATTTAGTAAGCAGCGGCAAAACGCTTGCCGAAAATGATATGGCGGAGTTTAAAAAAATACTTGATGTCAGTTCTTTCTTGATTGTTAACCGCACATCTTTCAAAACCGCTAACGAAGAAATAAATAGTATAATCAACATTTTTGATGCGCAGTAATTTTTTAAAACATTGCTGTCTAAAAACTTTAATCGCATTATTATTTTTTATTGCGATCACCATTTCTCCTGATTCCTACGCTATTTATGATGGGGTAAGAGATGATATTACTTTTGATACCGATTCTAATAAATGCGATACCGGTTCGATTGCTTTTAGTCCATTTTCCAATAATAACGACATAGAATGGGTATTTTCTAATCCGTCTTGCATTGGCTTTATTTCAGGCGTTGGAGCCATAATGCTGGCTGATGAATATGTTACCAAAAAATTATGTACGGCACTTAATACTGCCGGCATGATGCAAAAGCCGGCAGAAGAAATCGAAGACATTGCGCCGCCTCCGCCTTCTCCTACCTTAACTCCCAGCACTCCGACAAAAGCAGCAAAACTTGTGGGGCGATGCGCTACAAGGGTTGGTGAATATATAGGATGGCAGACGCAATGTGCTACTTCGCTTGGAGCTAACGTTATTGCCTGTGGCCAATCTCCAATTGCCGCCTCGGATGCTGCGAGGTGTTGCGGCGCTTTAGCTTCTTATACTGCCGCACTTGGCGCGGCTGTTGCGGCGCTTTCCACAACTTGGGGCGTTGCTAAAGATGCTTATGCTCACGCACAAATTTGTGGTGCGGATTGGAATAGTTGGGCTCAGGAAGTACGCGACGATGGTCAAACCGTATGGATGAAAGGAAAAGGTCCTTACCAAAAATGTATCAGCAGTTTATTCGCCGGCGGGACACTTGATTCAAATTGCAGCAAATATGGTATTACCGGTACTGCTGATGAAAAAGCTTCAAGAATTACTAATAAATATTTTCGTGAATATATTTATGGTGGCATGGAGTATGAGGATAATAGTTGCACCAATCCGGTTTCCTGGCTTAGTGATACCAGAATGAAAATATTGGGTTATGGTAGCGATAATCAACGTTACTACATGGTTGGCCCTTCTGCTACGCCGTCTTATGCTTGCAGTCGTTTCTTGCTTTCCGGCAGAACTAATCCTGATGCCGTAAAATCTTACGATTGTTGTAGGCAACGTAGCCAAAAAGCAATCTGTATTGAAAGTCGCGGCGAATATAATTTTTGTGAGATTGGACAAAAATGTAAAGTTTCCGGTTTTAGAGTTTTTGACTCGTCGCCAACTTCTATAACTTTTGATATTTACGAAAGTCGCAAGCAAATAAATTATGTTTGCGCCAAAACTTATTCCGTTTGTCCTTACGACCATTTGCTGGGCGGCGGTACTGAAATCAGAAAATATAAAACTACCGATACCTCACAAGTCGAGAATTTTTGTCAATTTATGAACCATTGTTCAAAAATTCCGGTTTTGCCAAATGTTAGAATGAGCAGTCTTACCGGTGCATACATTGCTTCGGCTTGTCGCGATATGAAAGGTGATTCGCAAAATTCCTATAGCTACACTTCGGCATTATTGCCTATCAATAATCGTGGCTTTTCGGCGCCAATGGTGCAATGCTTTAAAGAGACAATGGAAAATATATTTTTAAACATAGCCGGAACCACTGTTTGCTCTGATCCGGATGAGTTTCCGAATAATCGCGATGAGTGCGAAAGCGGCAATTATACTTATAGAAAAGGTTATGATATTCAGGCCTATGGCGTTCCCGGGAAATCATTTTTTATAAAAATTCAGGATAATTTGCGCGATTCAATTAAGCTGGTTTTAACGCTTTCTATCATGTTTTATGGTGTGAAAACATTGTTTGCTCAAGGTCAACTTGCTAAAAAAGAGTTGCTGCATTATTTAATGAAAATAGGGATAATTTTTTACTTTGCTCTCGGTACCGGTTGGCAATCCGGTTTTGTGCAAGGTATTCTCGGCATGTCAAGTTTCCTTTCCAGTGTGACTTTCCAACTTGATGAGTCGGGTGATGATTCCAAATTAGATGGCTGTCAGTTTCCGCGTTTTGATTATGCTGATGATAATGAAACTACTAAATATGCGAGCCCACGCTATCCGGATGGTAAAGATTATCTTAAAGCGCTTGATACTATTGATTGCAAGATTGCACGCGCTTTGGGGTTCGGCCCGGAAGTTTCGGTGCCAAATTTAATTGTAATGATTTTGGGTGGTTTATTTACCGGCGGCTTTGGTCTGGTTTTTGTGGTCGGTGCCTTTTTCTTTGCCTTTTTCTTAATTGCAATTGTAGTAAGAGGAATGCATGTATTGCTGGTTTCTATAACGGCAACGGTAATTTTGCTTTATGTTTCACCGCTTACAATCACTTGCTGGCTTTTTGATAAAACCAAGGGAATTTTTAATGGTTGGGCTAAACAACTTCTCGGCTTTGCTTTGCAACCGATGATTCTCTTTCTTTATTTTGCAATTTTAATTAGTTTCTTTGACAAAATAGTTATCGGAGATGCCACATTTGCCGGTACCAGTGATGATCCGAAAGGTCGCAAGAATCCAAAACAAATTGTTTGTAATGGTGATGCTAATGATAATAGTATTTATTGTATCTTTCGCATTTCCCAAATGAAAACTTATACCGGTCTTGAAGTTTTAGGAATAGGCGTTCCGGTTCTTACTTCGCTTAATGAAAATAAAATTAATACCATAATAAAATCGGCAATTCTGATGTTTATTTTTCTAAGTTTCATGGATCAAGTAGCAAAACTGGCCGCAGATTTAGTCGGTGGGGGAGATCTCGGTGGATGGAAAATCAGTGCCGTCAAAATGGCAAATTCTTCGTTTGGTGTGGCGCGTGGCATTCAAAGACGCGGTACGAGAGTTGCCAGTAAATTAATAAAAAGAGGGGGCGCAAAAGCTTATGGCGCGGCTAAAGGCATTGCTAAAGAGGTTGGAAAAGGAAAAACTGGTGATAGCGCGGCAAAAAGAGATAGTGGCGCTGGTGCCAAGTCAAGTAAGGCGGGAAATTTGGTAGACGATGTAGCTCATACTATAAGGACTGGTCCTAGTATTGACGATATAAATAATCTTTTTTAAAAACTTATGAATATTATTCTTGCCAAGCCACGGGGTTTTTGTGCCGGCGTTACACGCGCTATTGAGACGGTTGAAAAAGCTATCGCCAAATTCGGAGCTCCGGTTTATGTGCGCCATGAAATCGTGCATAATAAATTCGTGGTGGAATCTTTGCGTAAAAAAGGTGCCATTTTCGTTGATGAAGTTAGCCAAATTCCGGTCGGTGCAATTACGATTTTTTCAGCGCACGGTGTTTCCGATCGAGTTGAAGAAGATGCTGTGGAACGAGGATTGGACGTGATTGATGCTACTTGTCCTTTAGTCAGTAAAGTTCACCGCGAAGCTAAAAAATATGAAGAAGAAGATTACGAAATTATTTTAATCGGTCATCGTGGCCACCCGGAAGTTGAAGGTACCAGCGGTCGCGTTAAGAAAAATGTTATTTTGGTTACTAATGAAGAAGATGCGTTAAGCGTTGAAATTAAAGGTGCGGCAAAAATTGCTTATGTTACACAAACAACGTTAAGCGTTGATGATACTAAAAAAATTGTGGAAGTCTTAGAGCGTAGGTTTCCGCAAATGCAACAGGGACTTGCTACCAAAGACATTTGTTATGCCACGCAAAATCGTCAAGATGCTGTGCGCTCACTTTCCAAAATGGTTGATATTTTATTGGTAATCGGCGCTAGAAATAGCTCCAATTCCAATCGTTTGCGCGATCTTGGTGAAGAATGTGGCTTAAGATCATATCTTATAAATGGCGCTGAAGATATAAAGCCGGAATGGTTGTTAAGTGTTGAGAGAGTAGGGCTTACAGCTGGAGCTTCCGCTCCCGAAATTCTAGTCCAAAATGTAATTAACCGTATTAAAGAATTGGTAAAAGAAGAAGTGGTTGTAAGCGATATGGAAGGAATAGTTGAAAATACTTTTTTTGTTTTACCGAGAAAAGTTAGAAAATAATTTATCCGCTGTCAATATTTTTCAAACATTCATCATAATGAAAAAGCTTGAGCAGATCTTGATATTTCCGGCTTTGCGGCATTTTTAAATCAGAATCAGCATTTAAAATTACCTGCGCATTTTTATGAGCAATTTTTAGTAAATCAGAATCAAAATTAAAATCAGCAATTCTAAATTCCGGAAATCCGCTTTGCTTGGTGCCAAGTAAATCGCCGCTGCCGCGCAATTTTAAATCTTCTTCGGCAATAAAAAATCCATCATTTGATTCGCGTAAAAATCCAAGACGCTTACGCGCCGTGGCGCCAAATTTTTCACCATAAAGTAAAATACAAAATGATTTTTTACTAGAGCGACCAACGCGGCCACGTAATTGATGCAATTGCGACAATCCAAAATTTTCAGCATTTTCAATTAAAATAATCGTAGCGTCAGGCACATCAATTCCAACTTCAATAACAGTAGTTGCAACCAGTATTTTTGCTTCTCCTTCAATAAATTGAAGCATAATTTTTTCTTTCTCCCTTTCCTTCATTTTACCATGAATTAAAGCCACATCTTTTTCACCAAAAATCTCCGTTAATTCTTTATATTTTTTGGTGACATCAGTTAAATTAATTTCGGCATTTTCTTCAATCATCGGACAAATCCAATACATTTTTTCTCCTCTTGCGACCGCGCGTTTCATAGCTTGGTACACTTCAGCAAGTTTTTTTTCTGATATCACCAGCGTTTCAATTTTTTGACGATTTTTTGGTTTTTCGCTTAAAATAGAAATATCCATATCACCATACAAACCCATCATCAAGCTGCGCGGAATGGGCGTTGCGCTCATTAACAAAACATCAACGTCTTCACCCTTTTTTACAAGTTTTAAACGTTGTATTACTCCAAAACGATGTTGTTCATCAATTACCGCCAACCCTAAATTTTTAAATTTTACATCATCTTCTAAAACCGCATGAGTACTGATTAGAATATCAATTTTACCTTCGGATAAATCATTCAAAATTTTTGTTCTTTGCTTATTAGTAGTAGCGCTTGTTAAAATTTCTATAGTTATATCAAAACCTTGTAAAAGCTTCTGTAAGTAAGCGTAATGCTGTTTTGCCAAAATTGAAATCGGCACTATTATACAAGATTGCTGTTTTTGTGAAAGCTTATTAAGGCAGGCCGTTATTGCTACCACAGTCTTTCCGCTTCCGACATCACCTTGCAAAAGTCGTAACATTTTTTTGTTTGAAAAAATTTCTTGCTCAATTTCTGTTATGGCTTGAAGCTGTGATTTTGTAAGCTCAAACGGTAGTTGCTTTATAAATTCATTAGCTAAATTTTTTTCTGCTTTTATAAGTTTTTTTTGTCGCACTGAATTTTTTTTTGCCAACAAAACTGCAATTTGCCAAGCGAGAAATTCATCGTAGGCCAGGCGTTCGCGTCCGAGTTCGTTGCCACCCCTTATCCCAACCCTCTCCCTCAAGGGAAGCGCTCCAAGGAACTCCCTCTCTCCTTGAGGGAGAGGGTTGGGATAAGGGGTTAGATGGTGCAACAGTTTCAATGCTTCCGAAAAGCTCGGCCAGCTTTTACGCTTTACTAACTCTCCATCAATCCATTCCTCATTTTCCAATTCAACCTTCGCCAAAACTTCCCTAATTTTTTGTGTCAAAAATCTCTGTGTAATGCCAGCCGTTAAAGGGTAAATTACATTCAACTTCGGCATTTTTTCAATTTCACCGACAGGTAAAATTTCTTGCGGATGTGAAATTTGCAATTCCATTTTCTTGCCGATAAAACTGCGCTCCAAGTATCCCAAAACAGCGAGTTCATTGCCAATTTTCATCTTCTGCAACTGACTTGGAAAAATTTTAAAAAACACCAAATTAACATAACCGCTTGGTGTAGAGCACACTATTTTGTAAGGCTGGCGTTTATTTTCTGGCTTAACGTGAGACTCAACTTTTAACTTCAAAACCACCAATTGCCCATTTGCAACTTCAAAAACTCGCGGATAAAATAAAATTTTCTCAGCGCGCACAGGCTTATGTAAGAGTAAGTCAAAAACGCGATTGCCGGAAATTAATTTGCTAAGATATTTAGTTACAACATTGCCCACGCGGTTTAGTGATGAAATCGGCAGCAGAAGCGGGTTTGTCATTCCTCTCCTCTTTGCTGTCTACGTCTGTCATCGCGCGCCTTTATTGATTCGCGCTTATCATAAAGTTTTTTTCCTTTACCGATTCCAATCAAAACTTTAGCAAAATTTTTCTTAAAATAAATTTTAATAGGTACCACGGAAAAACCTTTTTCCTGCATTTTTCCTAAAATTTTTTGCACTTGTTTTTTATGAAGCAAAAGTTTGCGCGGTCTTTTCGGCGCATGATTAAAACGATTTGCGCCTTTAAATTCTGAAATATTGCAATTAATTAAAAATAATTCACCTTTTACTTCGGCAATATAACTTTCCGAAATATTAGCCTTACCTTCACGCAGCGATTTTACCTCGCTACCAAGCAGCATGATTCCGGCTTCGAATTCCTCTTCGATCGTATAATTGAAATTGGCTTTGCGGTTTAGAATTTGCATGGATCTATTATATCTTAACAAAACTTTATCTTGCAATTAAAAATCCTTCTTCTATCCTGCAATGCCTTTTGTTAGCTGATGCTTACTTAAAAATTAATCAACTTAAATATAATATGCCTCTTTACGAGACCGTTTTTATTGCTAGACAGGATTTGACTGCTGATGACGTCGATGCCTTGACTGACAAGCTTTCTAAGATTATTACCGATGAAAAAGGTAAAATTGTTTCCAAAGAATATTGGGGACTGCGCACTCTTTCTTACAAAGTAAAAAAGAATTCACGCGGCCATTATGTGCTATTAAATATTGATGCAAAATATCCTGCCGTTGCTGAATTGAAGCGCGTTATGAGCTTTAATGAAGATATCATCAGAAGCTCTGTTTTCAAAGTGGAAGCGCATGAAAAAGAATCGCCGCTATTCATGTCAAAAACCGCTAAAGATTATAAAGCCGGTAAAGTATCGGCTAAAAAAGAGCCAAGCAAGATCGATCTAGTGCTTGACCAGGTTCAATTCGAAGTTTAAGAGGTAAATTATGGCTATTAATAAGCAAAATAAAAACACTACAAAACATACGCAAGATAAGTCTGATGAAGGTTTCTTAAAAATCTCTTTGGTTAATCAAAGCGTATTTATCAAAAAGAAGAAAAGCTGTCCGCTACGCGATATCTCTGTTGCGGAAATTAACTATAAAAATTTGAAGTTATTAAATAAATTTTTATCTGAAAGAGGTAAAATTATTCCAAGCAGAGTTACCGGAGTCACTGTAAAAAAACAAAGAGCTCTTGCTAATGCTATCAAGATCGCGCGCCATTTAGCGCTAATTTCTCCAATCAATAAAGAATCAATTAATTAATATGAAAATTATTTTAATTGCTGCAGTTTCAAATCTCGGCAGAATCGGTGATGTTATCGAAGTAAAAAACGGCTATGCTAAAAACTTTTTAATTCCCAATAAATTAGCAATTTCTTTTTCTGAAAATAATTTCAAAATTTTTGAATCAAGAAAACAGGAATTCGAAAAAGCCAATGAGCATAGCCTTGACAGCGCTTCTAAAGTAAAAGCAAAAATTGCCGGCAAAGATATTATTATCATCGAAAATGCTTCGGATGATGGTCGTCTTTACGGTTCCGTTACTTCTGCTGTCATAGCAGCAAGAATAAATGAAGTTTATGGTGAAAAAGCCATCAATCGCAATAATATATTCTTGAAGAAACCAATCAAAGAAATTGGTATTTATGAAGTAAAAGTAGCGCCGCATTCTGACATTGAATTCAATATTCGTCTTGCTGTAAGCAGAAGTGAATCAGAAGCTGAATCACTTTTGAAAGGTGAAGATAAAAATCAGAAAAAATCTGCAAAAAAAGAAGAAAAAGAAAATAAAGAAGAAGCTGCTACTTAAGTTAGTTTTTTCTTTTAAAATAATTTTAAAAAACCGCTTTAGAAAAATTTCTAAAGCGGTTTTTTTGTTTTTTGAATATTTACTCACTGTCACATAACCAAATGATTGACTTATTTCTTGCAAGAACTCATTAGATTAAATTCGTTGCAAGATTGACCCAATCATTTAGACGGCGGAGATTAAACTATTAAGCGAACATTTTGATCGTGTTTTATTATTGAAATTTGAAATAATTTTTTTAAATTTTTTAAAAAAATTTTTTAAAAAAACTCCTCATCCCAAGAAAACACTACATCCAAAACCACTTAAAAAAAATTGAAATATACTGTTGACAACTAAAAATAAATTGGTTTAATTGTGCCTCCTAATTTTTTGAGGATTAGATAACAAACTTCATAAAAGTTAGATAAACATAACGATTTCCCTTCAAAAAAAATTGAAGTCAAGGAAAAAATTAAAACAGTTTTTTCCTTAAGAGTCGTTTGTTCTTTAAAATCGTAAATAATTGATAACTATAGAGAATACCGCAATTAACGCGTTTAGAAATGAACGTTTAATTTGCAATTCAAAAGTAATCTCAAGACAACCTTATTATTAGATTTATTTGTTACTTGCAGATTTATTCTGCACATAACTTTGTAAATAAACAAAGTAAGGGCATTTGATGGATGCCTTGGCATAGAAAGGCGATGAAGGACGTGACAGGCTTACGATAAGCCTCGGGTAGCTGCCAA
>CAZDLU010000002.1:0-116337 GCA_964506725.1 uncultured Rhizobium sp.
CAAGGGGAGAGGGAGTTGTAATGAATTCTCGGACAAACTCCCTCTCCCCTTGAGGGCTTGGCGCACTGCGCCAAGGGTTGGGGTGAGGGGTAAGTAGCTTTCTGATTTAGACTTTTCAACATTCCCCAACACTAAATCCACTTCTGCCATCTTAGCATATTTCGTCGGATCAATTTGCGCTGCACAACCTGTCACGACAATTTTTGCCTCAGGATTATTTTTGCGCACCTTACGCACAGCACTACGCAGCTCTCTTTCAGCCTCAGAAGTCACCGCGCAGGAATTAAAAACGATAAGATTTTTTTGTTCTGATTTTTCTAACGCTTTTTTGATTGCTTCGCTTTCATAGGCGTTTAAGCGACATCCGAAAGTTATGATTTGATTATCCATTTCGTCTTTTATCATCAACAAGGACTATATGATTTACAACTTTTTTAACACCCCGAACCCTTGATGCTGTTGATAAAACGCGTTGCATTTCATCATCATTTTGTGCCACACCGATTATGTAAACAGTTCTATTCACAGTTGTAATTTTAAAATTAACCGAGGCAATATAGCGCTTAAAAAGTAGCTTACTTTCAATTTCCGAAGTTATTAAATAATCAGCCGCAGCAGTAGTAAAATCGTGAACATGTAAGCTATCACCACTGCGCACCTGCACTTCATCAATCACTTCTTTTACACCATCAAGTCGCCAAGCTAAATCATTGGCAAGCCTTCCCTTGCTTGCATCGCGAACAATCCCGGTCAATAATACCCTACCCTCATTTACCGTAATATCAATTGAATTTCCCGGATTTTTTAAACCTTTTTCAATAAATTGCGTCCCTAATTTACTGGCAATTACAACGTCTTTTTGCGTATCAGAAAAAGTTTTTTCACGCGTTGCTAAATAACCAGTAGCGGCTGATCCTACCACTACAGTTTCAACGCAAGAAGTTAAGGCTAATAGGCAGCATATCAAGAGAGATTTTTTCATAAGCTTTGTGTTTGTTAGTGAGCCATCCGCCACAGGACATTGTATGACGGGATCTCATATCGAAGAATAATTTTACATTTCACATATTGCAAATTATTTCTCGCCCGTATAAATTAACCGCCTCATTTCAAATTCTTTGCTACAAATATGCGGGCGTAGCTCAGTGGTAGAGTGTCACCTTGCCAAGGTGAATGTCGAGGGTTCGAGTCCCTTCGCCCGCTCCAGCCTTCGCTCTTGCGAGCTTCGGCTGGCAGACCATCTAGTTTTTCTTAATGAACGAAGTGAATTTAGAAAAACTGATGCCCGCCATAGCCTTGGCGAAGGAGGGCTTCTCAAACAAAATCCCCACTCTTTCTAAAACAATCTCCAACAAAAGCAGTCACCCTGAGCTTGTCAAAGGGCGACGATACACTCCGAGTTTACCGCCACCCTTAGACAAGCTCAGGGTGACTGCTTAAAAAATAATGGTTCGAATCCCGCCCCCCCGCCAACCATTCTCTCGTCGCATTAAACAAAAGGGGCCAGGCTACTTTTACCCAAAAGTAGCCTGGCCCCTTTTTTTACTGACATAAAAAAAATGGACTGCCCTAAGCCCACCAAAGCAGCCAAAGACAATCCATAATTTTAAAAGAACAACTCGCTTAAAACGAGTAATTACATATTTTCAGAAATATATTTAACCGCGCTGCCCACAGTTGTAATTTTTTCTGCAGCTTCATCAGGAATTTCGATACCGAATTCTTCTTCAAATGCCATAACCAATTCAACTTGGTCAAGACTATCAGCTCCTAGATCATCGATAAAGCTTGCTGTTTCTGTAACTTTAGCATCTTCTGCGCCGAGGTGGTTGATAATGATTTTTTTTACTCTGTCGAAAATCTCGTTGTTGTTAGTCATAAAAATTAAAAATTGTTAATAGAAAAGTTTTTTACTAAAAAAAACTAAAAATCTATTGGCTAGATTTTTTGGTGAGCAAGCAAATTAATAACTCAAATTTAAATATCAAATAAAAAGTTACAAAATATTTCACGTAATCTTGCCGAACCTCTAAAATAAAGGATCCACTTAATCCATGATTGCCATTAATTGCTTATTTGAAATTGAATTTTTAGCGTCATTAAAAAATGGAATTAAGCCAAAAATTCTTTCAAGAAAAATATCTTTTTTTTCAATAATATCAACATCTTTTACCGGCAATTTTTTTACATCGATTTTACTTGCTTCAAGATAAGACAAAGCTTCTTTTTTACCGCCAATTTGATCGACCAATCCTGCTTCCAAAGCTTGTCTTCCGGTGAAAACACGACCGTCAAAAATTACATGTTGTAATTTTTTATTAATTTTTTCACCTCTTCTTTCTTTTACTAAATCAGCAAAAAATTTATAACTATCAGCGATAGATTCTTGAATTACTTGGTTCACCAATGGATTTGATTTTTCAAAAGGTGACGGGCTGCCTTTAAGTGGCGAAGATTTGTAAGTATTAAATTTAATCCCGATTTTAGCCGCTAAATCAGTAACCTCCGGCGATTCCATAATTACACCGATTGAACCGGTTAAAGTGCCATTATGAGCAATAATATAATCCGATGCCACGGCCGCCATATAGCCGCCCGAGGCCGCCAATGAATCCATAACAACAACCATCGGTTTTTCTTTGGCGATATTTCTTAAATCATTAAATAAAATTTCGCTGCCAACGATACTGCCGCCTGGACTGTTGATATTAATTACTACGGCTTTGATATTTTTTTCTGCAGCAACTTTTTCTAAAACTTCACTACGATATTTATCTTCAAAAATTATGCCTTCAATATTGACATTAGCGATATAATCGCCATCAACCAGTTCATCTGACAATCTGCTGCCGTTCATCAATTTGAAAGCCAGCAACAAGGAAAAAAGGGCAAATAAAAATGCCACATTTTTCCATTTGTTAACTTTATTTTTCAAATAAATTACGGCAGCAAGATTGTTAGACTTTGTCATAAATTTTATTCTTTTTTAAGTGACTCAAGCACGTCGCCGGCAATTGAACCGATTGTCGCACCACTGTCAGAAGCAGAATAAATATGCGCTTCGTGAGCATCTTCTTCCATATCTTTTATTGAAAGAAGTAATTTTCCGCTAACTTTATTGAAAAGCATAACTTTAGCTTCAATTCTGTCACCCACTTCATATTTTTCCGTTTTTTGATCTTGTTTGCTACGTGAAAGATCAAGTCTCTTAATAATAGCTTTCAAGCCAGAATCAAGTTCAACTTCCAAGAAATCTTTTTTCACATTAATAACAACGCAAGAAACGATTGAATCAGCAGCAATTTTTTCTAAATCAGCTTTGAAAGCCGGATTGTCGATTTGTTTGATGCCAAGGCTGATACGTTCTTTTTCATAATTGCTTCCAAGAACGATAACTTTAATTTTTTCGTCTTTTTTGAATTTCTTCAAAACTTCTTCCGGATTAGCATCGTTAGAGATGTCGGAAACATGAACTAAGCCTTCAACGCCGCTGTCAAAACCAACAAACAGACCAAATTCAGTAAAGTTTTTAACTACACCTTCCACAACATCACCAACCTGATGCGCATCAGAGAAGGCTTGCCAAGGATTTTTCTCACATTGTTTCATGCCAAGAGAAATACGGTGGTTTTGCGGATTAATGTCAAGAACCATAACTTCAACCTCTTTTCCGGCACCAACTGCTTTGCCCGGAGCGGTATTATTTTTCAACCAGCTCATTTCAGAAATATGCACCAAACCTTCGATGCCACTTTCAATTTCAACGAAAGCACCGTAGCTAGTCATGTTGGTAATTTTACCTTTCACAACTGAACCAACCGGATATCTTTGCGCAATTGATTCCCAAGGGTTTTGCTGCAATTGCTTCATACCCAAAGAAATACGCTTAGATTCTTCGTCAAATTTAATAACTTGAACTTTAACTTCTTGACCGACTTTCAAAACTTCTGACGGGTGACGCACGCGGCACCAAGAAATGTCAGTTAAGTGCAAAAGACCGTCAAAGCTTCCGAAATCAATGAACGCACCGTAGTCAGTAATGTTTTTAACCATACCGTCAAGTGAATCGCCCACCTTGATTTTCGATAACATTTTTTCTTTTTCGACATTGCGTTGCGCTTCAAGAACGGCTCTTCTTGAAACAACTACGTTGCCGCGCAAGTCATCAATTTTTAAAACTTGTAATTTTTCAATTTTACCAACTAAAAAGCTGTCATCAGAAAGCAACATTGTATCAACTTGGCTTCTTGGCAAGAAACAAGTGATGCCGTTAACGTCAACAGCGTAACCGCCTTTTACTTTGCCGATAACTTTGCCTTCGATAGTAGATTTATCTTCCAAGCAATTTTTTAGGTAATGCCAATTGTTGAAACGTCTTGCATTATCGCGGCTGATGATTAGCTCGCCTCTTTTGTTTTCAAGTCTTTCCAAGAATACGTCAACAACGTCACCTTCTTCAATTTCGCCGTCGCGTTTAAATTCCGCGCCATCAATAAAACCAACTGATTTCGCGCCGATATCAACAGCAACACCTTTGTCTGTAATACCCACGATTACACCTTTAACGACAGTTCCTTCAATTAATTTTTGGCTGTCTTTTTCATATTCTTCAAATAATTCGGCAAAATTTTCTTGCGCAAATAGATTTTCTTCGTTTTTCGTATTAGTCATAAATGATTGTTTTTGAAAGCTTCTCACGGCTTTCGGTTAAGAGGTTAAATTATTTAGCATTTCTTACTTGACGTAGTAAATGTTTAAATTGGAGAGGCCGGGGAGTTTACAAAAGCCGGTTTTAAAAAGCAAATTGAAAAAGGATACTTTTGTTTTTTATTCAGGAGGTTTTTGCCACGGACGAGTTGTGGTATATCTACTTGTGCTGCCAACTCCTCCTCTTGTAGGTACAATACTCTTAGATGCACTACTAAGAGTGGTTGCGGTAGGGGTTTGTGGAGCGCTTCCTGCGAAGGCATTAATACCATCAAAAGGTCTACCAAAAGGCGCGCCAGCTCCTCCGACTATAGAGAGAGCAGCCCTTTGAAGGGAAGAAGAAGGTGGCGATATAGCTCCGCCTCCAGAAGGCGAAATTCTATGCATTCCACCTCTTCTAGAAGAGCCCATAGTAGCGGGTAACCGATCCAAAGAATCAGATATAGGAGTAGTATCACGAATTTCGCCTTGTTTACCACCGGAAGATAGGGAAAATCTTGCCGCCGGACTAGAAGAGTAAGAGCTATCTCCACTTAATGGATCAACTGATTTATCTGTCGATCTTAGAGGTGCCAAAACTGATTTATTGTACCACTTGATTTTAGAACTTAAATCTTCATAAAGCTCATTTAATTCAGACGAAGAAAGATAGTTGTCTTCGAGAAATAATTTTGCGCTAACGAAATCATATTCTTCCTCTAAAAAACGCTGCGCAGAAGATGGTCCTTCCGCCCCGGAAAATCTTTTACAATAGAAAGGAGCATCTCCTCTCTTTCTATAAAATTGAACAGAGTAAGAAACTTTATTCTCTCCTTTGTTGGTTATTGAACTAAATTTGATAAAATTGTCACCACGATTTCCTATTGTAAATTGAAACTCTGACACTTCAGATGATCTTCTAGGCTCATTCCTACGATATATAGTTGGTCTAAACTCCACACCATGTGTTTTTAAAACACTTTCCACATCCTGCGGATTACATACTGAACTCACTAAGTCGTGAATTTTTTGTTGTATTAAATTTTTTTCTTCTTTATTTCGCTGTGCTTTCTCTATTTCTAGCTGTTTTTGTAATTGTTTTTGTAATTTGTTTTTTGCAATCTCATCATTAAGATCAGAATTAAGTTTTGTCTTTATCTCTTCAACTTCCAGTCTTGTTTTTATACCACATAAATCACAAACTTTTTTTAAATCATCCGGATTAAGAATTGTAATTTCTTGGTCAGCTCCCGCTTCATTCTTAATAGTAGCTTGAATATCAGTGTATCTACCTATCGTAATTTTTAATTTATCCCCCCATACTGCAAGTGAATAAATGTCGTTGTCGCCAGTATTAATCTTCTTTTTTAAAAAATAGATATGATCCATAAAACTTTCAGGATCATATTCTTCACTATCTATAGAAGATTCTTTATCCTTAACCAATGAGGAAGCATATCTTTGTATAAGTTCTATATTTCCAACTTCGTTGTCAAAAAAATCTTTAGGAGAAGCATATTTACCTAAATTAGGAGATATAACTGGAGAACCATTAACTCTATAACAAAAATACCACGTTCTGTAAAACTCTAATATAACTTCGTCTGTTGCATCCTTAATACTAACTTTATCAAACTTTGGACTAGATCGAGAATAAATCTCAGGAGCAGGCCATACATCAATACTCACGCCCTCGGGAAGATCATCAACATATAACATCTTAGCAATAAAATAAAATTCTGCTCCAACATCAATATTAAGCCCTCTTGACTTTAATTCTTCCAAAAGAGACTTTCTACCTGCAGTAACAAAACTTGATGCTGCTGCCCCTAATGTTGCTGACATTTTTTAAAATTTTCAGGTTGTATTGCTAAAATAAATTATTGCAGCAAAGAGAAAAAATTGCAACAAAAAATACTAAAAAAATTTACCGTTCCCAAATATGTAAATAGATGGAAAAATATGTGCCTTATCTAATTAAAATTTTACCCGTATGTCCCATAGATATACCGTTTGGGGATTCTCGCAAGGCGGCGAATGGCTCGTGCGACATTTCCGTATCCCGAAGGGATAAAGGACAAAAAAAAGGGGCCGGGATACTTTTCGCTAAAAGTATCCCGGCCCCTAAAGGCAGCCTATTTTGCGTTAATGACCACTTAAGTCATTTTCAATTTCACTAGCAGAATGATTTGATCCTGTTGGCTGAGGTGATGCAGAAGGAGCACTAATAACGACCGTATTATTAGAGGCGGGAACATTAAAGCCTGCTTCTCTCAATTTTGCCCTCTCCTCTTCAGCCATTTCATTTTGCCTAGCTTCATAACCCGGGTTAAAAATTCTTCGAAAACAATAAAATAATGGCTTGCCGAATTTAGATCCGGCAAAAACAAGGATCGCTAATAAAAGCATTAATAATTCCTCATTTTTCTTATCATCTAAATCATCTTTACTCATGTGTTAATTTAAAAATTGTGATTAATACGTAAAAATTTATTATTTTTAAAACAGATATATTTAATTTCAATTTATCATATTGCAAATTTTATGACAAAACCACGTTGCCAATGGGCGCAAAATAATAAGTTGATGACAAAATATCACGATAGTGAATGGGGCGTTGCCGTGCATGATGATCGTTTGCTGTTCGAGATGCTGATTCTAGAAGGCGCACAGGCCGGGCTTTCTTGGCAAACTGTGCTGAACAAGCGCGAAAATTATCGCAAAGCTTTTTTAAATTTTGATGCTAAAAAAATTGCTAACTTCACCGAGCTAGACGCAGCAAGCCTTCTCAAGGATAAGGGAATTATCCGCAATCGTTTAAAAATTGCCGCTACAATTCAAAATGCTAAAGCTTTTTTGGCAGTACAAAAAGAATTCGGATCTTTTGATAAATATATTTGGCAATTCGTAAATTATAAAACTATCAAAAATAAAATTGATTCGATTAAAGATATTCCAACTAAAACCAAAGAATCAGACGCCATGAGCAAAGATTTGCTTAAGCGCGGTTTTAAATTTGTCGGCTCAACAATTTGTTACGCTTTCATGCAGGCCGTTGGAATGGTGGATGATCATGAAAATAATTGTTTTAGAAAAAATAATTAAACTTCCTGAGCCTGACCCCTTTTTCTAAAACAAAACCACAAAATCGCCATCATCTCAAAGGCAAGCAAAGAATGAAGGCGAATTTGGTAGAAGAAAAATAGTAAAAAAATCAAGAAGAATGCCGGCAGAAAAATTATCAGAATCATTAGATTTTCTTCGGCAATTTTAATTTTTTTGGCTTTTAAAAATTGATAGGTTTTTTTATATAATATTATTGTAAGAGCTGCGAAGAGTAAACCTCCTACCATATCATAAATATTGTGATATCCTTCAAGAATTAACGAAGCGGCAATTCCGGAAATTATCATAATTAAAAAAAATCTAAAAAAATTATTTTTAAAATTAAGCAAAAACCAACCATAAAAAACAGCGCTTAATTGCATGTGGCCGCTGGGAAAAGAAAAACCGGTTTTGCCAAGTTTTCTTACTAATTCTTCCGAATAAGGAATTGCAAAAAATGATTTCAGGAAAGCGCTAAAAATCATGGTAAATAAAAGCAGCAATGTGGGTTGCAAAAAAATTTTTGGCCGAAAAAAAAGACCACATAAAATTAGCGGAAGTAATATTTCCGTATGAGAAAATGCTAAAAAGAATTTAGTAATCATTATTTTACCAACTTGCGTAGAGCCTTGATTTTAGAGTTATCAGCAACACCTTCCACTCTCCACAAAACCTTGCCGTTTTTATCAATTAACAAAGCATAAATTTCATCTTCTTTCATTTTAGTAATTTTAAAAAACTCGTCGCGATCGGTGTAAACCGTGATTGTGCGTTTGCGGGCTTCGGAGTCGGGAATTCCAAAACGCATGCCATTATTAACCCAAAATCTTTTTAAGTTTGACAATTCGTAAATCAGCGGAATTTCAAAAAAACTTAAATTCGGTTTTTCTTTTAAGATTGGTTGAACAGCATTAATCCAAGTGTTAACTTGCGTTTGCTGTTCACGTTTGAAAGCAACCACTACCAAATTAAATTCATTTTTAAATGCCTGTGGAAGCTCTTGCTGCTTGCCTTCCAAATCAATACCTGCAACCTTGGGAAAATAATTATTTTTATTTGCCGCAATTTTTGAATTTTGGCCAGAGCCGATAAAACATGACGACAAAGACAATAGTAAAAATAAAAATTTTAGATTTTTCATAATTATTTTTAAATTTTAAATGTTGTGCATACGACTTCCGGTATTGACAATTACATTAGCAGTAGCGCCAGTTATACTAGATACAGCAGTAGTATTTTCTTTGTGTTATGCTATTAGTATTCGTATCTTCCAAAAAATATCATCATAAATAACCGGAAGAGAGTCGTGGCCTTTTTGTTTTTTATAAGTACTAGCGCTCATATAAATTTACTTTTATTAGCCAATCATTATCTTTAAAGATAAAAAAATTACTGGTATGCCGCAAAACTAATATTTCTATTTCTTGGCAAGCTCAAACTGCACCACGTCAGTTCTTCTAGCGCCGAAACCCGCGGCGCAATAGGCTAAGTAAAATTGCCACTTTCGTATAAATCTCTCGTCAAAACCAAGCTGCAAAACTTCTGCTTTCTTTCGGTTAAAATTATCAAGCCAAATTAGCAAGGTTTTTTGATAATCATATCCGAAATCAAAACTTTCCAAAACCTCTAAACCATTATTGGAAGCGAGTCTTATAAATTCTGATTTGGACGGTAAAACGCCACCGGGAAAAATATGTTTTTGAATGAAATCAACGCGGTTTTTATAATCTAAAAAAACTTTATCATCAATCACGATAGTTTGTATTACTGCTATGCCGCCTTTATTTAAGCAGTTTGCCACCGCTTTGAAATAAGTATTCCAATATTCCTTGCCTACCGCTTCAAACATTTCGATCGAAACTATATTATCATATTTATTTTTCTCTTTACGATAATCCTGCAATTTAATCGTGAAATTTTTTAAGGACAAATTTTCGGCATATTTTTTCTGTTCTTTCGATAAAGTAAGACCAGTTACATTATAACCTTGTGCTGATGCTTCTTTGCCGAATCCACCCCAACCGCATCCTATTTCTAGAATATTTTTTCCGTCGTTTAATTTTGACAAAATTCTTTGATATTTTTTTTGCTGCGCTAATTCTAAATCGCAATTTTCGCCTGAAAATAAAGCGCTGGAATAAGTCATGCTTTTATCAAGCCACAAGCTATAAAAATCATTTCCCAGATCATAATGATATTCGATATTTTTCTTACTGCCATTATGCGTGTTTTTGCGAAAAATTGCCTGTAAGTAAAGAAAGAACATGCGAATCTTATGGGCATGAAAAAAGTGCTCCAATGCTTCAGAATTAAGGGCTAGAAACAATAATAAATTAGATAGGTTTTTACTTTCCCATTCATCATTTATATAACTTTCACCAAAAGCAACGTCACCGCCAAGAAGACATTCATCCACCATTTTCATATCTTTTATTTTAATATGAGCGTTTGGATTAGAATTATTGGAAGAAAATTTTTTTATCTCACCGTTAGGCAATTCTATTTCAATAGCACCGAAACTGATTTTTTCAAGCGCGGCAAAAAACGGCTGTAAGTTATTCATTTATTTTCGTAAGTTGATGAGAATAAGGCACCGGTTTTTTGATATATTTTATACCTTTAAAAATAATTTTTAGCGCCTGATAGTGGATGAGGAATATAACTTTAAAAGTTAAAAAAGGAATAGTAAAAAATGCCTTGATTAATTCAATGTCTGAAAGTGGCTTACAACTAGCATTTAAGCTGGTCTGCAACATCAACTTATCATCAACAAGATAATCAATAAAAACCTTAATTTTTTGTGCATTATAATCAAATTTAAATCGATATTTTCCTTCTCTTTTAAAAAAAGGCGAAACATGAAATTCTTTTTTAGCAAAATGTTCTTGATCACCTTTAATAACACTTTTGTCCTGATTAAAAATTAAATAAGAATGCGCCTCATTAAAGGTATTATTTACCTCCGCCAAAACCGCGATTAATTCTTCTTTTTCATTTAAACAAAACCAAAAACTAACCGGATTAAAAACATATCCCAAAATACGCGGATGCGCTAATAACATGATCCTATGCGGTTTTATATTTTCTTTTGCTAAAATATTTTTAATCCAGTTTTGCAAATCTAAATTTTTGTCATGCTTGCAGTGATCCGTCCTATAAAAAGAAAATAAATTAAATTTGCCGAAAGAAATAAAGCGTGATTTGAAAGGCAATTTATCAATATCCAGCAACAGATAATATACTTTATACAAAAAAGAATTTTGTTTAGGAAAGTGCCTTGCGTGAAAAACTTTAGCTTGGCAAAATTTATGATTTGTCATTATAAAGCCTGTAAAATAGCGTCTTCTAGCCTTGTTATTTTAAATTTATATCCGTTTTCAAGCAATTTTTTCGGATAAACATTTTGGCCTTCAAGCAATAATTCTTCCGCCATTTTACCAAATAAAATTTTTGCTATAAATTTCGGCATATCGAAAAAACATGGCCGCTTGAGAATTCTCGCTAATGTTTTACTAAAAAGATAATTAGTAGAAACGCTTGGCGCCGTAAGATTTATGGCACCACTTAAATCTTCATTTTTAATTATATATTTAATTGCTTCAACTGCATCGTGTAAAGAAATCCAGCTTAAATATTGGTTTCCACTGCCGATTTTTCCGCCAAGACCAAGTTTAAAAGGCAGCAGCATTTTTTTCATTATTCCCCCGTTTTTTCCCACAACAACACCCGTTCTTATTATTACAAGGCGGGTTTTATCGCTAATTAATTTTGCAGAATTTTCCCAATCGCGACAAAGTTTTTGTGAAAATAAATTTTGGGATGTCGCTTGAGAATTCTCATCAAAAACAATATCATTGGAAGTACCGTAATATCCGATCGCCGACCCACTTATTACAAGCCTTGGAGGCTTAGCAGAATTACTAATAATTTCTGCCAGTGTATTAGTTAAATCAATTCGACTATTATAGATTTCGTCTTTAACGCCCTTAGTCCAACGCCTTGAAATAGGCGATCCGCAAAGATTTATGACAATGTCATAATCAAAATTATCATTAATATTTTGAATATAGTTTATTTTGCGATCTTGAATTTTTCTTCTAGTTAAAACACTAATTAAATATCCTTCCTTTAAAAACTCTTCAACTAATCTTGAACCAATAAAACCGGTACCTCCGGTGATTAAAACTTTTTTGGATCGAATCATATATTTTATATTCTTTATAAAAATTCAGCAGAAATATTCATTGCCGCATTTTTCTTGAAAGATTTCAATAATTTTTCTTATTTTTGCATGGATAAAGGACTTAATTTTTATTTTAAGAGAAGATATTATGCCAATATTCATTAAATACCTTTGTTAAAACTGCCTAAATATTTTTCGAACTTTTCAATATGCTAAATTTTCTAAGATTATTAAAAACAGAAAAAAATTTAATAACGCATGCTTTAATTTACGGAATTTTTATAAGCTTGCTAAGTCTTGCCGTGCCTTTGTCGGTGCAGTTTCTTATTAATTCCGTTGCTTTCACTGCCTTATTGCAACCGATAATTGTTTTAGGATTAATTCTATTAATTTTATTATTTTCATGGGCAGCTTTAAACACCATTCAATTTTGGGCGATGGAAGTTTTCCAGCAAAAATTTTTTGCACGCTATGCTTTAAAAATTGCCGCTTTTGAAAATAAGCAAAATGCTTCGCGTTTTTTTGAAATAATTACGGTTCAAAAAACCATCCCCAAATTTATTACCAAAAGCTTTGCCGTTATTTTACAAGGTTTCCTGGGTCTAGTTTTAATTGCTTTTTATCACCCGTTTTTTTTAATTTTCAGTTTTTTTGTTGCTTTAAGCCTATATTCGGTTTGCCGCTTTTATTTTAATGAAGCCGCAAAAAGCGCCGCGCTTGAATGTTCAAAAAAACATGAAATTGCCAACGCCATTCTTCAAAATGAACCTTTTTCAAAAACCGAAAACTTAGCCAAAGAATATTTAAAACAGCGCAAACACCATTTTAGCTACCTGTTTAAGCAAAATATTTTATTACTTTTATTATACGTTTTTTTTAGCGTTGTTTTGCTGATCTTGGGCGGATTTTTGGTTTTAAAATCACAGCTTACTTTAGGACAACTTGTTGCTTCGGAAATAGTTTTGTCGTCAGTACTTTATGCCTTCTCGCGCCTGGCTTTAGACTTGGAAAGTTTTTATGATTTGCTTGCTGCTTTAGAAAAATTAAGCATTTTTGAGAATGTTAAAAATGAAAAAAACAATTTACTAAGCGAAATCGATTTATCGGAAAAACTAAAGAAACTGCCGAAAAAATTATTATATTTTCTTCTTGTTATAATTTTATTTTTAAGCGTAACGCCTTGGCAACAAACGGCAAAAGGCCTTGGGCAAGTAATTGCCAGCGATCCTAACAATCGCGCTCAAGCTATTAATGCTACCATTAGCGGACGCATCAGTAAATGGTATGTTAAAGACGGCAGTAAAGTAAAAAAAGGCGATAAAATAGTCGAAATAATCGATAATGATCCTTTGATTTTAGAGCGCGTAAGAAGTGAAAGAGATGCCAAAAAAAGAAAATGGGAAGTTGCCGAAATGGCCTCTAGAACCGCTAAAATAGACTATGAACGTCAGGAAGAATTATATAAAAAAGGCCTGTCTTCTAAAAAAACTTTTGAATCGGCAAAAATCGAATATAAAAAATTATTGGGTGCTACGGAATCTGCCAATGCTGAATTAGCAGAAGCCGAAGTAAAATTATCACGCCAGGAAAGCCAGCTGATTTTAGCTCCGCGCGATGGCACAATTTTAAAGGTTTTAGCCGGAGACAATTCTACAATTGTTAAAAGCGGCGATAAAATTGCCAGCTTCGCGCCACAAATTGACGAAATGGCGGTTGAACTATACGTAAGCGGCAACGATATTCCGCTTATTTATGAGGGACGAAAAGTAAGATTGCAATTTGAAGGCTGGCCGGTTGTACAATTTAGAGGTTGGCCATCAGTTTCGATTGGAACCTTTGCCGGAACGGTTTCCGCCGTTGATTCTTCTATTTCGGAAAACGGTAAATTCCGCGTAATTGTAAAAAAGCCGGAAAATGAAGAATGGCCTAATGAAATGTTTTTAAGACACGGCAGCAAAGTTCACGGTTTCGTTTTACTTAACAGCGTGTTGCTTGGCTATGAATTATGGCGTCAGGCCAATGCCTTTCCACCAAGCTTTGATGAGGTTTTAAAAAATGAAAAAAAGTAATATT
The DNA here is from genome assembly GCA_964506725.1 of uncultured Rhizobium sp. Lineage (GTDB taxonomy): Bacteria > Pseudomonadota > Alphaproteobacteria > Rickettsiales > UBA1997 > UBA2645. The sequence continues at coordinate 14,048 of CAZDLU010000002.1, forward strand.
GCATTAGTCTTGCTTTTGCTTTTTAAAGCAACACAAGCACAGGCCGGCGAACATTTAAACCAAAAAATCGTTATCGATTCGGCGCTAAAGAATTACCCCAAAATATTATCTTACTATGAAAAAGTTGCCGTAAAAGAAGGCGGAGTCCTTGAAAATGAAGGGTTCTTCGACGTAAAACTAAAACAGATTTACAGTGATAGAACTCGTGGATTCTACGACGGCAAAGTTCTAGACACTTTTCTTGAAAAACAAAATTCTTTTCTCGGCAGTAAGATTTACGGCGGTTATCGCAAATCTTACGGAAATTTTCCCAATTATGAAGGAGCCCAAATAACTAATAAAGAAGGCGAATATCGTATTGGTGGCAGATTTTCATTACTACAAAACAGCATGATCGACCAAGGACGGCTTGATTTGATAACTTCAAAACTTGAATTAAAAGAAAGCAAAATTCAACTCGAAAACATTAAAATAGAAATTCAACGAGATGCCAGCAAGGCTTATTGGAGTTGGCTTACCAGCGGAAAAATTTATCATGTTTATAAAAAACTTTATGAACTGGCTTTAAACAGAAACGAACAATTGCAAATAAGATTAAGCAAAGGTGATATCGCTGAAATTCTTTTAATTGAAAATAATCGTAACGTCTTGAACCGCAAAAGTGCTATGCTCGAAGCCGAAAGAGAATTCAAAAACAGTGCAATTTATTTATCACTTTTTTTGCGTGACGAAAACGGCAATCCTAAAATAATTGATGAGAAAAAATTACCTGAATTTGAATTTGAAGCTAGAGAAATCAGTGACTCGCAAAGCGAACGCGATTTACACCATGCTTTGTTTGAAAGACCGGAAGTCAGAATTATTAAAGTAAAAAAAGAACAGGAAAATGCTAATTTAAAACAAGCACAAAACCTTTTAAAACCTCAACTTGATGTTGAAGTCGGCGCTTCAAAAGATATTGGCGACGGACTTGAATCAAGATCGCAAAGCAATAATTTTGCCAAAGTGGAATTTTCACTTCCTCTACAAATGCGCGAAGCAAGAGGTAAAATTGCCGCCAGTGAATCAATGCTTAAATCAATAAAATATGAAGAACAATTCTTAGGCGACAAAATAAAATCAGAAATTGAACAGATAAGAAATTCACTGAATTACACGGCAATGATCGTAAAAAATTTAAAGGAAGAAGTGGCTCTTTCTAAAAAACTCGAAGAGGCTGAAAGAGAAAGATTTAAGCATGGCAGCAGTGATTTCTTTTTGGTAAATTTGCGCGAGCAAGAAACGGCGCAAGCCCATATAAATCAATTAAGCACTTTTGAAAAATATAAGAATTTTGTTGCCGATTATAAAGCGGCTGCGTTCTTGTGGGAGTAATCTAAAAAGGCTTTTCTACACCCAATTTTTTAGCAACATTAATCGCCGACAACAAACCGTCTTCGTGAAATCCGTAACGCAAATAAGCACCACAAAAATATAAATTATCAATTCCTTGAATATCGTCCGCCTCGTTCTGCGAAGAAACCGCAGCCTTATCAAAAATCGGATGTTCATATTCAATTTCAGCAAAAATTTTCTTTCTATTAATCTCTTTTGTCGGATTAAGCGTTACAAAAAGCGGATAATTTTTATCGATATTTTGTAAAATATTCATCCAATAAGTAAGAGCTACTCCTTTATTATCAAGGCCTTGGGAGTCTTTTAAATAATTCCAGCTTGACCAAACTTTTTTATTTTTCGGCATTAAATTTTCATCACAATGCAAAATAGCAAAATTTTTCTGATATTTAAAATTACTTAGAAAATTCTTTATTCTTTCATCAAATTCATCGACCATTCTAAGCGCCTGATCTGAATGCGCCGCAATGATGACTTTGTCGTAAATTTTTCCTGCTACTTCTAATTTCTTATCGGGTAATTTTTTTATTTTATCAATCCGGGAATTAAGAAAAATTCGTTCTTTAAAATCACGACATAAAAGTTTTACATATTCTTTAGAACCACCGGCAACCGTATACCATTGCGGCTGGTTGGCTACCGTTAAAAGTCCGTGATTTAGAAAGAACCTGACAAAACTTTTAGCCGGATATTTTTTCATAGTTTCAAGCGGACAGCTCCAAATACAGGCTGCCATAGGAAGTAAATAAAATTCACGAAAATATTTTCCTAATTTTAATTTGTCCAAAAACTCTTCCAAGCTAAGATCTTCCTGTAATTCCAATATTTCAACGGCACGCTTATTAAATTTTAAAATATCTTTTAACATCAATAAAAAATTTAAGTTAAAAATATTTTTCTTTTGAGCGAAAACCGTTGCTAAATTAGTACCAGCATATTCAAGCCAGCCTTGATTTATCGAGGCTGCAAATGACATATTGCTAGCAAAAGTTTTAACTTCCAACAATTCAAAAAGCGCTTTTAAATTAGGATAAGTTTGATGATTGAATACAATAAATCCGGTATCAACTGCTATTTTTTTGTCGCCATAATCCACTTCAACCGTGTTAGAATGACCGCCGATATAATTATTTTTCTCGTATAAATCAATTTCATATTTTGCATTCAAAAGCCACGCCGCCCCTATTCCCGATATTCCAGAGCCTATTATTGCAATTCTTTCTTTCATAATTTATTTTTTAAATCCTGTAATTTTTTTTATTTTTTTTAGAAATAAAATTAAATAACGCATTACGCAACATTTATATATGAATAAAATTTTACAATATCCAAATATTCAATGCATAGAAAAATACGGCAGCCTAATTTTTCTTAAAAATTTTTATGAAAAAGTCTGGGGAAGTTATGATGAATGTGTCGAAAATGATAGAAAATTATATGAGCTTTTTAAATCAGAGAATGATGGTAAAAATTTTATAATCGATGCAAGAGTTCGTGTTCTTGACTCGATGTATAGCACTAGAGTTACTCATATTTCTAAAGTAATAGCAAAAGTTGAATCTATTTTTAAGGAAAAACAAGAGTTTGACGTTGAAAAAGTTTCAAAAGACTTAAAGGAATCTATTGATCAATATTCAAATACTCGTCAAGAAAGATCATTTTTTAGCAAATATTTTCACTGGTATTGTGAGGTAAATAGAGAAGAATCATCACCAATTTACGATAAAAATGTGAGAGTCGGATTGTTATACTATGTTAATGATATTGGTGAATGTGAAGATCTTAAAAGTCTAAAAACAAAATTAAAGATAATGTCCAGAAAAAATGATTCTAAAGAATACAATCCAATAAATTATCTTGGTCAAAGTTTTTTTGTTAATAAAATGAAATATCCGGATTTTGAAAAAAATATGAAAGAATTCATAACAAAATTAAATATTGAATTACAAGGAAAAAAAGAATTTTCCATCAAAGATTGGAAGCATAAAGTTTCAATCTATCGCCTAATAGATAAATTTCTTTGGTTAACTTATAAAATTAATCAAGAAGATAAAAGTAAAATTAATATCCCAAGCAATGTAAAAGAAGCATACGAAGAATTTATAATAAAATTTTGCAACTCTCATAATTAAGCAATCTTTAATATGTCCAATAAAGATCATTTTTTTATAAAATTAGGAAAAGAAAATTATCTTTTTGATTTTTTTCTAAAAAAAGAAATGACCCCGCATCTAATAATTGGCCACGGGTCATGGAGAGTTCCTCAATTTTTTGATGACCACCAACATTTAAATCATAAAGGTAATGAAGAAGAACCAGAATCGATCAGAAGATGTAAAAGCCAAATAAAATATTTCATGAATTCATCAAAAAATAGGGAAAATTCATATTTCTGGATATTTCATAAACAACGAATATATGTTTTACAGCCAATATCAGAAATTTTTGATATTGAAAAATATCATGATTCTGAATTTGGAAAATATAAAAACATTATTACCGAAAAATGGAGCGATAAACATTCATTAAGTAACAATGAAAATAAATTTAATATTTGGCGCGATGCAAAATTATGCAAAGCAAAATTTGTTGAAGGATTCGAAGAAAAAATAGAAGGAAAGATTATAAAAGGAATAGATTCACATAGGATTATACACCAATTTGCTTCAATTAATGCCAATCAAGCATTTAATAGAAAAACTATTGCCAAGCTTGATTCCGTTATTGCCGATGAAATTATTGAGTGCGTAATAAAAAATAAAATTAAATATTGGCCAACTAAAATAAAAGATAAAATAAATTATTTATCACCAATTCAGTTAGAAACTTTAGTATTTTTGTGTTTCTACGAAATGGGATATTTACCATCAACTTACAGAGGCGGAACAGGAAAAGATTACGATATTTTGCTCAATAATAGTTCAAATAATCAAAATCTTTGGTTAAATAATATAAATTATATTTCAGTTAAGTTTAATAAAGATCAGGTGATAGAAGCTTTTAATAAGGATAAAAAAACAGATAAAAAAATTTATATTTTTGCAAAAGAATCAGAAAAATTACAAAACTATGATAATAAAAAAATCGTAAGCATTATTCGCTTGATTGAATACCTTAAACCACAATCAGAAAGTAAAATTATAGAATGGATTGATTGCCAACTTAAATTAATTCCATTTCTAATTTAAAATGAAACTCTCAATCAAAGTAACTCCTAAAGCCAACAAAAATCAAGTTGTAGAAGATATTATTGATTTATTGGGGCAGAGAATTTTGAAAGTAAAGGTTAATCAACCACCGGAAGACGGAAAAGCGAATAAGGCGGTGGTAGAATTATTAGCTGAATATTTTAAAGTTAAGAAAAATTCCGTTAGAATAATAAGTGGCGAGACTTCACGAAATAAAATATTTGAAATAAATTTATAGCCTTCTTATTTATGAAAGTTTCTTTGTAAAAAATAATATTAATTTATAAGGCAGGATTTTTAAAATTTTCAACCAAATCGTAAATTTTTTCGGAAAATGGATTTCAAATTTTTTAGATTTTAAATCTTTTACAATAATTCTCGCTGCCTCTTGTGTTCCAATAATCGCCGGCATTTTAAAATCGTTTAAATCAGTAAGACGGGTTTTTACAAAACCGGGATTTATCAAAGAAACATCAATTCCAAAATGCGATAATTCAGCATAAAGCGTTTCAGCTAAATTTATCAAAGCCGCTTTTGATGCGCCGTAAGCCATTGATCTCGGCAAGCCGACATAGCCTGCTACACTTGCAACCAAAGCAATATGCCCAGATTTTTGCGCCAACATTTTTTTAATAACCACATCCAAACAATTAAGTGCACCAACAAAATTTACTTCATTTATTTTTTTGGCTTCCTTTAAATCAAATTGCTCTACAGGCATTGGTTTGTAGGTTCCGGCACAGTAAATAAAAAGATCAATTTGCGAAATTTTTTCTAAAACTTCACGAGCATTTTTTTCATCAGTAACATCTAAAGCAAAAACTTCAATATTAGCTTGAAGTTGCGTTTTTAAAGCCGCCATAGCGTCAAAATCACGAGATGCTAAAAATAAATTATTTTTTTCTTTAGCAAATTCAAAAGCTAAAGCTTTGCCAATTCCGTGGCTTGCGCCGATTATTAAAATGTTTTTCACAGCTTATTAAACCCAATTGTTAAATAACCAAGCGTAAGCCCAAATTTTTTGATTTTTGATTCGTTAATTACATGTTTTTCGTCAATCAAATAAATCCAATCTTCAATTGCTAAATCATAAGTTTTTTTGCCCACCGGAGTTCTTAAAACATAATCCATTCTAAGCGTGTTGCCATGTTGTTTGCCTGTTGCACTACCCACAACATCGCCAGCACTAGCCGTAAAATTATTATCATCTAAAACTTTGATTTTCCAAGTGCGGCTTTGTTTTTCGCCATCATCAAAAAGAAATTGCTCTTCTAAAATTCCCTCATTCCCTTTCCAAGAACCTGTCATTGTTGCATAAAACCGCCGATTAATTTTACCGCGCCAGTCTTTAACAACACCGTAAGCCTCAAGCTTACCATTAAAATATTTTCTAATATCAAACTTCGGCGAATTATTTGAATAAATTTTCGGATCTTTGATAGAGCATGAGAATAGGGACATAAGACAGATTATTGTTAATAGTTTTTTCATAGTTTTTTGATTTTTTTTGGTCATAAGTTTATTATTTGATGTTTAGATTTTTCTTAAAAAAACCACGGTTAAAATTTTTATAAAGCACGGTAGCAACGCATATGCATAAGGAATTGCGCCATAATTTATAACCCCATTTTTACTGATTAAATTTAACACCAAAACCGTGGCAATTGCGAGTGAAATCTTGGTTATTAGGCTAAAAATGGCAAAATAAGAGGTTTTGTTTTTTTCGTCTTTAATTTTAGCAAGCAAAATCAATTGCGGTGCGGTTAGGTCGCATCCTACGGCGAATCCTGATAGAAGGCAGATTGCGTAGAATAAATAATAGGTTTTTTCGGTGATGAATATAGCAAAAATAAATATTGCTACACTCAATAAAATTGCGCTTTGCCAAGATTTTTTAGCGCCGATTTTATCAATTATTTTAGCCCAGATAAAAACTGAAATTGCGGCTGTAAAAAAATATAATCCTAAAAAATAGCCGTTTAAATTTGGAACTTTTAAATGCTCGTCAACATAGAATCTGATTGCAACGGCAGGGATTGATACGGCGATTGAATTTAGTAAATAAACGAAAAATAAATTTTTAAATTCTTTTAAATTAACAGAAAATTTGAAGGCGTTCGATGCTTTATTTTCAATGCTTTGAAAGTTCTTTTGCAGCAAGAAAACTCCTAAAGCAAAAAAAGGCAGAATAAAAATCCATAAATAACTTAAAGATTTATCATAAGAAATTTGGTATTTTTTGGAAATTATTGATGGCAAAACTGAAATTATTAATATGCCAAGAATCTGCATGAATTCTCGCGCGGCGATAAATTCGCTTTGCTTTTCTTTAAAATCAGAAACCATCGCTTCATAATTAACAACAACGAAACTTAGAGAAAAATAAAGCAATAATAAATTGCCGCCAAGCCAATAAATAAGCTGTTTTTCGCCTTGATAAAAAGGATTAAATAAAAAATAAAAATTTATTAAAAGCGGCAGTGAGGCAACTGAAATTATAAATGTACGCCCTACTCTTTTGGCAATTAAGCGATCGGAAATAAAACCTGCAAACGGATCAAAAATACAATCAAAAATGCGACAAATAAAAATTGTTAAACCAATTAAACTTAAAGAAATTTCAAAATTATTAAAATAAAACGCAGCCAAATGTATGTAAAGAGGAATGCCGAGACAAGAAAGCGAAAAGGCTAAAAAAGAATAAGAAAATTTTTTCATTTTTCTCCAACTAAAATATCGCGAACTTTTTTAAAACGCGCTTTATCACTTAGCCAAATATCAACAAATCTTTTGGCAAAAATCGGATCGTTTATTTTTCCGGTTAATTTTTTATTATAATATAATTCCAATCCGAAATTAGGATCATAAATCGCGATTTTTTCATCACCTTTTTTTACATCGACAAAAAGCTGTTCAAACCTTGGTTTATATAGCTCTTCAACATCTTGTTTTTTAAGAGAACTTATGCGGCAAATTTCATCAATTGAAGTTTCAACCAATTCTTTTTTAGAAAAATTTTTGTCGTAATTAATTTTAATTGCCAGCTTTTGATTATAGGAAAACCGATTATTTTCGCCTCTTAATTCAATGTCGTAAAGCTTAAATCCAAGAAAACTAAGCGGAGTTTTGCCGATTGATTTCATGTTACTAAAATCATCGGCAAAACCGGCATAAGAAAAAAACAGGAATAAGAAAAAATATTTCATCGCTATTTTATGAATAGAACTTGGAATAAAGAATTTATTACCGCTGCAATTTTTGCGATCATTTGCACTTGGATTTTGTTAAACCCATGTTTTTGCAATTGTTTTGCATGTGCATCAATACAAATTCCACAACCATTGATTATTGAAACCGCCAAACTGAAAGCTTCAAAATCAACCTTATCGATTCCATGGTCGGCAATGCCACGCATTCTTAGTCCCGCCGGCATTTGTGAGTATTCTTTATCTTCACTTAAATGAGTAAAGCGATAATAAATATTATTCATTGCCATTAAAACTGCAGCAGTTTTAGCAGCTGTAATTTCATTTTCCGCCAAATAATTTTTGGCCTCATTTTCCAAAATTTCAATTAAGTTTTTTTCTTTTAAAGCATAAGCCGAAGCAAGCGCCGAACCAAAAATTTGCTTAGGATTCAAAACCTGATTTTGTTCGCTTAGCAAACTTTGTAAATTAATTTTCACGTCTTTGGCATAATCGGGAATTTGTGATTTTAAATTTTCTAAATTTTGCATAAATTTATAGATTGAAGGGGTCAGACCCCTTTGTTTATTAAAAAATGGCTTGAAGCCTTGCAAACAAAGCTCAAAAAGCTTTTTTCCTCACGGAATGGCTTATTTGAAAAACTGGCTTTAGAGCTTGAGAATAAAGGTCGGAAAGCCTTTTTCTTTAAATGGAAGGGGTCTGACCCCTTCCGGTAGTTAAATTTTGATTACTTCGTCACCTTTTTTCCAATTGCACGGACATAATTCGTCAGTTTGCAAGGCATCAAGCACTCGCAACACTTCTGCGGGATTGCGTCCCACATTCAAGTCAGTGACATAAGCAAATCTGATTACGCCTTCCGGATCAACGATAAACGTAGCACGCTGAGCCACTCCGGCATCCTTATCCAAAATTCCAAGAGCTTGTGACAAATCGCGCTTGATGTCGGAATACATCGGGAAAGGCAAGTTTTTCAACTCGTCTTTTTGAGCGCGCCAAGCCAAGTGAACGAACTCGGAATCAGTGCTGACGCCGATTACTTGCGCGTCACGATCGTTGAACTGCTCGTTTAATTTACCGAACTCGGCAATTTCTGTCGGGCAAACAAAGGTAAAGTCTTTCGGCCAGAAAAACACTACCAACCACTTGCCTTTGTAAGTGTCATTGCTGATATCGATGAAAGCGTTGTGAACATCGTTAGTTACAACGGCTTTGCCGCTAAATTGCGGAAATTGGTCTTTTATTGTTAACATGTTTTTAGTTATGCAACCCTAATACTTCCTACCCTCCTTTTTGCTTAAATAAGAAAAAAGGAGGGTAGACTTGCATGGGCTTGCTAACGCAAGATGCTGCAAAGTCAGAGTTGGTCAGAACTCTTGGTAATATTAGAGTTTGTTTTTATCGGACTTGAGTTTTAGTTACTTTTCTTTTATAAATAAAATCAATTGTTTTTATAATATTAATAGTTTTTATCTATGAATATCCGCGACTTAAAATATATAGTGGCAGTAGCAAAGGAAGGCCATTTTGCCAAAGCTGCTAACCAAGTTTTTGTTAGTCAACCGACTTTGAGTATGCAAATAAAAAAACTGGAAGAAGAGCTTGGTATTACGATTTTCGAAAGGTCAAAAAAGAATTTTTTAGTTACTAAAGCCGGTGCAGAAATTATTAAAAAAGCCGAAATAATTTTGCGCGAAGCGGAAGAAATAAAAAATATCGCCAAAAACTCGCGCGATCAATATGTAGGCGACTTTGTAATTGGTGCTTTCCCTACTTTAGCGCCTTATTTTTTGCCACAAATTACCGCAAAAATAAATAAAAAATTTCCCAAATTAAAATTATTTTTAGTTGAAGAAAAAACTGAAAAATTAATTTCAGAATTAAAATCAGGCAGAATTGACGCGGCTTTGCTGGCTATGCCGATAATTGATGAAGATTTTGATTCAATTCAAATTTTTGAAGAAGATTTTTTGTTGGCAGTTTCCAAAAAACACGAATTAGCTCAAAAAAAAGAAGTAAAATTACGCGATTTAAAAGAAAAAGAATTAATGCTTTTAGAAGACGGCCATTGCTTACGTGACCAAGCTTTAGAAATTTGTTCAATGGCCGGAGCGCTGGCTCAGCAAAGCTTTAAAGCCACAAGTCTTGAAACTTTGCGGCAAATGGTGGCTGTTGGATCCGGAATTACGCTGATTCCCGAAATTGCCGCTAAAAAAGATAATAAAATTTCTTATATAAAAATTAATCATGCCCCTAAACGCCGCATCGGTTTGTTTTTTAGAAAAACTAGTGTCAGAAAAGAATTGATAAGAGAAATGGCAAAAAATATGTAACCTGGCACCTTAGATAGTGACGACACTATTTATACCAAAACATAAATCTCTTAATAGTATTAACGCTTTTATGCACGCGGTTGGAATGGTGGACGATCATGAAAATAATTGTTTTAGAAAAAACGTAAAAACATAAAAATGGGCCAGAGTTATTTTATTAACTTACGCAAAGCCTTTATTTTAGCAGCATCAGAAACACCTTCCACTCTCCACAAAACCTTGCCGTTTTTATCAATTAACAAAGCATAAATTTCATTTTCTTTCATTTTGGTAATTTTAAAAAACTCATCGCGATCGGTATAAACCGTGATTGTGCGTTTGCGGGCTTCGGCGTTAGGAATTCCGAAACGCATGCCATTATTAACCCAAAATCTTTTTAAGTTTGACAATTCGTAAATAAGCGGAATTTCAAAAAAACTTAAATTCGGTTTTTCTTTTAAAATTGGTTGAACAGCATTAATCCAAGTGTTAACTTGCGTTTGCTGTTCACGTTTAAAAGCAACCACTACCAAATTAAATTCATTTTTAAATGCCTGCGGAAGCTCTTGCCGCTTGCCTTCCAAATCAATACCTGCAACCTTCGGAAAATAATTATTTTTATTTGCCGCGATTTTTGAATTTTGGCCCGAGCCGATAAAACATGACGACAAAGCCAATAGCAAAAATAAAAATTTTAGATTTTTCATAATTAAATTTCTAATTTCATAATTTCAACCTCACCTTCCCTAATAACGGCAAAAGATCCAAGCGGCATTTCTTGCCAAAATTCGTTGTAATGCGTTAGCGGTTCAGAAACTATGATGGCGCTTTTTTGAGGAAGGATGAAAGAATTTTTATCATCAATATCTTTTAGGCAATCAGATTTTATCGAATAAAATTGCGTGCTTGGTCTTTCAATTGTGGCAAAACGAATTGTGTAAATTGCCGCGCCGTCGCTGATGGCGCAAGATAAGGCCAATTCCGGTTTAACACCTTTTTTGTCGAAAATTTTCAAAAGATACGAAATAGTTTTTTCAACAGCTTTTTTTGCATCATCTTGCAAACCGAATTCCAACATTAACTTAAACAAAGTTTCGCTGTCAGTTGTGCCTTTGATTGCGTTGTAAAGCTCGTCGCTTAATGAGGCGTGCAATTCACGCTTTATCAAATCGAAATTGCCGATAAAACCGTTATGTTGAAAAAGCCAATTTTTATATTTGAAAGGATGAGCGTTTGATCTTTGAACCGAGCCGCTTGAAGCCGCTCTAACATGTGCCATAAAAATATGGGCTTTTACTTGCGCACAAATCTCGTTTAAATTTTCATTAGCCCAAGCCGGTTCTGCGCCTTTAAACAATCCCGGATTTGTTTTATCACTATACCAACCGACACCGAATCCGTCGCCGTTTGTCGATAAAATACTGCCATCATGTTTGAAAGCCATACGCGAGTTTAGACTTTGCTCGACCAAAGAGGCTGAAGGCTTGGTAATAATAGTATCCATAAAAATCGGTTCACCGACATAGGCAATCCATCTGCACATTTTTAGTAAAAATTTATTGGAAAATTTAGCTGTTATTTTATTATCTTTAGCTTCATCAATATTTGCAATCACTTATCTAAGATGAAACTTATTGCCTTGTTCTTTCTGCTTTGCAGCTGCGCTTCAAAAGAAAATCTTGTGCAAAAAGCGGAGGAAAAAAATTTTGTAAAAAAAATTTATCCTGGTGAAAATTTTGATATTTTTACGCTGCAAAAAATTGCCAATAATAAAGATGATTTACATATTTATATTGAAGGTGACGGTTTTGCTTATGTTGATAGAACCATGCCATCACTTGATCCAACGCCGCGAAAAAGTTTGTTAATTGATTTAATTTTACAAGATAAATCCAAAAATATTTTATATATTGCGCGACCTTGTCAATTTGTGATGGCAAAAAAATGTGAGGAAAAATATTGGACTTCGCAGCGTTTTTCTAAAGAAGTTGTGGAAGCAATTGCCGAAGTTATTGCTAATTTTTCCAAGCAAAAACAAATTCTAATCGGCTATTCCGGAGGTGCCAACATCATAAATCACTTGGCAAATGAACAAACTAAAAAAATTATCACAATCGCCGGGAACCTTGATTTGCAAGAGTTCGTAAGGTTTCACAAAATTTCCGATTTAGAAGAAGAAAAAATTAATTACCAAAAATTAGCCAAAATTCCGCAATTTCATTTTGTCGCAAGCGATGATAAAATAATTCCGCTGAATATTTTTTATGCTTACGTAAATAAATTGCCGGATAAAAGCCTGGTTGTGCTAAAAATAATTCCGAATTCAAATCATTATAATATTAGTCCGACACTTGATTAAACTGCTTCTTAAGTAAAAGGGGTCTGACCCCTTTTTATTTAACACAAGAAATTTTGCCCTCGCAACCCCGATTCCAAGGCATCTTCGCCATTAGCATGGCTAAACCGCAATATCCGCTAAGACCTGCAAAAATCAGGCCGGCTCCGAAAAAACCTGACAATAAAAAGAAAAGCGGATTTACGAAATAGCCGAGGACACTGCCACTTAAGACTCCAACACCGATTGTTAATTGCACTTGTTGATCGAGCGGCAAAAAGAATTTTTTAGAAATTTTAACTCCGCAACCTTCCTTTTCCCACGCCGCAATTCCGCCTTCTAAATTATAAATTTCAAGACCGCTATCTTCCTGCAATAATTTTTGGCAAGCCATGGAACTTCTTTTTCCGGAAGCGCAATGCAGCACCAATTTTTTATTCGCCAATTCCGGCAAATTATTTTTGCTCACCTTGGCAAGCGGCACCAAATTAGCGTCGGGAATGCTCTTAGCTTGTGCTTCGCCAGTTTCGCGTACATCAATTAAAACTGCTTCTTTATTTTCCAACCATTGTTTTAAGGTCTTGGCATTAACGTTTTTTATTGGCATAAAATTTTTAGTAATTAAGAATAATGTTGGTTAATCATATAGATTTAATATTAATTTTTTAGAGGTTTTTATGAATAAAAAAATATTTCTTTCGATTTCGTTGGCACTCAACATTATTCTTATCGGTTTAATTGCCGCGCACATGCTTGGAATTATTAAGCCGCCGCATCATAAACTTGGTTTTGAGAAAAAATTAATTGCAACTTTGCCACAAGAAAAACAAAAAACTGCTGAAGAAGTTTTTGATAAAATTGAAAAAATCCATCGCGATAATTTTGCTAAAAATAAAGAGTCTTTGCACGAAGCAGAAAATGTAGTAACCGCAGAAAAATTTGATAAGACGAAATTCCTGTCAGCTATGGCAAAAACTGAAGGAAACATGATTGCGGTAAAAAAAGAATCAAACAAAATTTTAGCCGAATTTTTAGCTAGTTTAACGCAAGATGAAAGGAAGAAATTGGTGGAAGAATTTAAATTAATGAATAAAAAACATTTTCATAAAATGGATTCTGAAGAAAAGAAATAAGTATTAAAATTATTAAAGTAGCCTGGCCCCTTTTTGTAAAAAGGAGCCAGGCTACTTTTTTCTGAAGAAAAGTTACTTAACTAAATAAATATGTCATTATCTTCGTCCTTCCAAGAAACTAAAACCAGAGAATTTTTTGAATTACTAACACTTGCATCAATCAATAAAGGCAAACCATTTGTTAAGGTGCGCCATGACCTAAGATGGTTAGATCAAAATTCTTTTAAAATCTTATATAAAAAATTAATGAATCATGGTTCCATTGTAATAGATCCCGAATCATTAGGAGTTGGCACAGGAGAGCCGAATAAATATGCGCAGGCATTGCATTTAGCGTCAATGGTAGCTGTTACAAGTCCGGAAAGCCAAGAGAAATTTTGGTTGAGTTTAAAAGAAACTCCAAAACCATACCTAGAATTAGGTATTGATTTTGGTCTTATCAATGAAATGCTAAATGAGTGACTTGATATTAAATCAGGAAAAAGTAACGATGAGGAAAAAGATTTTGAAGAAGTTGTTGCTAAAAATTTTAGAAGTTTTTTAGAGAAAAATAAGGACATATGGTTCGATATACTAGACGTATCAACACCCGAGGAAAGGAGTGATTTTCATCCTAAAGAAGAAGATGCTATCTCGCTTTCTTCAATCGACATATCTATTTCGTCCCCTCCTGTTACGCCTTCAGTAATAAGTAGCCATGCTCCCGCGCGCGGTCCTGTAATTGTAAAAAATAAGCAAGATAACAGTTCTAACAATCAACCTATTGCTGATGATTCAGTTGTTTCCTATATTCATCCAATTGTTATCGATACCAAAACCTTGTCACCAATTACTTCAATAATTTCTACTGAATTAAAAACACCAGCCGGTTCAGCAATTCAAGCTGCTCGATCCTTAAAAGATAAACCAAAATCTCCTCTTAAACGTCGCGTCTTGAAAAGTACTGATACTTCTTTAGCTAATGCCCTAAGCGGAAGACCGCCGTTTGTTACGAATAAGGACAGGCCATATTTTTACGGAGATCCGAGAAGCGGAACTCATCAAGGAGATCAGTTATCCAAAATCTATAGTCCCGAAAAAAAAGATCCTTCTTCTACTCCACGCAGCCCACATGGTGATACTAAGCGGAGTCCAAAGACATTGGGAAAATAAAGGAACCTGGAAGTTCCAGGTTCCTTTATTTATTTAATTTGCTTTATTTATTTTAAGCACAATTATAACAAAACTATTGACTGACAAAATATAACTTATTAACAAGACTAAACCTTTTTAATCTTAATAAATATTATCTATGTTCAATCCATATAATACTACAGCTCAAGAACTTCAGAAACATTTCAATTTAATTAAAGAAAAAGCGCTTGCTTATGATGAAGCTGATAATGAGAGTTTTTTAGCTTTCCAAAATCAATTTGCCCTATCTAGAGAATATCTTTTGAGAAACTTGGGACCAAATAGTTTTAAAACATTATTAACACGTCAAAATACAGCAGGAGATACTCTGCTTCACATCGCTTTAAGAACCGGCAGCCTTCCTCTGCTGGTGGAAACAATTGGCTATTATAATGATAATAACATTAATGTTACATTGTTTACCAACCAAGCAGGAAAAACACCGAGAGATATAGCTAATGATTTTGGTCCGGTATCCGGTTTGCCAGATGTTTTGGATTGTATAAGTTCTATTCCCCTACCCGATCCAAGAACATCAACTGCCGCTGCTGCCGCTGCTTCAGCTTCTTCAGTTTCATCTATCCCTACAAACTTAGACCATTTAGATGAAAATTTAGGCTTATTATTTGATATGCTTACAAATAATCCGCATTCGATTACATATAAAAATGATTTTCAAAAAGTAACTCTCGATTTTAAAAATAATAGGCTATTAGTTATTTCAAATGGAAGCAGTGAAATTAGTTATCCTGTTTTGTGCGATAACAAAAATAGTTTTAAGCAAGGACTAAAAACAATATTTTCGCAAAGAGGATCTAACCCGGATATTATACCTGCATTACTTGCTCACGCTATAAATAAATTAGCAGAGGAAAATACAAGTATCTTTGAGGTCCCATCGCATGATGACTCTGGAAAAGCAAGTGCTACAGCTGCCTCGCACACTGCTTCCGCTTCCGGTATAAAGCTAGATGATTTAGATGACAATTTAGAATTATTGTTTGCGATTCTTACAAGTAAACCGCGTTCAATTTTATATCAAGACTCTATACAAAAAGTAGCTCTCGACTTCAAAAGGAATATGTTAATAGTTATACCAAACGGAAGCTCCATGAAGATATTTGAAGTTCCATGCGTAGAAGGTGAAGAATTTAAGAATACAATAAAAGGAATATTTCAAGCAGCAAACTCTAATCTAAATGTTATGAATCAATTCATTACTAATGCTATAGATGTTTTATCAAAAAATGAAATTGGAACCACTAGCAGCTTTAATATTAATCACCAGGGCCCAACCTCGCCTACGGATCCAGAAATTGGTTATTTAAAACTAGAACATGAAGATTATTTAAGTTCGTCAACTAACAAACTATGGGAAACAATAAAATCAAATAATTCTACAAAATCTTCAACAGTTGCACCATCTTCTTATAATTCTTCTGCTCGTTTTGATATAGAATCATCGACTCCTTTTGATTTAGAATCAGAGTTGAAAGCATTAGCCGGTTCTGAAAAAACTGCGCTTTTACCACCTTCCATAATATCTCCTTCTCATGCAACTCCTGCGTCCGGTAAAAGTTTAGAGGAAAAATTAGCTTCGACATTTGATCTGCTGCAAGAAGAAGGTTTTGTTATATTTGATCACGATACTGCCGGAGAAATTATTCTTAATTTCAATGAAAATAAATTAGGTTTTTCCTCGGATGCAAAAGAATATGCTATTCCCTGCGATAGTAAAACTCTGTTTAGTAACAAAATGATGGAAATCTTTTCTGCAAGATATTCAAATCTAAACGCGTTAGACGAGTTATGCGATCATGCTTTATCAACTGAAAAAAGTAATAGTGCCGGCCGATAAAAGTAAGGAACCTGAAACCTTGGGTTTCAGGTTCCTTTTTTCCTATCTCTTAGCACCGCAAGCCCCACTCAAACTGGCAGCTGCACTAGTAGGGGAAAATATGGAAGAAGTTTTTTGCAAATAATTGTTAGCTTTTTTGATAGCATTTTCTATGTTATCGGCCTTATAAGCATATCCATTAGTTGTGCATAATAAGTTTATATTAATGCGATCTACAACAAGTTTACTTTGCGGTACAAAGATCTTAATATCACCATAATCGACCCCCTTTTCTTCTACCAAATTCTTTACTATTCTTGGTATATGAGAATGACCTATTAACAAAATCTTAGAAGAACTTTCATCTTCATATAGTGAATTAGCTATGCGCACTTCTCTAGAACCTGGATTTGTTGCATATCTAGGATGAATTGAACCCAAATCATTAGTATGACAACGTTCTTTTGGCAAACTTTCAAAAACCGCCTTACGCTTGCGGTTTTCTTCTGCATCGGCACCAAATTCATATAATTTATAAATATTATCAAGTTTATCTATCTCCAAGTGTATAGAACTTTCAGGGTTGCTTGCCATTACAGCATTCAATATGTCAGTTGATAATGAACTATCATGCTCTTCACCAATAATTAGATACTTCGGCATGTTCATTAAAATTAAGTTATCTAAATCATGTAAATATTTTAAATAAAAGTATACCGTAAAAGTCTTAAAGATCCATTTCTTTCCGTCATTCCCTGAGTTGCGTTGATTCGGTGCATCATAGGCGACCTAACTGTTGGTCGTCTCATTACTAAATTTTTTGCTCAAGGTGCTTAATGCAGCTCTCTTGAGTTAGAAATTTATTTACTAATTCGAATTTAAATATTGAAAAACTCCATACAAATGCCGATGCAAATCACCGGGCTTACGCGCTGTTATGAATTGACCATCTTCCTTTAACGCTTCATCGGCAAAAGTTGCACCGGCTTCTTCTACTTCATCTTTAATTTCCGGCCAGGCTGCTATTTTTTTGCCGCGAATTATGTC
Organism: uncultured Rhizobium sp.; assembly: GCA_964506725.1. GTDB lineage: Bacteria > Pseudomonadota > Alphaproteobacteria > Rickettsiales > UBA1997 > UBA2645. The sequence goes on from CAZDLU010000002.1 coordinate 31,674, forward strand.
GGCTGCAATCAATATTAATGCACCGTGACAAATTGAGGCAATTGGCTTGCCAGTTACCGCAAAATCACGTACGAATTTTACTACTTTCTCTTCTTTGCACAATTTTTCCGGCGCTTTTCCACCCGGTAAATAAAGCAATTCATAATTGTTGGGATTGACTTCAGTAACGGCGCGCGATTCACCAAGTTTGGTTCCCTTCTTACATTCAAACTCACCACCTTCCGGCGTAATAACATCAACATCGTAACCGGCTTCACTGAAACGATAATATGGATAAAAAAATTCCAAATCCTCCGCATCATCGCCGGTTAAAATGGCAATTCGTTTTTTATTCATAAGGCGTTCGGGAATTGGTGCAATTTTGTAATCGTCATGTTTCATATTTTTCTCCTAAAAAATTAAAAGGGGTCTGACCCCTTTTTGTTTTGTTATGATAAATTTCAAAAATTTTTATCAACTTGATCAATGTCAATCACAAGGCCGATTTGCAACAATAAGCTAGCAAAACTTTTAAAAAATTTCTTAAGGAGGATTATGAAAATAAAGCAATTATTACTAACATCTACAATCTGTGTTGCAAGCGCGGCAATATTGGCTTCATGCCAAAGCACCAAAAATACTGACAATAATGTTGCCGAAGATTGCAGCGGAATTTTTGAAACCCGTCACGTAAATAAAAATCAAAGCAAAAATAAAAATCAGAGTAACAAAAATGAAAATAAAGGAAATGAAAATAATCAAGAAGAAGCCAGAACCGAATGTAAAGTTTTAGAAATAAAATTAGACAATGACAGCAAATGCGAAATTGTCGGTTCTAACAAAATTGATGATTTGAAAGAAGCTTTGGAAAAAGGTAGAGACGATCGTTTAGTGGTAATTGCGCCGCAAAAACAATTTAAGGAAATGGCTAAAACTTCTTACAAATTTTTAATGGCAAACGGTATTGACCTTAGAAAACACATGAATTCCGATGTATTTGAAAATTTAAAATTTCCTTACAAAGGTATGAAATGTGATATTTCTGACAAAAAATTCGTGATTTGGACCGGAGATAAAAAAGTTATCTTCACTATGCAAAATCTTTAATTCAAATTTTCTAAAATATGAAAAAATTCATAACAATTTCAGGGCTCGTTGCAGCCCTGGTCTTAGGATTATTTTCCTATTCCGCAAATGCAAAAACTTCCCGAAAAAACCTGCAAATCGCACCATCAGAAAAAGTTTCCGATGAAAGCCAATTAGAAAAAGCTTTTACCCAAGATTATGACGGCACTGATGTTTTACAGGTTTTAGCCGAGATAAAAAATTATGTCGAAAATAATAACATGGAAGAAGCGCAGGCAAAAGTGGAAAATCTTTCAAAATTTCTGGAAAGCAAACGCTTTACTAACGGCTTTGACAAAGCGCGCACTTATCAAGGTGATAAAGTTTTGGAAATTGAATATGGCAGCTGGCTAAATTCAAGAAGTTTGATTTTACCGGTTACTTTGGAAAAAACTCAACCTTTTCGAGTTAGTTTTTTTGATAATAAAGTTGATCTTTCACGCTTTGGTAAAAATCAAATTAATAATGCCAAGCTACGTTATGTAGCCTATGATTACAATCGTCAAACCAAGGATGATTTCGGTCAATTATTTACCAGCTTGCGCGAAAGCGATAAGAGTAAAGTTATAAAAAATGTCGAAAAAATTTATAATGATTTTTTGATTGATTATAACAATAAAGTTTCGCTGGTAAAAAGAGTTCGGGAAAATTTGATTATTTCAAAATATTTACTGGAAAATAATCAATTTAAAGCCGCCGAAAACAGCGTTAGAACCGCTAACGAGTTAGGTTTGCGGCTTATAGAATTTAAATCAGATTCGAAAGCAGAACAAAAAAGAATAAAAGAATTATTACGCGAAATGAAAAATGTTTCGCGAGTTGCCGATGAAAATTATATTTCTAAGTGGGAACAAATTCCGCAAGAAATTGAAGATTGGTGGGCATCGATGTAGGTTTGTCTCGTGCATAAAAGGTGCCCGGCACCTTTTATGCTTTATGCTAATTTCAAGTCTTGCTTAACCTCAAAAAACCCTTTCCAAATATCGCCTCTTTTTACCGCATCTTGAAAACTAAATTTCTTCGTATCTAACTTATAATTCAATTCTTCCCAAGCTAGCGGAAGCGCTAAGGGCGAGCCTTTGAGAGCTCTTACGGAAAATGGCGCAATTGAAGTTGCTGAAAAATCGTTACGCAAATAATCAATAAAAATTTTACCGCGGCGTTTTTCTTTATTCATATTAGTGATATATTTTTCAGGATTATCTTCTTCCATTTTGCTTGCAAAATCTTTAGCAAATTTTTTTACTTCAGAAAAATCATATTTTGGTTTTATCGGCACCACAATATGCAAACCCTTGCCTCCCGTTGATTTTAAAAAAGATTTTAAATTTAAATCATCAAGCCGCAATTTTACATCGGCAGCCGCTTCCACCACATCGCGCCACTCAATTTCCGGACTGGGATCGAGATCAAAAACAATTTGATCTGGTTGGTTTACTTTATTGATCTTACTTTCCCAAACATGAATTTCTACAACACCGAATTGCACTAGAGCTAGTAGGCCGCTCTTGTCTTTAACATAAATATAATCCGGTTTATTTTCTTCAATTTTTAACTCATGAATAAATTCAGAATTTATATTTTCGTGGCGTTGGAAAAAACAATTTTGTTCTATGCCGTTAGGGCAACGAATTACACTGATAAGACGGTTTTTTATATAAGGTAAAATATATTCAGAAATTTTGTCGTAATATTTGGCAAGATCGAGCTTGGTAATTCTTTCTTTAGGAAAAATTATTTTTTCGGGATGGGTGATGTTAATGTCATGCTGAGCCTGTCGAAACATGACTTTACTCGGAGTAACAACATCATGCTTCGACAGGCTCAGCATGACATCGAGATTAACTTCCTGCGGCATTTTATCAAGCCGCAAGCCTTTAAACGACGGATGACGCAAAGCTCCCTCGGTTGTAACTTCGCTATATTCAACTTCACAAACTAGTTTCGGTTTTACAAAAAAAACATTTTTTATTTCTTTAGAAAATGGTGATTCTTTTTGTTTTATTTTTTCTAATTTTTGCCTTAATTCACGCGCGAATTTATCAGAAAATCCGGTACCGACTTTGCCGGTATAAATTAATTTTTTATTTTCATAATAACCTATCAACAAAGCACCGATTGCATTTTCATCATCGCGTGCAATTGTAAAACCACCAATCACAAATTCCTGTCTTTTGTGACATTTTATTTTTTGCCAATATTTGTTGCGTCCTTGAAAATAAGGCTTGCTCGCCATTTTAGCAATTATGCCTTCATAATTTTTTTTACAAAGCTGTACTAAAAGATTTTTCGAAAACTTTAAATTTTCACTGAAAAAAATATTGGTTAATTTTTTCTTTTCTAAAATTTTTTTTAGAATTTTTTTGCGCTCAACTAAAGATAAATTTTGCAAATTTTTATTATCTAAAAATAAAATATCGAAAAGATAATATTGTAATTCTTCGCTTTTTTCTGCTTTTAACATTTCTTGCAAAGCCATAAAATCACTGCGTCCTTGGCGGTTTAGTGCGACAATTTCACCATCGAGAATGGTATTTTTTACCGGCAACTTTTTTAATTCTTCCACTAAATCTAAATATTTATTCGTCCAATCTAAACCATTGCGCGTTAACATTTTTACCGAGCCATTTTCAATGCGCGCTAGATTTCTATAGCCGTCAAATTTTAATTCGTAAATCCAATCATCGCCTTGTGGGGTCTTGTCCACCAAGGTTGCAAGCTGTGGAGAAAATGATTTTGGAATTGTAGATTCACCGGCAATTTCTTCCATGATGCGACCCGAAACTATGCTGGTAATTTCACTTTTTAAAATCTCATCATCTTCATCATCAACGGCAAATTCATCATCTTTTTTTATGAGCAACCAATTATTTTCTTTCATCTTTACTAAACTCCACTCGCCCTTGAGCCGCTTACCCTCAAGACGAAAATGCAGATGACCTTTTTTTAATTGCGCTTTAGCATCATCATCACTTTGCCAAGTTCCGACATCCCACAACATCACGGTTCCGCCGCCATATTGGCCTTTCGGAATTATACCTTCAAAATCGCCGTAAGAAATCGGATGATCTTCTACCATAACGGCGAGCCGCTTTACCCGCGGATTTAAACTTGGACCTTTTGCGACCGCCCAACTTTTTAATGTGCCATCTAATTCTAAACGAAAATCATAATGCAAATGACTCGCCGCATGTTTTTGAATTAAGTAGCATAATTTCTTCGAACTTTTTTTATATTCACCACGCGGCTCGGGAGTTAAATCAAAATTGCGTTTGGAATTATATTTTTTTAATTTTTCCATTTTACTCCTTCAAACTTTTCTTCAAAGCGTCTAATAAATTTGCAGCCTTTTTTAATTTCTTCGGCTTTTTTTCGTAAGCAAATTTATGTTTTTTAACCTTTGATTCAATCAACTGTTCCAAGGCTTCAATATAATGATCGTGAAATTTCAGCGGATTAAATTTTGCGCTTTTTTGTTTGATTAATTGCGTTGCCAAAACAAGTTGTTCCTTACTTACTTTAATCTCATCAATGCGATCAAAATATAAATCGGCCTGACGCACTTCATCCTTATAGCGAATTATTTCAAGCATCATGCCGCGACCGCAAGCCTTCAAAGCGCACAAGCGTTCGCGACCCGCAATTACCAATTGTCCTAAACCATATTTGCCGTTTTTGCGCAAAGCATCACGAATCGTGGCAAAGGCTTCTTCGGAATTATCATCCTTCGGCACCACGAAATAAGGGCGCTCAAAATAAAGCGGATCAATTTCCGAAGCATTTACAAATTGCACAATTTCTAAAACATCGCTGGAAGGAATTTTTAATTTTTTAATTTCTGTTGGTTCTATAACCACATATTCATTTTTTTTATATTCAAAACCTTTGACGATTTCTTCACGTGCCACCACTTTATTTTCAGCAATATTTTGATGATGAATGCGCTCGCCGGTCGGTCGATATAATTCATGAAGGGGAATTGTTTTGTAAGAGCTTGTCGCCGGATAAATTTCAACCGATAGTAACACCAAAGACAAGCGTATTTGGCCGGTCCAATATGGTCTCATAAATTAATAAGTGCTAGGCGGATCGGAAGCCGGAAAACTATCTTTCACCATTTTATCAATTTTTTTCTCCGACATATTTTCGCGAATTTGCCGATCTTTTTGGGCGGAAGTTTTTTTACAAAAAACATTTTTGATGCAAGTAATTATTTTATACATAAATCTCCTTTTTTTAAAAAAAGATTTAAGCATTTTTCCAAGTAAAATTTATATATTAGAAATGACCCTAAAAATAAAAAATGCATATTTTTTATAAAAAGGGTCAGACCCTTTTTTCTGATTTTATAGGTTTTTTATAAAGAAATTTTTTTTCAAAACTGAGAATTTATTTCCTTCTAAGTAAATTAATTTCATCAAATAATTTTATTTGATTTTATTAATAAATAGGAGGTTCTTATGCCAAGATATAATAATTCTCGTACGCCAAGACGTGATGAAGAAGGAAGATTTACTAGCGGCCGCTCTGGCTCTGGTTCACGCTCTCACGATTGGGACGATAATAGGTCTTCACGCTCGCGCTCTTCGTCTTATGATTATGACGATGATGAAGATGAAGATTATGATGATGACGATGATTATGATGATAACGATGGTCGTAGCAACAGATCTGGCTGGTTCGGTGATTCTGAAGGTCATGCCCGCGCCGGTTCCATGTCTCACGGTGTACATGGTAGCAGCAACTATGGCAGCAGCAGACGCAGTAGCGGAAGCCGCAGAAGCCGTGGTGGTAGCGGAGGTGGTGGCAGCAGATCTATAGCTTACTCTGAAGGATATGATAATAATGACAGAGGCCGCAACAGCAGAAGATATCGTTCATCAAATTCAAATTCTTCTAATTCATCAAGTCGCGGACGCGGAAGAGGACATGGAGGCTGGTTCGGCGATTCAGAAGGACACGCTCAGGCCGGAAGCCATAGTCATGATAATGATTAAAGCTTAACTTATTAACATTCGTTGCATATGTTAGATATTGTTAAAAATCAATTACATGACTTGGAGGTCGGGATTTTTAATCCCGACCTTACTTATTTATAAAATTTAAAATTTTATAAATCCCCCGTTCTCACTAAAAATAACCGTTAAGGTTATTTTTTAAGTTCAACCTCCTTCTAAGGGAAAAGTCGTGTTAACAAGAAGAAAAAGGTTCCAGGTTACTTTCTTGAGGAAAAAAAGGTTCCAGGTTACTTTATTGAAGAAGAAAAAGGTTCCAGGTTACTTTTCAGGAAGAAAAAGGTTCCAGGTTACTTTTCAGTATTTTTCCTATAGCCTTAAATAAAATAAGTTATTATCATTTATTTATTATAAATCACAGTAATTTTAACCACATAAAAAATGCCAAGATCACCCATAATTCAATACCCGAACGCCTTCTATCATGTTATGAACAGAGGAAGAAATAAAGACCTTATCTTTCGTGACAATTCAGATTTCAAAGTATTTTTAGATATCATCTCCCAAGCAAACATTAAGTTTAATGCAATAATTCATGCATACTGTTTGATGAATAACCATTATCATTTACTGCTGGAAACTCCAAATGCAAACATAAGCCAGATAATGCATAGTATTGGAAGAGAATATGTTCAAAAATATAACGAAAAATATAGTTGCGATGGTCCCTTATTTAAGAGCCGATATAAAGCGATTTTGATCGATGAAGATTCGTATCTAATTTCATTAAATCGATATATACATCGAAATCCTATTTGTTTGAAAAATGAGATTAAGGATTATAGATGGTCTAGTTATCAATATTATCTTGGCGCAATCAATATTCCAAAATGGCTAAATGTAAGCAAAACTATGCGGGTAATAGGGTATGATGTAGACAAATATAAAAAATTTGTAGAAACCAAAAGCGATAGAGAAATTTATGACGAAAAACGCTGTAACATGCCATCAATTCTAGGTGAAAAAGGGTTTAAGAGAAAAATTATAGACACTTTTCGAAAGTAACCTGGAACCTTTTTTCTCTTTTCCTCAAGAAAGTAACCTGGAACCTTTTTTTCTTGTTTTTTTTCAAAAGTAACCTGGAACCTTTTTTTCTTCGAAAGTAACCTGGAACCTTTTTCTGGAACCTTTTTCAAGGCTATTTGTGCTTTGATAATTGAAACACAACCCCGGCAATCCAAATCTCATATCAATTCACCAATTCCACTTTCACCCAACCCGCTTTCCTCTGATCAAACGCCTCGAACGCTTCAATTGCTGATTTCAATGGTTTTTGTTTTGTCAAAATTTTTGTTGGATCAACAACGCCGGATGCCACCAAGCCTACTAAATGCGGAATATATTTGCGGTGATGACAAGTTCCCATATGGAACGTCAAACTTTTGCCGGCGGCTTTTCCTAAAGGAAAATTTTCTACTTTGCCGTAAACGCCGATGATGCCGATTTTTCCGGCCTTACACACTGAATCCACTGCCCATTCAATGGCCTGTGTCGGCGCTTTACCTGCTTGCCATAATTCGCCATCAGGATTTTGTTTAGGTGCTGCTTGTTTTACTTCTTCCTTAAATTTTTTCTCTTTACCCTGCAATTTATTTTTTATCATATCCCAACCATGCTCAACAGTTTCGGAATCAATACCGACCGCATCAATTGCCCGATCAGCGCCAATTCCGCCAGTCATTTTCTTAATTGTTTCAACAGGATCTTCTTCTTCAAAATTAATTACTTCAGCACCCAATTCGCGCGCCTTGGCAAGCCTGTCAGGAATTCTATCAACTGCAATCACCCTGCCCGCACCCATTAATTGCGAACTAATAATTGCAAAAAGCCCAACCGGTCCGCAACCAAATACCACAACGATTTTGCCCGGTTTTACATCAGCAATTTCAGCCCCAAAATATCCCGTTGGAAAAATATCAGAGAGCAAAATTGCTTGATCATCCGTTACATTTTCCGGCAATTTTACCATGCCGACATTAGCAAATGGTACTCTAACTTTTTCCGCCTGCATACCGTCAAACGGCCCACTACTTTCCGGTCCGCCGAAAAACGCGCCGGAATCTTTACCATGCGGATTAGCATTATCGCATTCACCAAAAAATCCTTCGCGGCAATATGAACAATAGCCGCAAGCAATTGTTGAAGCAATCACCACCCGATCACCAACATTAAAATTGCGCACATTTTTTCCTAATTCTTCAACAATGCCAACTCCTTCATGTCCTAGAATTGTTCCCGGTTTCATGCCCGGCATAGTTCCGCGCACCATATGCAAGTCGGTGCCGCAAATTGCGCTGGCCGTGATTCGCACAATTGCATCATTATCATTTTTTATTTTTGGTTCGGGCACTTCTTCTAAACGAATATCGCCGACACCTCTAAAAACTACCGCTTTCATTTTTCCTCCTAAATAAATTGTTAAAGAAAAATCTTAACTTAAGTCAGACCGCGTCTCCATTGATTCAAATCAATTACAAGCAGCACAAAACATTAATACTCATTTACTAGTTATTAATTATTCAAGGAGAAAAAAATGGAAAATAAAAAAGAAAACACAACCACTTCCAACCATAAACCATCTAGCTTCAACAATGCTAAAAACGAAAATTCCTCAACCAAAAAAAGCGGATATCAACCACCGGAACCGGAATTTTATGACAACAAAAATAAAAAATAATCAATGGAGAATTTTTATGTTAAACGCAATTAAAAAAGACATCGGTAAACTTTCATTAAAAAAGCAAAATTCCTCTTCCGTCCCGTCAGAAAGAAAAAGAATTTTATTTTTCGATGAAAGTTTAAAAGACGCCATCATCGCTTGCCAGCCTAAGAGAATACAGCATGCGATGTATAAATAAACTTAAATTGATTCTTATCAATTACTAAGCAACACCAAAAAATAAACTTAAAAAGCGAAATTTTATTTCGCTATACCAAATTCTATCTTTATTAATTTTTTAAGAGGTCAATTATGCCAAATTCTTCCAACAGAAATTCTAGCAGCAACCAATCTCAAAACCGTCAATCTTCATCACAAAATACTAACACTAGCAACAGAACACAAAATCAAACTCAAACCCAAAATAAAAATAAAAAATCTCAGAATCAATCTTCTTCACAAGACTACTCTGACTAACTATTCGTCGGCTTCGTTTAAAAGACGAAGCCGACAACAATCAAGGAGGCAACATGTATAATTCTTACCAAAATAGAAGAAACCAAAACAGAAATTTTAGAGATAATGATTATTATAATAACGACAGAGGAAGAAATAACTCGCGCTCTTATTCTGATGATTACGATAATTCTGATTTTGGTTACAATCAAAATTCCTACCAGCAAAATTATTCAGGCTTCGGTAATTCATATAACCGCGGCTCCGGATATGGTAGTTCGGGATATGAAGGTAGTTCAGGATACAACCGCAATGACTATTACGGCAGAGGCAGCGATGAAGATTACGATAATGATGAATTTTCCGGCAATAATTATTACGGAAATAATTACCGGAACAATCGCAGCGATAGAAATTACGGCAGCAATAATTACGGCGGATATTCAGGACGTAACCGCTCATTCAATTACAACCGCAATAATTATTAAGGAGGCTTCATGCAAGGAAGAAACGAGCTAGGCCGAAAACATCGTCACCGATCAAATAATGATTATGATGATTCACGCGAAATGGATCAACATCGTTATGGTTTTTTTGATCGCTTGGTTGATGACAGTCGCGATTTATTTAATCGCACTTTCGGCGATGATGATTGGGAAAATTTTCCCTATCATAAAAGCCAACCAAAAACCAATATTTACGAAGATGAAAATTCTTACTATATTGAAGCAGCTTTGCCCGGTTACAAGAAAGAAGATATTTCCGTTGAATTTCACCATAATAACAGTTTGACAATTTCAGCCGAAAAAAAATCGGAAAATGAAGAAAACAATAAAGAATATCATTACCGCGAATGCCGTTTCGGTTCGGTTCACCGCACTTTTAATCTTCCGGAAAATGTCAAAAACGAAGAAATATCTGCGAAAGTAGAAGATGGCTTGTTAAAAATTTCTTTGCCGAAAGGTCGAGAAATTGAACATAGTCCGAGAAATATTGAAGTCCAATAACAAAGTCTTGGTGTTAGTGTTTTCAAGCATAAAACACCAAGATTTTTTCATATTTAAACATTTTATTTAAAAACAAGAAAAGACTTTTACATTTCTTGACTGAACAAAAAAAGTCAGTTGTAATTGTGTCCCTTTAACTAAAAAAAACGGAGGATATTTATGACAAGCTCTCCAAAATCACACCGCAATTTAATCTCTGCTTCACTTAACCAAATCAATAACCTACCAATCTTTACCGGACTTAGCCCCGATACTCTGACTACTATCTTAAAAAATTCCTGCATTAATAATTTTAAGAAAGGTCAATTTCTATTTTTAGAAGGTGACAAGAGTATAAATCTTTATGTGATTTTAGAGGGTTGGGTAAAACTTTTCAAAAATAATCCCGATGGCAAGGAATTAATTTTGGAAATGATGACAACTAATCAGGCTCTCTCAACTGATTCAACATTGTTCAACTCAACTTTTGTCAATAGCGCCCAAGTTGTGGAAGATGCCCGCATCTTGGTAATTCCGAAAAAAACCATTACTTCTCAAATAAGAACTAATTGGAATTTAGCGGAAAATATTATGAGTCACATTGCGCGACGCTCTATTGACGTGGCTCGCCACCTAAGTGATTTGGCTCTTAAAAATGTCGTTGAGAGAATTTCCTGGTTTTTATTTACTTTGTTTAATGAAAATCATCAGGAATCAGGCAGCGTCAAGCTTCCTTACGACAAATCTCTAATTGCCTGCTATTTAGGCATGAAACCTGAAACTTTTTCTCGTGGTTTAAATGAATTAAAAGAAAGAAATTTAATTCGCGTAGAAAAAAATTTAATTACCATGCTACAACCTTTGGAATTCAACGAAGAATTCTAAAAAATTACTAACCCCGGTCTTTACCGGGGTTTTTTAAAAACATCACGTCACTTAACCTAAATCAATCCTTAAGAAAAAATTCCTCTTAAAATTATTTCTTCCAAAACTAAAAAATGGAGGAAACATGACAAAAGCAATCAAGACCAAGCTCCTTTTAATCGACCAAAAAAAGATAATCGGAAAAATTCTGCGCGCTTATTTAAAAGACCAGGATTTTGAAATTATCGAAGCCGATAATGGCGCTATGGGCGTAAGAATGTTTTTATCATTACGTCCCGAATTACTCATCACCGACCTTGCATTACCGGACATCGAAGACCTTGAGTTAATAAAAAGCATTCGCCAATTAAGTAATGTGCCGGTCATGGTTTATGGCAATTCCGACAGCGAAAATAAAATAGTCTCCGCAATAAATAATGGCGCTGATGATTATTTTATTCACCCTTTCAACCCGGAAATTTTACTTGCTAAAATCAACGCGCTGTTACGTCGCGCTGCATCAGCTTGCCAAAATGCCGTTAATGAATTTCTAGAAAACGGACTTGTCAAAATAAATTTACTCAAACATGAAATTACTATTGATGGCAAGGAAGTTTTTTTCTCGCCGAAGCAATATAATTTACTAAAATATTTGATGATGAATAAAGGAAAAGTTTTAACTCATCGCGAAATTTTAGAAGAAGTTTGGGGCAAAGGTTATCTGCAAGAAAGCCAGTATTTACGCGTTCACATCGGCAATATACGCGAGAAAATTAAACAAATAATTTCAGACATAAAATTAATCCACACTGAACCTGGAATTGGTTATCGCATGGAAATTTTATAAAAACAAATTAGGAGGACTTATGAATATTTACGGCTATTTAAAAAAAGATCATCGCAAAGTAAGCAAGCTTATGGAAGACCTTTTAAAAACTGAAAATGTAAGTGAAAGAGAAAAATTGTTTGAAGAAATAAGACATGAGCTTTTGCTTCATGCTAAAACCGAACAAGATAGTTTTTATAAAGTTTTAGAAGAGAAGAAGCCAACAGAGGAGCGTGTGGAAGAGGCTGAAGAAGAACATAAAGAAATTGAAAAATATTTAAAAAAACTCGAAAAATTTGAATTTAACAGCAAAGAATGGATTGAACAATTTGGCGAATTTAAACACAGCGTTATGCATCACGTAAAAGAAGAAGAAGGCCCGCTTTTTGATAAGGCACAAAAAGTCTTATCAGAAGAAGAAGCAGTAGAGATTATGGAAGAAATGCAAGAAATGAAATTAATGCCGAAATATCAAGCAAAAGCGGAATAATTTACTAGGTACCTGGAACCTAAACAACCTGGAACTTTTTATGAAAAAACAATTTTTTCTCATCACAATTTTTTTCTTTTTAGCAATTGAAAAAGCTGAAGCAAAATTATTTGAGGTGCAAGCAACTCGCACCTCAACAGGCCAAACTATCAGTGCCGGCTTTGATTCGGTGCAAGAGGCTCTCGATTATTTTAAAGGAAAAAATTTGAATAGTATTTTCGGTACCAATGTTGATAACGAACCAATGAGCGTTTTGCTGAATTATCGCGGTTTAAATGCCAGTTTGACTTATGCAACTGATCAAACTTTAACCTTAAATATTGACGGAATAGTTAATAACAAAACTTTCCGCGGCGTTGATCGCGATGATTCAGTAAAACAATTAAAAGATTTTTTAAAGCATGATGGCGGAGCGGTTTTAGATCAGGTAAATAAAAGAATGGTAGCAGTGTCTCCCGCCGATCCAATTGCCGGAAACCCGACTTCATTGATGTGGCAAATGGTCGATCATGATTTTGATTTAAGCTTCAGCGATTCGCTTTACGACACGCGCGAGAGTGATGAAAACGGTAAAAAAATCGGCAATGAAATGGGCGCTGGTGTAAAATATGCCAATTTTAATGCAGCAGGAATTAGATCAAATTTAGTTTCAGTTTCACCTTTTTCTTGGCGGCGCAATTTATTTGATTCGGATGTTAAATTATTGTTAAAAATTCCTGTTCTAACAATGATTACAACCGAAGGTTCAAAATCTTACCAAGCCAACTCTTCCATCGGTTTACAAATTCCGCTCTATAAAGAATTTTGGAGCATAACACCAATGGCAAGCATTGGTGCTGTAGTGTCAGTAGACCAAGCTTCGGCTTCGGCACTGCACGGTTTTTCCGCCACCAACAAATTTCATATCGATGTAAATAATTGGGGCATGTCGCTTGGCACCATGCTTGGACGCTATAGCACGCAAAAAATTTCTTACCGTAATTACACTTCCAATCCGGATATCGCAAACACCGTTTTGAAAAATACTTTTGCCGTCAACACACCGCCAATTATTGCCAGCAAATTCGCCACCGAATTTTCAGTCAGCAACACCAAATATTACGGCACTGAACTTTACATCCAAAACGGCATGGAATACGGTTTGGCTTTAGTTAAAACCAACAACCGTCTGAAAAATAATAATGAATTTAGAACCGACCTAAAATATTTCGACTATTACACCAATCACATCGCCACTATCGGCAACGGCAGCCGTAGGATTCAGGGCGTGATGGTGAATTTGAAGTTTCAGTATTAGATTAATATCTCTATTTTTTTAGATAAACCGTAGCATCTTCACCTTCTCTATATTTTACCAGACGCGGAGAAGCGGCAGATCGTGGCGTTGCACTTTCTTCTGGCGGAGCGGCAAAATGAACTTTTGGTTTTGGCGCAACTTCAGCAACTCGTGGAGTCATAGCTGCTGCTGCCACTACCCCTTCCGGAAGCGGCGCCAATTTACGACCGGCAGTCAATATCGATTTTCTTGGAGTTCTTGCTTTTGCCCCGTCTTCTGCCCGAAGAATATTCTGATAAGTCTCATCTCCCAGCCCTACATATCCTTTTACTCCTTCCCTACCGCGCATAGGTTTTATATCCTCAATACCCTCTAAACGCCAACGTAATCCTTTTTTCTCCGCAATTGTCGGTAAAGCACCATCACTAACAGCTGCGGCAGCCGGATCTTCCTCAACATCTCTATAGCCCCTCCCCGCTACATCTTTTTTAATTCTTCTGTCAACTTTCTCAATTTCTTCGCGAATATAATTATGATTGTTCCCGATTCTTATCAGAAAATCATTATTCAAACATAATCTTTGCGGCCGCATTCCAATCAAACTACCATTTAAAGCAAACTTCGCTCTTTCCTCAATAATTCTATATTCAATTGAGTCATAAACTCTGTCATTATTTCTATCAATATTATTACCATAAATCAAATCTCCAATCACATTGGCTGCATAAATAATGCTATCTTCAATATCAATAGATTCAGGCATAATAATAGGATGCGGGCGAAATTCCGTGATCTCGATACCCGAAAACATCCTACGCAATTTTATACCAATATTTGCCTTCGGATGATCTTTATGAAATGGATCATAAATTTTCATTTTAACTGCACCTTTATCAACTTCAGTCGTAAGAACAAAATAATGATCACCATCTTTGCAAAAATGAACTCGTTTATAACTTGCATTATACTTAATATTTCCTGCGGCCTTAACAAAGGGAGAAACCGAATCATCTAATGCATTAATATCAATACATTTATTAAGAACTCTTACTCCGCCATCCTTAGTATAATCCGCAAAATATCGCAAAATCGGTTCAAGCTCAGGATAAGCCGAAACATTCAACCCAAGCTCAATACCGTCAACCCTAGTACCATTAGCAATTGTTGAACCAATAGGAAATTTAAAATTTACCGAAGCCTCGGTAATAATACCTTTTAATGATGCTGACATAATTTTTTATTTTGATATAAAAGAAATTTTTTATCTCCCACCATTATCTGGTGAATTGTCTTTAACCTCATTTTTTCCAACCGTTTCTTTCAATCTTACAACACGCGGGGAAGCCGACGTTGATACACTTCTTCCCACCGGAGGCATTGGCGCATGTGCTGTTGCAGAAGCTGCAACTTCCGACGTTTCTACCGCTTCACCGAATCTAACTGCTGACGACGATTTAAGCCGTGGCAATGTTGATTTTCTTGGAGCTGCCGTTTGTACATTTTTAGCAGCATTGCTAGCAGCAACAATAGTAGATTCATCAACCCTATCTAATCTCTCCCTGGCAAATTCTCCTCTTGTTCCGCCTCTGCCTAACACGACTTTTTCACTTCCAACTGCTTTTCCGTCAATGGCCTCATCACGCCAAACCACTCCTTTTTTAATAGCGGGCAAAGAATCTCCGCCACTACCACCAAATGCTGCCATGGAATCAACAGAAGACCCAATAGGAACTTTTCCACCTCTGGTATTTAATCCTTTTGCTACTTCTGTTTTATATTTTTTATTAGTTTCTTTAATTTGTTCAAAAATATAATTATGTTTTTTTCCATCACTTGTTTCCGCTAATTCGTCATGCTGAATTATTTCAGCCAAAAACTCTGAAGATAAACCTAACATATCATATTTCATACCGACCAAAGTACCATATAAAGCAAATCTTCCCCTCTCCTCCAGATTTTTTTCTTTAACTAATTTAACGCCATAAGAATTATTATCATTTTTATCAATATCTTGGCCAAAAATTAAATCTGCAGCCATATTTGCTGCAAAAATAATACTATCTTGAACATTTTCAGACTCAGGCATAATAGGTGTTAATGGCCTGAATTCTGTAATTTCAAGCCTGTCTGAGATTTTCCCTTTTAATCTTTCGCTAATATTTGCCATTGGATGATCTTTATGAAGAGAATCATAAATCTTGAGCTTCACTGTTCCTATAGAATCCGCTTCAACGGTGGTAATAAAATAATGATTACCGTCTTTACAAAAATAAGCTCGCTTACGACCGTCGCTATATTGTATGTCTCTTGTGGTACCAAATAATCCACTAGGGCCGGAAGCATTGATATCTATACATTTATCAGAAACCGTTACTGCTTCTTGTTTAACAATTCTATTATTCTCATTTGAACTAAAATTATTAAAATAGCGCAATATTATCTTCAAATCCGGAATAGCGGCCAAATTCAAACCTAACTTTATATGATCAACTCTATTATTAGCCACACTTGATCCCAAGGGCATAAAGAAATCTTCTTCCGAAGAAATTTCTCTTACCGGATCTACAGGCACTGCTGATGCCTTCGCTGCATCTGCTGATACTTCCGCTACATCTTCCAATATAGTTTCATATTTTACTCTTGCCGCCTCACCGGCCTGAGCTTTAACACCTTCAAAAGGATTGCTTGGAGCTGACATAATTTTTAAATTTTATTTTTATTTAGAGAGCAATTGGCGTTTATATCGATGAGATTATTTTTTAGCTTTTTAGTTTTTACAAATTTTGCAAGGAAAGATTTTGATGATCCGTATCATTAATTTAAGGTAAAGAACCTCACAACTTGCCAATATATATATTTTTACTAATTATTAATTTATCACTACTAGCTGGTTTTATGTCATTATTACTAATTTTAATAAAAAAATCTTCTAAATCTGATTCTTGAGCCCGGTCATCCTCTACACTAGCAGCCTCAGACTGATCAGCAATATTTTCCCGAGGCATTTCGTCCGGTTTAACAACTGCATCACTACTTGAAGATGGAATTTTATCACTTGATTTTTCTTCTGCTGCCGGCTCTTCAACCGCACTACCAGCACCACCAGCAGGAGTTAAAGATCTATCAGGCCAAACATCATCCTTTGAAGCTATTGCATGTAATGAGATTTTTTTTGCCAAGATCACTTTTTGAAAAAGACGCCAAACAGAATCTTCACCTTTTAATTTATCTTCGCTAAGCAAGTCTTCACCTCTACGAGTTAATAATTTTAATTTGACATCTTTTCTATGAATAAGTCCTTTTTCAAATGCAAAATCTTTTAGAAAATCTTCAAATTGCTTACCGGAAAATTTATTTTTTCCAGCTTCTTCATATAGTTGAAGTAAATCTAAATTTCCCTGATTAGTTGCTATAAACAATAAATCTCTTGGTAAACCTATCTCCATCGCCTTACCCTTG
This sequence comes from uncultured Rhizobium sp., assembly GCA_964506725.1. Lineage (GTDB taxonomy): Bacteria > Pseudomonadota > Alphaproteobacteria > Rickettsiales > UBA1997 > UBA2645. The sequence continues at coordinate 48,809 of CAZDLU010000002.1, forward strand.
TCATAAAAAATACTGTCAATAAAATCATGGATTTGTTCTACTTCAGTTCGGCCTTCACGATCATTTAATTTTAATGGATTTTTTCCATCTATGGTGAATGGAATATTTTTATCTAAAATTAATCCCTGACGAACCAATTCTTCCTTTAACATCTCAACAGCCTTTTGAATAGGATCATCATAAAGCCTACCTTCTCTTTGCAATTTAAATAAATCATCAAATATTGACCTATCAATTTCTGCAGTTTTTTCTGATAAACTACACTTAAACACTTGTTTTTCTTTCATAAAATTATTTAAAAAATTTAACAAACAGGTATTTTCACCTTATCCGCTTATAAATAATCTTTGCAACTGATTTGTTAATCAGACACTTGAAAACACCGACTTTGCCTCCTTGCATTTTACAAAATAATATCCTACTATCTTACTAAGTTATTAACCATCTTCCATTTATGATTTTGACAACTAAAGCAAGGTATGCTGTAATGGCGGTTATGGAAATTGCTGATCGCGGCAAGGGAAATCCGATTTCGCTTTGGACAATTTCCGAGAATCAAAAAATTTCGCTTTCCTACCTTGAACAAATTTTCGTTCAGCTAAAAAAATCCGGTCTTGTTAAATCGGTTCGCGGCCCTGGTGGCGGCTATATTTTAGGCAAAGAAAATTTAAGCATTGCCGAAATTATTAAAGCAATGGGCGAGTCTATAAAAATGACGCGCTGCCAAGATAATAAAGGCTGCATGAACAATGGCACAAAATGCAAAACACATCATTTGTGGAAAGGTTTGGAAAAGCAAATTTATGAATATTTAAATTCAATTTCCGTTCAGAATATATGCAAATAGTTTATTTCGATTACAATTCTACCACCGCCGTGGCTCCTGAAGTTTTGGCTAAAATGAATGAGGCTTACGCTTTGCCTTTAAATTCTTCGGCAACGCACCAATTGGGACGCAAAGGTTACAAGATGGTTGAAGATGCCAGAATCGAAGTTAAAAAATTATTAAATGCCCAAAATTACGATGTAATTTTTACAAGTTGCTCAACGGAAGCAACAAACATGGTGCTTTGCGGCACTGACGCGGAAGTAATTTTATTTTCTGAAATTGAACATAGCTCGGTTTATAATTGCCGCCCTGAGGGTAAAAAAATCATTGAATTGAAAGTTTTAGAAAATGGTTTGGTCGATTTAAATTATTTAGCAAAAAAATTAGATGAAATTAACACGCCGAATTTTTTAGTCTCCGTGATGCTTGCAAATAATGAATCGGGAGCCATTCAACCCGTTACAGAAATTGCTAAATTAGTTCACCAAAAAGGCGGATTATTTCACTGCGACATCGTGCAAGCGGTTGGAAAAATTGATGTTGATTTGGAAAAAATAAATGCTGATTTTGCTTCAATTTCCGCGCATAAATTAGCCGGCCCGCAAGGCGTTGGCGCGCTTTTAGTGCGTAAAGGCTTGGATGTAAAACCATTAATTCACGGCGGCAAACAGGAACGCTCAAAACGGGCCGGAACCAGCAATGTTGCAGGAATTGTCGGCTTTGGTGAGGCCTGCAAATTAGCCAGAGCCCGCGTAAAAGATTATGACACCAAAGTTAGAAATTTGCGTGATTTTCTAGAAAGCGAAATGAAAAAAATCGCCGGCGAAAATGTAATGATTTTCTGCGAAAACGCGCCACGCCTTCCAAATACAAGCTATGTCGCCACCAAAGGTTGCGATCACCAAACGCTTTTGATTAATTTCGATTTAAACGGAATCTGCGTCAGCGCCGGCGCGGCCTGCTCTTCCGGCACAACTGCCACTTCAAGAGTATTAAAAGCCATGAATGCTCCGACGGATTTCGCTGTCAGCACAATCCGCGTAAGCCTTTGCCCAAGTAATACACGTGAGGAAGCGGAAAAATTTTTAAAAGTTTGGAGTGAATTTTTGAATAGGAATAAATAGGTGCTCGCGCTTTGCTAGTGCTCAAGTGCTCGGGTTCGATGTTGATCGTAAAGAGTTTCAACACAGGGCCCGAGCACTTGAGCACCAGAGCACCCGAGCACCACTAAACAATTAGTATGACAATAAAATTACCAATCTACCTAGACTACCAAGCCACGACTCCCATGGATCCACGCGTGATGGACGTGATGATTGATTGCATGAAAAACGAGTTCGGCAATCCGCATTCGCGCACTCACGCTTATGGCTGGAGATCGGAAGAATTAGTCGAAATTGCGCGCAAGCAAGTGGCGTCTGTAATTAACGCTAATGAAAAAGAAATTTTCTTCACATCGGGCGCAACCGAATCAAACAACATCGCGATCAAAGGTGTCGCGCGTTTTTACGGCGCGACTGGAAAAAATCATATTATCACCGTTGCCACCGAACATAAATGCGTCATCAATTCAGCGCGCGACCTAGAACAAGAAGGCTTTAGCGTAACATTTTTGCCGGTACAAAAAAACGGCATTATTGATTTAAAACAATTAGAAAATGCCATAACTGACAAAACTTGTATAGTGTCGGTGATGGGCGTAAATAACGAGATCGGCGTGATCCAACCACTCAAAGAAATCGGCGCGCTTTGCCGCAAAAAAGGTGTGTTTTTTCATTCAGATTGCGCGCAGGCTTTTGGCAAAATTCCTTTAGATGTTGACGAAATGAACATCGATTTGATGAGCATCTCCGGCCACAAAATATATGGCCCGAAAGGTATTGGCGCAATTTACGTTAGACGTAAACCAAGAGTCAGAATCAAACCGATTTTTTCCGGCGGCGGACAAGAAAGAGGAATCAGATCCGGAACACTGCCAACACCATTGATTGTTGGCTTCGGCAAGGCCGCAGAAATCTGCCAAAACGAAATGGAAAAAGATTACAACCACATAAAAAAACTAAGTGATAAACTTTACAATGCCATCACCAAGCTTACGCATGTCTATCTCAACGGCGATAAAGAAAAACGCTTTCCGGGAAATTTAAATTTCTCTTTTGCCGGAATAGAAGGCGAGTCAATGATTATGGCAATCAAGGATTTAGCAGTTTCCAGTGGTTCTGCTTGTACCTCTTCGTCCTTAGAGCCATCTTATGTCTTACACGCCCTAGGAGTTGAAGACGACCTCGCCCACACCTCAATTCGCTTCGGCATTGGGCGCTTTACAACAGAAGAAGAAATAGATTACGCCATAAAAATAATCAGTGAAAAAGTCGATAAACTCCGCGCTCTTTCTCCGTTGTGGGAAATGATGCAAGAAGGAGTTGATTTGAAATCGATTAATTGGAAAACGCATTAAGCAAGTGCTTAAGTGCTTAGGTGCTTAAGAAAACTCTGAAAATCGCTTAAGCACTAGCGCGCCCTAGCGCGCGAAAGCACTTAAGCACTAAAAATTATCAAATATGGCTTACTCAAAAAAACTTCTCGACCATTACGAAAATCCGCAAAATGTCGGTTCGTTTGGCAAAGAGGAAGAGAATATCGGAACTGGTTTAGTCGGCGCACCCGCTTGCGGTGACGTGATGAAATTGCAAATTAAAGTTTCAAATGACGGCGTGATTGAAGATGCGCGATTCAAAACATTTGGTTGCGGATCAGCGATTGCTTCAAGTTCACTTGCAACTGAATGGATCAAAGGTCGCAATATCAATGAAGCGGAAAAAATTACCAATAAGGAAATCGCTGATGAATTGTCTTTGCCTCCTGTAAAAATCCACTGTTCAGTGCTTGCCGAAGAGGCAATTAAGGCCGCGATTGAAGATTATAAAAAGAAAAAAAATGCTTAATTTTTCTGCAACCGGAAATCCAATTGTTAATTATTTAACCATCACCGATGACGCTTTGCACGAAATAAAAAACCTACTTGAGGCGCGCAAAGAGCCATGCGAAGGTATTAAAGTTAGCGTTAGGACAAGAGGCTGTTCCGGCATGAGTTATACAATCGAATATGCCGTTAAAGATAAAAATATTTCCAAATATGATGATGTGGTAACACGCGACGGAATCAGTGTTTTCATAGATCCAAAGGTTTCGATGTTTTTAATTGGTTCTGAGATGGTTTTTAAAAATGATGATTTAACTTCCGGCTTTGATTTTGTAAATCCCAATGAGAAGGGACGTTGCGGTTGTGGCGAGAGTTTTAAGGTTTAGAAAAAGTTTGACATTGTATTTACAAAGTATTGATATAGTATTTACTCGGTCTTTTAATAAAACTTTTTTTATGAAAAAAATCAAACTAACAAAATATGAACAAGATATAGAAGATAATTTTGAAAAATTAAAAAAGTCTCCTAATCAAAAAGCTTTAAAACAGGCTTTAATGGTAGCTGCAAAAAACTATGTCGAAAACAAAAAGCCAATAACAATTAGGGTTGCACAAAGTGACATCGTAGCTATGAAAAATAAAGCAGCGAAAATGGGAGTTCCTTATCAAACTTATATCAACATATTAATCCACAAAGACGCTTTAAAGACTACTAATACCTAAATCCAAATATGAACTACAAATTTAACCCGCAGAAAAACGCTAAATTAATTGAGCAGCGTAAAATTTCTTTTGAAGACATAATTAACGCGATTTCAGAAGGAAAACTTTTAGGAGTAAAAACTCATCAAAATTTAATAAAATATCCCAATCAAAAAATATTATTTGTTGGAATTGGTAATGAAGTATATGCGGTACCATGTATTTTTGAAAATGATGGTACAATTTTTCTAAAAACAATTTTTCCAAGCAGAAAAGCCAGAAAAGAATTTATAAAAAATCACAAATGAAAAATTACTTCGAAATTTTTTCTATCCCCATCAATTTTACAATCAATCTTGACGATCTTGAAAAAAAATATCTAAATTTCCAAAAGCAGTTCCATCCGGATAAATCAAGCCTTGATGACCTTTCCAAATCTATTGAAATTAACGAAGCTTACAAAATTTTATCCGACGATTTTTTGCGGGCTTGTTATATTTTGAAATTAAATGACATTGATATTTTGCATGATGAAAAATCTGTTAAAGTAGATTTTTCAACGCTTGAGCATGTTTTAGAATTGCAGGAAAAAATTGCTGAAATCAAAAAAGATGAAATAAAAAATCTTGAAACGGAAATAAATTCTGAAATAAAATTATTAATTGCGGATGCCTCTAAAAGCAATAATATCAAGGAAGCAGCGCAAATTTTAGTTAAAGCAAAATACCTAAAAAAAGCTTTGCAAGATTTAAAAAATAAGCGACAAAAATTATAAATGGCACTTTTACAAATTAGCGAACCAGGTTTAGAAAAAGAAAAAGACAAGTCTGAAATAATTATCGGAATTGACTTGGGCACTACAAATTCCTTGGTCGGAGTGGTGCGTGAAAATAAGGTAGAAATTTTGGCTGATGAAAATGGTCGCGATATTATTCCGTCTATTGTGCATTATGGCGACAGAGAAATTTCTTCGATTAAGCGTTTGATGGGCAAAGGCAAAGAGGTGCGCGTTGAAACAGATGGCCGTAAAATAAGGCCGGAAGAAGTGTCGGGAGAAATTTTAAAAAAATTAAAAAAAATCGCGGAAGAAAATTTAAAAACGGAAATACACAAAGCCGTGATTACGGTTCCGGCTTACTTTGATGAAGCGGCAAAAAATGCTACGAAACTTGCAGCAAATTTAGCTGACTTGGAAGTTGTACGATTGGTTAATGAACCTACTGCGGCGGCGCTTGCTTATGGTTTAGAAAATGGCAGCGAAGGTATGTATTGCGTGTATGATTTGGGTGGAGGAACTTTTGATGTTTCGATTTTGAAAATGCAAAAAGGCGTGTTTAAGGTTTTAGGTGTGAGTGGTGATAATAATTTAGGTGGCGACGATTTCGATGATTTGGTGGCGAAGGAATTAGGTGTTAGTAAGGCGGAAGCTAGAAAAATAAAAGAGGAACTTAGTCATCAGTCGTCAGTAATAAGTCGTCAGTATAATTTAACACAGAAAAAACTTGAAAGCTTACTATCAGAAAAAATTACAAAAACTATTACGCTTACACAAAATCTTTTAGAAGATTTAGAGCTTGAAAGCTCACAAATAAAGGGCGTAATCCTAGTCGGCGGATCAACACGAATTCCACTAATTAAAAAAAAACTAGCCGAACTTTTCGGCCGAGAAAAAATCCTCACCAATCTCGATCCCGACCGCGTGGTCGCAATTGGCGCGGCTTGGCAGGCTTATAATCTTTCCGGACAAGGCGAAAATTTATTGCTCGACGTTAACGCTTTGTCACTTGGAATTGAAATGATGGGCGGCATTGTCGAAAAAATTATTCCGCGCAATTCCACAATTCCCTCGGCTTACGCCAAAGAATTTACCACTTACGCCGACAATCAAACCGGCATGAAATTGCACATAGTACAAGGTGAGCGCGAATTGGCCAAAGATTGCAGAAGCTTGGCTGAATTTGAAATAAAAAACATTCCGGCAATGGCTGCAGGAATGGCGCGCGTTCTTGTCACTTTCAGACTTGATGCTGATGGTCTGCTCACAGTGTTGGCCGAAGAGAAAATCACCAAACAAAAACAAGAAATTATCGTAAAACCGACTTATCATTTGAACGAAAATGAAGTAAAAGAAATGTTGTTAGATTCAATAAAACATTCCAAAGATGATATTGAAAATAGGCTGTTGATCGAGGCAATTGTTGAAGCCAAGCAGGATATTGAAATTATTAAAAAAGATTTAGCTGAAGTTGAAATTGAAAATAAAAAGGAAATTGCGGAAAAGATTTTTGCTTTGGAAAATTTGGTAAATGCAAAAGCCTCGCGGCACCTGATTTCAGAGGCTAGAGAACAGTTAGAAAAATCGGCTCATGATTTGATTTTAGAGAAAGTGAATACGGTTTTGAATAAAAAAATTGCCGGGAAAAAGGTTGAGGAGTTTTAGCGTCACTCGTCATCCTTGACGCGAAGCGTCGAGTATCTCGGGAGTTTAGTCTCATGAGATCCTCGGCCGCAATGCGGCCAAGGATGACGTATTTTCTAAGTATTTATTTTGAATTTTATGAAACAATATTTTTCATTATTAATTTTACTTTTAACAAGCTGCACCTTCCTGCAAAAACCGCATTTCATCCTCACCCAATCAAGCAAACACGCCACTTACACCAATAAAACAATCGAACTAGAAAACGTAAGTAACCACCTCACCTATTTCTCCGACAGCAAAAACCGCATCATCGGCCACATCACTATCGAAAAATTCCAAAAAAAATGGCAGGAAAAACATGACAAGAAATCACCAGATGCCGCAATTTCTTATTACAACAAAAACAATGAACCAAGGCTTGCCATTGTTGAGATCAACTCAATTAACAAAGGCGAAAATTCTGTAATTTATAAAGTAAAAATCCTTTCCGGAAAATTGGAAAAAAACATGCAGGATTTTTCACTATTCATTGAAGACGAGGAAAATTTAGCAGATATAAAATATTGATAAATTTTATTTCCTCGCTCTTTCAATACCTTCTGCAATCAACGCCCTAGCTTTGTCAGCGCCTTCAAAAGATTTCACTTTCACCCATTTACCTTTTTCCAAATCCTTATAATGCTCGAAAAAATGTTTAATTTTGGCAATCAAACTAGCCGGCAAATCATCAATTGATTCAGCGCTTTCAAATTGAGAATTTAATTTTTTTCCGGGAACGGCAATGATTTTTTCATCCATGCCTTTTTCATCTTCCATAATCAAAACACCAACCGGTTTTGCTGAAATTACGGCACCGGGAACCACCGGAAAATCTGAAACCACAAGCACATCGCACGGATCGCCGTCATCAGACAAAGTATGCGGCACAAAACCATAATTACACGGATAATACATTGGAGTTGCCACAAAACGATCCACAAAAATCGCGCCCGAATCCTTATCCATTTCATATTTTACAGGATCGGCGTTCATTGGAACTTCGATGATAACGTTTACTTGATTCGGCGCGTCTTTACCGATTGAGATGTTTTCGATTTTCATATTTTTAATTTAGTTTAATACCTTAATGGAAAAAGTGCTTAAGTGCTTTCGCGCTTCGCGCTAGTGCTTAGGTGCTTAAGTAGTTTTCAGTCTACTTAAGCACTAGCGCGTGAGCGCGTAAGCACCTAAGCACTTATTTAATTTACTTCTAGCAAACAAGCTCCACCTTGTCCGCCGCCGACGCATAAAGTCGCAAGACCGCGATTTTTACCACGTCTTTTTAATTCGCGCAAGAGATGAATTACAATTCTGGTTCCCGACATTCCAACCGGATGCCCCAGCGCCACGCCGCCACCATTGACGTTTAAAATATTTTCATCAATTTTTCCTAAAGCATTTACGCCAAAATGTTTTTGGCAAAATTCGTCAGAAGCAAAGGCGCGCGCGCAGCCAATTACTTGAGCAGCAAAGGCTTCGTTGATTTCAATTAATTCCATATCTTGCAAAGAAAGTCCTGACTTATCAAAAACTTTTTTCGAAGCAAAAACCGGACCAAGCCCCATTCTGCTTGGATCCAAGCCGGCATAAGCAAAATCTGACAAATATCCCAAAACTTCCAAACCAAGTTCTTTGGCTTTCGATTCACGCATTACCACCGCAAAAGCTGCGCCGTCAGTGACTTGCGATGAATTTCCAACTGTAACAGTTCCGGTAACTTTTTCAAAATATGGTTTTAATTTTGCTAAATCTTCAATCTTTTGGCCTTTGCGGATTCCCTCATCCTCTTCCACCATTTTTGAATTTTTTTCATCGCCGTTAAAAACCGGAATTATTTCTTCCTTAAAAATTCCTTTCGCGGTTGCAGCCTCCGCGCGCTTGTGGCTTCTGAGTGCAAACTCGTCTTGCTCTTCGCGCGTAATTGAAAAATCTTTTGCGACATTTTCTGCGGTACAACCCATAATCAAACCGGAAATCGGATCAGTCAGACCTTGAACCAAGCCAACTACGGGCGCTAAATAATTAAAACGAAAAGTCGCAAGTGCCGCTAATTTTTCCCCTAAAGTTTTTGATTTAAATAATTTTTCAAAAAGCCCGGTCATTTTTTTGTTATAAAATAACGGAATATTGCTCATCGATTCTACGCCGCCAGCCACTATTATTTCAGCATCGCCATTAAGAATTTTTAAAGCCGCACTTGTTATTGCTTCCATTCCCGAAGCACAATTTCTATGCACAGTATAAGCCGGAATTTTTTCGGGTAATCCGGCCTTTAGAGCAATCACGCGCGCAATATTGGCGGCCTCTGCGGGCTGCGCCACATTACCGACAATCACTTCATCAATTTTTTCCGGATCAATTTTCGCGCGAATCACCACCTCACGCAAAATGCGGGCTCCCAAATCATGCGCTGTCAAATTCTTCAAAACCCCACCGGCCTTACCCATTGGCGATCTATAGCCGGCAATTATTGCGATTCTTTCTTTCATTTTAAAAAATTTTATGGTTAAAGTTAGATGATTAGAGTTAACTTTAAAAAATTTAAAAATCTATAAATTAGTGGATTGTTTCTGCGCTAGCGCTCCTCGCAATTACGAAAAATCATTCCCCGTCATTGCGAGGAGCGCTAGCGACGAAGCAATCCATAAACAAAAAACAAATGCTAAATCAAGAAATAATTAACTTCGCCAATCATTTAGCCGATCTTGCAGCACCTATTACCAAAAAATATTTTCGTGTATCGAACGGCGAAAATACTAAGTCGGACGACACTCCCGTAACTAAAGCCGATCATGAAATTGAAGCAAAATTACGCGAAGCAATCATGCAAAAATTTCCGACTCACGGAATTATCGGCGAAGAATTTAGCAATCACAATGAAAATGCCGAATTCAAATGGATCATTGATCCAATTGACGGCACAGCATCTTTTGTAATCGGCCGTCCGCTTTTTGGAACATTGATTGCCCTCACCTATCAAGGAAAATCGATACTTGGCATTATGGATCAAGCAATTACAGGGGAGCGTTTTGTTGGCATAAAAGACCAAGGTTCATTTCTAAACGGCAAAAAAATTAAAACTAGAAACTGTCACGAGCTGAACAACGCCATGCTTTGCACAACCTCGCCTTTTTTCTTTAAAAATAATGATGCCGAAATTTTAAAAAAACTTTCATCCACTACCAAATATCAAAATTGCGGCGGCATAACTTATGGCGGCGATTGTTATCTTTATGCGATGCTCGCTTGCGGATTTGTTGATGTGGTTATTGATACCGGTTTAAAAGTTTTTGATTTTGCCGCATTAATTCCAATTATTGAAATGGCCGGTGGTGTAGTATCCGACTGGCAGGGCAATGAATTAGAATTAAAATCAAATGCTAAAATGCTGGCTTGCGGCAGCAAAGAAATTCAACAAAAAATTTTAGAGATTATAAATGCGCGGTAGACCAATCACAGCAGTTCACTTACCTAGAACTGCAAAAACTTCAATTTTTGAAAATCAAATAGGTTACAAAATTTCCAACCAATATTTTAAAAATCTTTTAAGCAAAGAATCACCATTTGAAATATTTAAAATAACGGATTGCAATTTGGGAATGGCTTATGAAACCGCAAAAAGACTGCGTGAGACTCTTTCTGCAGAACAAAAAGCAAAGGTAAAATTTTTCTTTGAAGATACAGAATTACCGATTGAAGAGTTTACAACAAAATCTTTACAACCGCTAAAATTTATTGATGTCGATGATGAAGCATTGGAATATGAATTTGCTGAAGAATTAGAAAAAGCAGCCTGGATTATCGCTGCTAAAGATAATAAACATATAGTGCAAGGAATCAGGTTTTTTGCACCTCCAAAAGAATCAGCTAAAGAAATTGCCCCGCACATTCCTAAAATAAAAACAGATTTAATGACAAAATGCGAATCAGGTTCGCTAAATGATGATGAAGCAAATTTACTTGTTGAAATGATCAGTAATTCTGAGGCAAAAAAAGGTATGACAAAATTTTCTATAAAATTAAATGGAAGAGAGCCGCTATTTTTCCGTGTAATAGAAGGTAAAGTTTACGATGTAACTGATGCTATAAAAGTTAAGGAAAAAGATTTTGAAGTAGTACGCAAGCTTGCCCCAGTTGATCATAGCCGAATTATTGAGTAAAAATAAAAAGGGGCCAGGCTACTTTTACCCAAAAGTAGCCTGGCCCCTTTTTATCTGACCCCGATCAATTACTTCCATTTCTAAAAGTTCTAGCATCATTTTATGTTAGATTTTTTAGAAAATTCATCGCATTATCAACAAATAGCCTGGGCAATAAAAATGTTTATCATAATTTTTATCTCCTTGGTTTTAAGCTATGTGGCAGGCCGCTTGGTTCGGAATTGCGAAAAGAAACTTTCACATAATAAAGCCATTTGGGATGATTTATTGCTGCGCTCAATTCGTAAGCCCCTGATAAGCTTAATTTGGATTTTAGGAGTTGCGCTCGCCATCAATACAACAGGCCAGCATATTCGCGTTGATTTTTATAATTTTGTTTTAATATTTAAAAATCTCGGAATTATTTTTTGTATTGCCTGGTTTATTTGGCGAATTGTTGCCGAATATGAAAAATATTTAACTTCTGAAAAAAGCGACCATCTAGATGTTACAACAGTTGTTGCCATTACTAAATTACTTAAAATTGCCATCTTAATTACCACCGGATTAATGATGTTGCAAAATTTCGGTGTCAATATTAACGGAATAATTGCTTTTGGTGGCATCGGTGGTATCGCCGTTGGATTTGCCGCTAAAGATTTACTGGCAAATTTTTTCGGAGCGTTGGTGATTTTTCTGGATCGACCATTTTCAGTAGGAGATTTTATTCGCTCCCCAGACCGCCAAATTGATGGCGCGGTACAATATATCAGCTGGCGCTTAACTCATATTTTAACGCCCGATAAAAGACTTTTATATATTCCAAATTCACTTTTTAGCACCATCATTATCGAAAATCTTTCGCGCACAATTAACCGCCGCATTCACGAAGACGTAAGATTGCGTTATCAAGACATAAAAAAATCCGCAAAAATAATTGATGAATTGAAAGAATTTTTAACTAATCATAAGGAAATAGACAAAACATTACCTATTACCGTGATTATTTCAAAACTTGATGAATATTGCGTAACGCTTGTAGTTGAGGCCTTCACCGGCAATATCTCTATTCCGGAATATAATGAAATCAAGCAGGAAATTTTGCTTAAAGTTGATGAGGTAATTTTAAAAAACGGCGCTGAAATTGCTTTGCCACGATCAGTGATAAATATTTTAGATTAAGAAATTATTTCAACAAATTCTCCTTCTTTTACCAATTCAATTTCTTCAGCATTACAAACATTTTTTAAATCTTCGCCAATTCTGGTTAAATCAATTTCGGAATTAACCTTAATTTTTTTCACAATAGTTTTCATCGAAATATTTTTTTCCGATTTAAATTTACGCACCTCGAAAAGCACAGCCAGCGCGGCTTCGCCGATGTTGTAAGATTTCTGCTCGAATAAATAATTTTCTAATTTCGGCCAATTTCCGCGTGAATTTATTGATTTATTTTGCGCAAATTCTTCAGCAAAAATTGTTGCATAAATTTCTTCGCAGATATGCGGAATAAAAGGCGCGAAAAGTTTTAGAATTGTGTTTAAGCAAATTCTTAAAGTTAAAATTGCGCTTTGTTGTTTGGCGATAATTTCTTGTTTTTGCAACTCGCTCAACTCAACTCCCGCAAGCTTTTCCGCCGCAAGTCCGTAAGATCTAACTTTGCAAATTTCCAAATAATTATCACAAAAATCTTTCCAGAAAAATTCTTCAATCGCTTCACGCGCACGTGCATATTCAAATTGCGCAAAACTTTCTGTAGCGCGTTTTACCGTTAAATACAACTTCGATAAAATCCATAAGTCAGAGACTTCCGTAATGTCGTGCTTCGACAGGCTCAGCATGACATTACTGCTATTACCACTCAATTGTTTAATGTCACCCTGAGCCTGTCGAAGGGCGACATCACTCAGAGTTTCAAAATTCATCGAAGCAAATTTCGCCGCATTAAATAACTTCGTCACCAACTTCTGCCCAATCTTAAAAACTTCCTCTGAATAAGCGGTATCCGCTCCCAAATGCGAAGTCGAAGCCCAATAACGCACAATGTCCGAGCCCTTCTCCTCAATGAGTGCAACCGGAGTCACCACATTTCCTTTCGACTTACTCATTTTGGTTTTATCCGCCGCCAAACACCAACCTGAAATCATCAGATTTTTCCACGGAATACTAGGTTCTTCCCTCTCCTCTTGAGGGAGAGGGTTAGGGTGAGGGGTTGGTTTAGGCAAGCTGTGAAGATAAGCCTTAACAATCGTATAAAACGCCCAAGTACGAATAATCTCGTGCGCCTGCGGCCTTAAGTCAGCAGGAAATAATTTATTATGGCGAGCGCGATCAAAGCTGATATCATTACTAATTCCTTTACTTGAAAGTTGCGGCGAAATCGACGAAGTCGCCCAGGTGTCCATGATGTCGGTTTCAGCCGTAACTTCATCACGCGAGTAACCGAGCGGCAAATCTACATTTGGATCACAGGGCAATTGCGAAACATCAGCCACTAAAATTTTTCCTTCTTCACCCACTCGCTTCGAATACCAAACCGGAAAATTCACGCCAAAAAATCTTTGGCGAGAAATACACCAATCCCACGATAAGCCGTCAATCCATTGTTCAATGCGCACCAACATATATTGCGGAAACCAATTACATTCCTGCGCTTTCTTTTTTAATTCCTCTTTTTTATCAAGAATTTTTATAAACCATTGCGGCACAACAAGAATCTCGATCGGCACGCCAGAACGCTCAGCACACTTCACCGCACGCGTAATTTTTTCCTGCTTAAGTAAAAGACTCGATCTTTCACCCTCCCCTTGAGGGAGGGTCGAACGCTCTGCGTTCGGGGAGGGGTCAGAAGAGTTCAAGTTTAAATAAATATCTTCCAACACCCCCGAAATATTTTTAAACACATCATTATTCCAAAATCTTAAAACTTTAAACCCAGCACTTTCCAAAAATTCCGTCCTTTTTTTATCATATTCCACAGCATCTTTTTCATTATGCTGCCCACCATCCAGCTCAATTACTAATTTCTTTTCAAAGCAAACAAAATCAACAATGTAATTTTCAATTGGTTGTTGTCTGCGGAATTTATAGCCATCTAGTTGTTTATTTTGTAGGTAATGCCATAAAAGTCCTTCGGCATTGGTTTGGTTATCTCTTAAATTTTGTGCATTTTCTAGAGTTTCTTGAGAGTAAAATCTTTTTGCTTTGAGTGTGTCTTGACCCCTCCCCGATTCGCTTACGCTCATCGACCCTCCCTCAAGGGGAGGGTGATTAGATGGAGTGTTTTTTAAGGCTTCAATAATTATCTCCTTACCTTCCTTTAAAGTTTTTCCATTACCTTTATCATCGAATAAAATTTTGGCCTTCTCTATAAAATTAGGAGCCATTAATTGACTATTATTCTGAGCATTGTCACAACCAATTTTAGTTATAGATTTCCAATCAAATCTACCATCCTTTCCTATAATAACACGCAGTTCTAAATCATACTTTTTCCACCATTTTATATCCGTCTCATCACCAAAAGTACAACACATCACCGCGCCCGTTCCTTTATCTAACTGCACTAAATCATCGGCAATAATTTTTACACGAACACCAAAAAGCGGCGTTACCGCAAATTTTCCCTGCAAATGTTTGTAACGTGAATCTTCCGGATGAACCATCACCGCAACGCAGGCCGGAAGTAGTTCCGGACGCGTTGTCATTATTTCAATTTTTTCTTCACTTCCTTCAACACCAAACAAAATATAATTCATGGTGCCTTCAACTTCCTTATCCACCAAATCCGCCTGCGCTAGAGCTGTGCGGTCTGAGATGTCCCAAAAAACCGGCTCGAATTTTTTTTCAACTAAACCTTTATTAAATAAATCAACAAAAGAAGCTTGCGAAATTTTTTGTGATTCCGGAGAAATCGTTTGATATTTTTGTTCCCAATCTACAGATAAAGCGATTGAATTAAATAAAGCTTCAAATTCTTTTTCCGCTTCATCTACTACTTCGCGACACTTGTTAACAAATGATCCGTGACCGTTTTCATGTTCGTAAACTCCGGCTTTTTTTCCGATAATTTTTTCTACCAAACGCTCAGTAGGCAAACCATTATCATCAAAGCCCATTGGATAAAAAACATCCTTACCGATCATTCTTTGAAAACGCGCCACAAAATCAGCCTGCGTATAAGAAAAAACGTGACCCATGTGCAGAAGTCCTGAAACTGTGGGAGGTGGCGTATCTATTACAAAAGTTTGGTCTTTCGGTAAATCATTTTTCCAAGCAAAAATCTTTTCATCCTGCCAATATTTTTGCCATTTTTTTTCGATTAGTTTTGTATCTAGTCTGTCTGGTAATTTTGTCATTTTTGTTTATTTTTTTTCTAAAAAAATCTCGTCATGCTGAGCTTGTCGAAGCATTGTGGAGCCGAACTCATGAATGCTTCGACAAGCTCAGCATGACGAGATTTTTTATTTCACCTCAAGCAAATCCACCACCCATTTTCCCATCGAATGCAAATAAATTTTTCCATTCACAACCACCGGACTATGATGAGTTTTGCTTTTAGTTTTATAAATTTTTTCAATTTTACCGTCAAAAGGTGATGCCATCAACACATCGCCGGCAACGCTTGAAATCACAAGCTTGTCACCCGCCATCACTACTCCCGCATAAATAATTTTCGTCTGCGGTTTTTTATCATTTTTATAATTAGGCAATTGCGAAATCCATTTTATGCCGCCGGTTTTTTTATAAACCGCGAGCAATTTATCATCATTATTAATCACATATAAAAACTCTCCCGCAGCCCAGAAATCAACGATCCCGGCAATTTCTTTTTTCCAAATATAATTACCGTTTTTAACATTAATCGCCATCATCAAACCACCATTACCAATCGCATAAATTACATCATCTTTTACCAAAGGTGTCGCATCAATATCATTCAAATAAAAATCAGAACTAGTAGCTTTACTTAAATTCAAATCCTGTGACCACAAGGCTTCGCCGGTCTTTTTATCAACGCCGTAAATTTCACCGGAAGAATAAGTTGCAATCACCAAATTTTTATAAATTACCGGATTGGCTGCGCCAAAAATTGCCGTTGGGCGCGTAACTCCGGCCTGCATCCAGCGCAAATTACCATTTGCCGCGTCAAGTGCGTAAAGCTTGTTATCATTAGTTGTAACATAAACCGAATTTTCATCGGCAATCGGTGCTGAAACCGGAATCGCCGAAATATCTTTTGTCCAAATTATCTCACCATTATTTGCCTTTGCCGCCACGATTCTACTGCTTCCGGCAATTGCAAAAATTTTATCATCACCACCTCCGTCATGCTGGGCTTGTCGAAGCATCGACTCATTTTTTTGCAAAAAAATCTTCGGCGTTTGATAATTTTTTAAAAACTGACTTGGAAATAAACGCTTCTTAAAAATTCTTTTATCTTGTTTTATATCATAAGCAATTAAATGCCCGGAAGCGTTCAAAATAAAGGCTTTATCACCATCAAAAATTGGAGTAAAAACAAAACGATCATTAAAATTTCCGCTATAAAAATTCCAGGTAACAGCCGATTTTTTTAATGCAATTTCTCCGGATTTTTTATGCGAAAAATCCTTAGCAAAATTTTCAATACGCTGATTTTCATAAGCCACCGATCCGCTCCACAAGCTGTTTTCTACTTGTTTTGGTAGTTTAATTTCAACTTTGGCTAAATCTTCATCAACTTTAATTTTTTCAACAGCAGCAAAAGCCGAAACAGCTTTTGTCTTGTCATATTTTTCATCTTCAGCACAAGAAACAAGTAAAAACACAACGGAAAATAAAACTGCGATGTCATGCTTAACCTGTCGAAACATGTGTTTGTACTTCGAGCTAAACACATGCTTCGACAGGTTCAGCATGACATCGAGTTTCTGTAACATAAATTTTTTATTTTTTTTCGTCAGCATTATCAACCTTATACCCCCTAGAAACCACAATCTTCATGCCATCTTCTGCTCGCGACTTTAAATCCGGTGAAGCTTTTTTATCTTGAGCAATTTTTGTAAAAATTTCATAAGCATCTTTTAAATTTTCATTTTGCAAAGCTAATGTCGCGCGTTGCTCGGCAATATAATTTTTTAATAAGCCACTATGCTTTTCAATTTTCAAAAGGCGTTCCGGTAAATCCTTATCTGCAGCATTTTCCGCCACCAAAATTCTAGCTAAAAGCAATCCTGATAAATCACGCACATATTCATTGCAAAGCCCGCAATCATTGACTTCTTGGTAAATTTTTAAAGCCTCATCTTTTTTTCCTTCACCTAAAATTATCGAAGCATATCGCAGGGAAGCGATAGACTTCACTCCCAGTGGCGCTGTCGCCGCACCAATAATATTTTTTAATTCTTCTTTAGCCTTTTCTTTTTCTCCGATTTGCTCATTAAAAATCGATTTATATAAAATAACCGAAAATTCTTCTTGTTTGTATTTTTGATAAATATTGAAAACAAAATATCCTACTAGCCCAACAACTACAATAATCGCCAAGGTAGTAATATTTTTTCTTCTTTTACGAAAAAAACTTTTTAAAATATCAAAACGCGCTTGCGATCTGGCTTGGTTGATAAGATTTAACATTTCATTATTATCGGTCATAAATTTTCAAAAAACAGTTTAGAGTATTTTTTAGCAAATAAGCAATTGTCATCGGCCCTACTCCGCCAGGAACCGGTGTAATTGCTGAAGCCACTTCTTTAACATTTTCAAAATCAACATCACCCACCAATTTGGTCTTACCGTCACTGGTTGCAACCCTGTTAATTCCTACATCAATTACGATTGCGCCTTTTTTTACCATGTCGGATTTTACAAGTCCAGCAACTCCGGTTGCAGAAATTATAATATCAGCTTGCAAACACTCCGCTCTAAGGTCGCGAGTTTTACTGTTAGCAATTGTAACCGTGCATTTTTCATTGATTAAAAGTTTTGCCATCGGTTTGCCGACAATGTTAGAAGAACCTATTACTACGGCTTTTAAGCCGGCAAGATTATCTCCTTTCACCATTTTTAGCAAATGCAAACAGCCTAAGGGAGTACATGGCACAACGGCTGAAGCATCATTGATTGAAAGTTTTCCGACATTTACAACATGAAATCCGTCAACATCCTTATGATAATCAATAGCCTCTATAACCTTTTGACTATTGAGGTGAGCCGGCAAAGGCAATTGCACTAAAATTCCATGTACTTTTTTATCATGATTTAATTCGGCAATTTTTTTAATTAAATCTTGCTCGGAAACATCAGCCGCAAGCTTGAATTCAAAGGAATTCATGCCAACCGCAAGTGCTGCTTTTCTTTTATTTGCCACATAAACTTCGCTAGCAGGATCATGTCCAACAAGCACAACCGCAAGGCCCGGAGTCATGTTAAATTTTTCCTTCATTTCCTTAACATTCTCGACGATGTCCGATTTTATTGATTCGGCAACTTCTTTGCCGTTAATTATTTTTGCTGTCATTTGCTTTTTGTCTTTTCTTTAAAATATTTTGTATCGGCCTTAAGGTCAGATAGGCGTTATATGCCGGAGTTATTTTATCGCGGAATTTTTCCTGTTTTTTACGGAAAAATTTTATTTTGCTGGTTCTGGCAACGGCTTTTGCAATATCGGATTTATTAAGAGTTTTATTAATCCATTCTACATATTTCGGATCAATGACTTCTGACAATAATTTAGCGTCAAGCTCTTCCGGTTTTACGTTGTGCAAGGCGCATAAATCAAGAATATTTTCGCGGTTAGTTTTCTTAATTTCGTCTTGCACGTAAATGCCGTTTTTCCTGAATAAATCAACTTGCCATTTTCTATCAAGCCATCTTTCTTGAGGAATATTAAGCATGGCCAGCGCAATTTCAATATCGTTGTAAGGCGCTCTAGACTTGAATCCAAAGACATCAGGAACTTTCAAAACATAATTAAGCAACATGTTCTTCATGCGGCACGAAGAAACGATACGATAATACATTTCTTCTTTTAATTTATGCTCGTTTTTTAACCAAAATCTTTCGCGATTTTCATCATCACCTTTCAACAAACATTGTGCGCGATCGGCTCTCAAGCCATGCGAATAAGCCAGTGCGCCAAGCTCATGCATATTATTAATTTTTGGCAAGGTAATTTCTCCAGCCCAAATGCTGCCGTTAAGCCCGCCACTTATCATCGGCAAACCATTTGGAATTCCATGTTCTTTTTTTAACTTATCGTAAAATTCCATGTGATACATGCCGTGACTATGCACTGAAATTCCGAAAAGATCATCCCATTGATCGATAAAATTATGAAAATTCCCAAGGCGCACTTGCTCCCAGCGCATATTCATAATTTCTGCCATTCTCTTGGCATAAAGCACTTCGTAAGAATCATTTTGATCTTTGGAAACACCGAAAGTAAAAGAGCGCGCCCTTGATTTATCACTAACCAACATGGCAAGCATACGCGCGTCATAGCCGCCGCTTAGAGGCACCACAAACTCACCTTCACATTCATCTTCCCATTTTTTTACGGCTTCTCTTGTGATTTCAACAACATCATCTTCTTTATAAACCTTGCCGAAATACTTATCGACCGGATCTTCTTTTTCAGTTTCGATTGCAAAACTATTGTCTGAATATTGGATGAATTTGGAAGAGCAATCAAGAAAACGCACATCTTTTAACATGGTCTGGCCAAAAACCGAATAGCCGAATTCCAAATAATTCTTTAAACCTTCGGCGTGAAATTCAAAATTAGCAAAATCAATTACATCATTAACATTTTCACTAACCTTGCCGCTCTTGGCGTTGTAGAATACAGGACGAGAATTAAGCCAATCGGTTTGATAGATTTTTTTTATCTCTTTCATTTTATAATTGAAAATATTTGTCAACTAATGCTTTCGCTTCATTATCTCTTATATCCGTAATTTCGCCACATAAAATTCCCAAAACAGTTTCCAGTAAATTTTTATGAGAATCACAGGAAAAAAAGTGATATAACACCGCTAAATCACCAATTCTTTTCTCATAGCGAAGCCTTGCTATCATTAGCTTTATCGCCAATTCAAATCTTTTATGAAAAGCTAATTTATTAAGATTTTTGCCAAATAATCTTTGCTTATAATAGCCTTCAAAAAATCTTAGGCAATAATCCTGCCAAATTTTTTGCAATTGCTTTTCATTATGCAGCGGAGCGTTGCAATCATTGCGATATTCGGCAATTTCATTTTCCGGCTTTTTCTTTAAGTGAAGAATATTTTCTTGCGAAGAAAGCTCAAGTGCCATCACTTCGCAATCAAAAGAATTATCTGGTCTAAGGTCAACGCTTACTTTCCAAGACCATAAAGTATTTTTATATTCGAGCCAATTTTTCGGATTAACCAAAAAATTACCAAGTCCATAAAAAATAAAACCGTTTTCATATTTTTCATAGCCTTGCGGCACGTGAGAATGATGCCCGTGAATAATGTTCGCACCCGCGTCAATATAGGATCGAAATTGTTTTTGCAATTCCGGATAAGGCCATAAATTCATCTCTTGCGAAGCATGAATTGATAAAATAACCAAATCGGAATTTTCCTTAGCCAATTTAATTTTTTTGTAAACTGAACTATCGGCAAAATTCACACCCGACCTTTCATTTTGCGATATGCCGAATTGTTTTTCACAAAAACAAATTACGGCAATTTTTTTACCGTTTAATTCAATTATTTTATAATCAAAATTATTATTTTTGGAAATTCCGTCGAATTCTATTTTATTTTTTTCAAGTGCCACAATGCTGTCATTTAGGCCGTCCGCGCCATAATCCATTATGTGATTATTTGCCAGCGACAAAAATAATTTATGGTTTTTTATAGCATTTAAAAATTTCTCAAAATCTTTTACGTCACCCTTAATGCTTGGTCCGGCCTTGTTTGCTTTATTGCCCGAATAAGTCAGCGGAAATTCTAAATTGCCTAATATTAAATCATCTTGAGAAAAAATTGTCGGCGCGATTGCCAGCTCTTTTTCGAAATTACAGCATATGTCTCCAACCAGGGCAATTCTCATTTGTTTAAATACCAATCATAAACTTTTTTAATACCTTCTTCCAAGCCGGTGGTAGCTTTCCAACCTAAAGCATTAATTTTTGAAACATCAAGAACCTTACGCGGAGCACCGTCCGGCTTGGTTGCGTCAAATTTTATTTCGCCTTTGAAACCGGTAATTTTTTTGATAGTTTCGGCAAGTTCGCGAATTGTTACATCTTCTCCCGTACCAATGTTGGTAAGGCCCTGCACCTTTTCATTGTTCATTATATAAACACAGGCTTTAGCTAAATCATCAACATAAAGTAACTCGCGCTTCGGATTGCCGCTACCCCAAACTTCCACTTCTTTGGCATTTGCAATTTTTGCTTCGTGAAATTTGCGTAGCAATGCCGGTAAAACGTGTGAGTTTTTTAAATCAAAATTATCATTAATGCCATAAAGATTTGTCGGCATTACCGGTACGAAATCACACCCATACTGAGTGCGATAAGCTTCGCACATTTTTAACCCGGCAATTTTGGCAATGGCATAGCCGTAATTTGTTGGCTCCAACGCTCCGGTTAGCAAATATTCTTCCTTAATCGGTTGCTCGGCAAGACGCGGATAAATGCAGGAACTACCTAGGAAAATCAGGCGCTTAACTTTATGCAAATAGGAATTATGAATGATGTTATTTTGAATTTGCAAATTTTCGTAAGTAAAGGCTCCGAGCTGTGATCTGTTGGCTTCAATACCTCCGACTTTTGCTGCGGCTAAAAAAACATATTCCGGTTTTTCTTTGTTAAAAAAATCGTTAACCGCAGCTTGGTTAAGCAAATCAAGCTCTTGATGAGTTCGCGTAACAATATTGCTATAGCCTTGAGCCTCTAGCTCGCGCACAATCGCCGAACCAACCATGCCGCGATGTCCGGCGATATAAATTTTTGAATTTTTTTGCATTTTATTTAATAAAATAATCAGTCCTTACTTGACTTAAAAAAAACTCGTCATCCTTGGCCAGAATGGCCGAGGATGACGAGTTCTGAATTTTATCAATTCACTCCAATCTCCCTCAAAAACGCCTTATCCAAATTATCCTGTCCATGCTTGATTTTAAAGCCTTGCGGGCTTCCTTGATAGACAATTTTTTTATCATGCAAAACCGCAATCGAATCACAAATTTCATCCATATCCGACAAAATATGCGAAGAAAAAAATATGGTTTTGCCTTTGTTTTTATAAGAAATTAATTCTTTTTTCAAAGCGATTCTAGCCTTAGGATCCAGACCGCTCATAGGCTCATCAAGAATTACCAATTCCGCTTCCGACAAAAAAACCGCAAGCAATCCCAATTTTTGCACCATGCCTTTAGAATATTTGGTAACTTTTTCTTTTAAAACTTTTACGTCTAAATCCAAATTTTTACAAATACTTTCAGCCTTAGAAACATCTAGCTTCTTGCCATAAAAATCTAAAGTAAATTTTAGAAATTCCTCGCCTTTTAAATAATTTGAAGGCTGAAATTTTTCCGGCAAATAGCAAAGTTTTTTGCGTGATTTCGGGAGTAATCTCGATACCCCAAAAATTTCTACTTCACCATTATCTTGATCTAACAAATCCAAAATAATTTTAATTAAAGTAGTTTTGCCGATACCGTTTAAGCCTATGAAACCAAAGATTTCGCCCGGCTTAACTTCCAAACTGATATTATCTAAAACTTGATGTTTGAAGCTTTTTGATATTTCTGTGATTTTGAGTGGTAACATAATTTAAGTGCTCGGGTGCTCGGATGCTCGCGCTTCGCTGGTGCTCGGTTTTTTTACCTGAGCACTCGAGCACTTGAGCACTCGAGCACTTATTTCAACAAATTATTTATAGCAAGCAACGCAATCGAATAGCCACTAATTCCAAGCCCGCAGATCACACCATCAACCACTTCCGACATGTAAGAATGATGACGAAATTCTTCGCGTTTGAAAATATTGGAAATGTGCAATTCGATCTTTGGTTTGGTAAAAATTTCTAAAGCATCGCGAATGGCTACAGACGTATGGGTGTAGGCCGCAGCATTAATTATAATGCCATCAAATTTTTCCAAAGAATTTTGAATTATTTCCACAATTTCATGTTCGCTATTTGATTGCACAAATTCAAAAGCCAGATTTAATTCACGCGCCACGGCTTCGCAATCTTTCTCAGCTTTTTCCAAAGAAAATTCGCCATAAATACTTTTGTCGCGCTTGTGCAACATATTTAAATTCGGGCCGTTGATTATTAGAATATGTTTTTTCATAAAAACTATTTACCCCTCACCCTAACCCTCTCCCGCAAGGGGAGAGGGGAACACTCGGAGAATTCCCTATCCCCCTGAGGGAGAGGGTTAGGGAGAGGGGTTGTTGCTATTTACTCCCTTCTTTTTTTATTTTCAAATAATAAAAAACTGTCACCGGAATCGACAATCCATAAACCACACCGATTATTGCCAGAGTAAGCCAAGGCTCAACAAAAAGTCCGATAATAATCGAACCTAAAATTATCAAAGTTAAATAAGCATTTTTATTTTTTATCGGAATTTTTTTAAGTGAAATTGTCGGCACCAAACTTGCCATCATTATCGCCAGGAAAGCTACGTAAATAATTACCAAAAGCGGATTAGAATAAAATCCGTCGCCGAATTCATAAGTTAAAACCATTGGCAACATCGCCATTGCTGCACCGCAAGGTGCCGGAATGCCTTTAAAAAAATATTTTTCCAAAATCGGATTAACCGCAACTTTTGTTAAATCAACATTAAAGCGCGCCAATCTTATAGCGCCGCACATTGCAAAAAACAAAACTAAAGCCCAAGCAAGACCACTGACATCAGCGTAAGAATTAGTCCAAGCATAAATTATAAAACCGGGCGCAACACCGAAATTTACGAAGTCCGCAAGTGAATCAAGTTGTGCACCGAAATCGCTGCTCGAATTTAAAAAGCGCGCCAGTCTGCCGTCAATTCCATCCATGAAACCGGCTAAAATTAGCAACGCCGTAGCCGCTGCAAAATTACCATAAATCGAATAGCGAATTGCCGTTAATCCGATACAAATTGTAGAAAGAGTGACAAGGTTCGGAAGCAAGCGAAATAATGGAAAACAACCGTCTTCGGCATGGCGAATTTGATGAATAATTCTTTTTGGCATGTTTAGGTAAAAAAATAAATTTGCTTTAATTGAAACTCTTTATTAGTTTTAGCGCCTACAGCTAAAAATCAACTGTTAAGTTTAAGTAATTAAAAAACTCTGTGTCTTGCTGAGCTTGTGGTAGATTGTGTGTGTACTCATATGCAATAATCATGCTTCGACAGGCTCAGCATGACTATGAGTTCTACTACAAATTCCTAATTTCTAAAAAATGAAAAGAGACGAACAAACTAAAGAAATGGCAAATTGCGTGCGTTTTTTGGCAATTGATGCCGTTGAGCGCGCTAATTCCGGGCATCCGGGCATGGTGATGGGAATTGCCGATGTGGCGACTGTTTTATTTAGTGAGTTTCTAAAATTTGACCCGAAAAATCCAAAATGGTTAGACCGCGACCGCTTTATTTTATCAGCCGGACACGGTTCGATGTTGCTTTACGCCCTGCTCTATTTAACCGGTTACAAGGATATTGATATTAATGATTTAAAAGATTTTCGTCAGCTAAATGCTAAATGCGCCGGGCATCCGGAATTTGGGCATTTAGATGGTATTGAAACTACCACCGGCCCACTGGGGCAAGGTCTTGCAAATGCCGTTGGTATGGCTTTAGCTGAAAAAATGCTCTCTGCACGTGTCGGCAAAGATTTAATTAATCACAAAACTTATTGTTTGGTAGGAGACGGCTGTTTGATGGAAGGCATTTCACAAGAAGCAATTTCAATTGCCGGACATTTAGCTTTAAATAATTTAATTGTTTTGTGGGACAATAATTCAATTTCAATTGACGGCAAAACTTCGCTGACGACTTCGGAAAACATGAAGATGCGTTTTGAAGCTTGTAATTTCGAAGTAATACAAATTGACGGACATGATTTTGACGCGATCAGAAAAGCTTTGACGAAAGCCCAAAATTCAACAAAACCGGTGATGATTGATTGCAAAACAACAATTGCTTTCGGATCACCGAATAAAGCCGGTTCGCAAAAATCGCACGGCTCGCCGCTTGGCGCTGACGAAGTTACCAAAGTTCGTGAAAAATTAAATTGGAAGCATGCGCCATTTATTCTTCCCGAAGATTTAGAAGAAGCCTGGGCACAGGCCGGAAAAAGATCGCGCAAAGTTTCTAAAGAATGGGAAGAGAAGTTTGAAAAATTAGACAGCGATTTAAAAAGAATTTTGAAAAAAGAATTGCCGCAAGATTTTCAAAAAAAATTAGAGCTTTTCAAACAAAAAACTTTTTTAGGCAAGCCGAAGCAAGCTACACGTAAATCATCACATGATGTTTTGGAATTTTTAACTGCTGAATTAAAAGAATTGATCGGTGGTTCTGCCGACTTAACCGAATCAGTTTTAACCAAAACTTCACATACAAAAATTATTGATAAGGATAATTTTTCCGGAAGTTACATTCATTACGGAGTTAGGGAACACGCTATGGCAGCCATGATGAACGGCATCGCCCTTCACGGCGGCTTCATTCCTTACGGCGGAACATTTTTAGTTTTTTCGGATTATATGAAGCCGGCTGTTAGGTTGTCAGCTTTGATGAAACAGCAAGTGATTTATATTTTTACTCACGACTCAATCGGTCTTGGTGAAGACGGCCCAACACACCAGCCAATCGAGCATTTGGCGGCACTTCGCGCAATTCCGAACTTAAATGTTTTCAGACCGGCTGATGCACAAGAAACAATTGATAGTTTTGAATTGGCTTTGAAGTCAGATAAAACGCCATCGGCCATTGTTTTAACCAGACAAAATGTGCCTTTCCTGCGTAGCGAATATAAAAAAGAAGAATGTTCTTCACTACGCGGCGGCTATATAATTTCCAACACGGCGCTGGAAATTGAACCCGATGTTGTAATTATTGCAACCGGTTCAGAAGTTGGAATCGCCATCGAAACCAAAGAAAAATTACACAAGCACGGACTCGCTGTTCGCGTGGTTTCAATGCCTTGTTTTGAAATTTTTGATAAGCAGGAACAATCTTATAAAAATAGTGTTTTAGGTGCGGATAATATTTTAAAAGCCGGCATCGAAGCTGCGATTTCGCAAGGTTGGCACCAATATATCGGCAAAGACGGGGTTTTCATCGGCATGTCTGATTTCGGCGCTTCGGGCAAGGCCGAAGATTTATACAAGCATTTCAAAATCACTGCTGATGACGCAGCCGCACGCATTGCTACTGAGTTAAAAACTCGCCGCCGCAATGCTAAAAAATTCATGGATAAGGATGATATTCTTGATGAGCTTGATAAATATAAAGAGCAAATCAAAAAGGATATTGATGATGAGGATGACGAAGATTAGGGATTTTTTAAATTCCACACCCACAATCATACTGAGCTTGTCGAAGCATGTGGGTACAATCCGGTGTTTAAACACATGCTTCGACAAGCTCAGCATGATTGTGGGCGTTATTTTTTTTCTCCTCCTCACCAGCTGCTCAAGTCCCCAACCTTACTATCAAGGCCCTAAATCAGATCATTTCAATGGCATAAATTTCACTTCGGAAATCAAAACGCTCAATAGTTTCGACAAAATCAAATCACTCTTCCTTATAAAAAAATCTTGGGACGAAGAAGAAATTTATGCCAAACCCAAAAACCACGAATTCGCTGAAATAAAGAATGCCCGTGTAACCTTCATCGGACAAGCAACTTTGCTGATTCAAACACCGCAAGCCAATATTTTAACCGATCCCACTTGGTCAAATGATATAACGCGCAAGAACCGCCCCGCTCTTGATTTTGATAGCTTGCCAAAGATTAACTATGTTTTGATCAGCAGTAATTTTAAATACCACATGGATATTGACACCATCAAAAAACTGCAAGAAAAATTTGCGCCAAAATTCATCACCGGCTTAGGAAATTGCTATCTTCTAAATAATGTAAAAAATCTAGGAATTACTTGTCTTGAACTGGACTGGAACCAAAAAATTACCTTACAAAATGAATTAAAGTTTTATTTTCTTAAAGCTAAAAATTATGAGAATAAAACACTGTCTGGATCATTTGCTATCATAGCTCAAAACTTCAAAATTTATTTCGGCGGCGATGGCGGATATGGTGATCACATGCGCCAAATTGGCCTTGATTACGGACCATTCGATTTGGCATTGCTTTCAATTGGCAATTATCAACCAAGATGGTTGTTTAAAGAAATTCATATGAACCCTGAGGAAGCAGTAAAATCGCACATTGTTCTGCAATCAAAAAAATCAATCGCCATGAATTTTAATAGTTTTCATATCGGCAATGAAACTTATTTAGAACCATTGATTGATTTGGAAGAAGCAAAAATAAAATATAATTTGCGCAAGGATGAATTTGTAGCGCCAAAATTTGGGGAAAGTTTTGAGTTTTAACTTGCTTATTTTTTTAAAAAAATCTCTTATGAAATAAATTATTTAAACAAATCAAATGACAGATAATCAAACGAAATTGTTAATTGCAGCTATCAATCAAAGCAATGAGACAGAGGCTGCAGCGGCTATTGCCAACGGTGCTGATATTAATTATGTAATTGGTGAAGGCGTATTTTCAGGATTAACTTTGCTATGCTATGCCATCAGAAAAAAGGCTGATAAAATTGCCAGTCGGTTAATTAATGCCAGGGCTCAGATCGATACTATAATTAATAGCGGATTTTACACCGGACAAACAGCTTTAATGATTGCCGCCTATGATAATTATTTGGAAATTGTTAAAAAATTAATTGCTGCAGGCGCTGATATTAATTTAAAAATTCCTTTCGGAATCTTTGCCGAAGAAACAGCTATAAGCCTTGCAACCACACAAGGCAATAGCGAAATTTTAAAGCTGCTTTTACAAAATGATAATAAAAATTTAGAAATTACCAGCGGACCTTTTGAAGGCATGAATCCAATAATTATCGCTATTCGTGATAATAAATTAGAGTCATTAAAAACATTAATTGACTTAGACGTCAATCTAGATCATGAAATTAGTCGCGGGCTTTATCAAGGCTATACGCCTTTATTTTTTGCAATTGAGAAAGGCATGGATGAAGCGGTTAAAATTCTAATTAATAGCGGCAGCAATATTAATTATATAGCAAAATCAGGCTATCATCTAGGCCGCAATGCATTAGATATTGCACAAAAATATAATAGAAAAAATATTATAAAAATTCTTGAAGAGATACAAATTATTAAAGTGCAAGATGATTGGAAAATAGAAGATGAATTTATAGCAGTAGAAGAACCTAAACCAGAGAAGAAAAAAAATAGCGGATTTTTATCATCGATTTTTTCCCGGTTTAAAAAATAAAAAAAGCTGCGACTGAATTTGTAACCAGTCGCAGCTTTTTTAAACAAAGAAACTATCTTGAATAGAATTCCGTAATAAAATGTGGTTGCATTTCTGCAGCATAAGGCACTTCAGCAAATGCCGCTTTCGCAGTCAAAGTTATGGAAAAATTATCTTTTTCAAGCTTTAAATATGATGGAATATCGCGTTCCATTTTTTGCATTGATTCAAGAACAATGTTTAAATTACGTGACTTTTCACGAACTTGTACCACGTCACCGATCTTTAATCTGTAAGATGCAATATTAACAACTTTACCGTTAACAGTAACATGTTTATGGCTCACAAATTGTCTTGCCGCAAAAACTGTTGGCACGAAATTAGCGCGATAAACTACAGCGTCTAATCTGCTTTCAAGTAGAGAAATAAAGTTTTCGCTCACGTCACCTTTCATTTTAGATGCCAAAGTGAAAGTGTTGAAAAATTGTTTTTCCGAAATATTTCCGTAATAGAATTTCAATCTTTGTTTAGCGCGCAACTGAACACCATAGTCAGAACTTCTGCCTTTTGATGCCGCACCATGCTGACCGGGTTTAAAATTACGTTTAAGATAAGGATCTTTAGCTTGTCCCCAAAGGCTCGCGCCCATTTTTCTGCTAAGCTTTTTCTTAGCATTAATTCTTTTTGTCATGATTTTTTAAAGTTAAATTGCCATTAGTTTTTCGGGATATCTGACGTTTGCCCCGAAAAATTCTCTTTTGTTAAAGAGAGGATTCCTAGTAAAAGGAGCGCGAAACTATAATGATATGTTTGCATTTGTCAATAGCTTCTAGAGTGAACCTCTTGTATTAGGTTTTAAGGCGGAAGCAAACGGAGATGTACCTTTAGGATAAGAAACCGCATGCTTATCTGAATGGAAAAACTCATCATCATCTTTTGCAGGACCTTTTAGGCTATAATCAACACTAGAAACAGAAGCCGAAGCGGCAGCAGCAGCCGGAGATTTTTTTGATCCTCCGCGTGGACGAGCAAATGCACTAGATACCGGCAAGGCCTCGCGCAAATCATTATCGACATCCTTGGCAGTAGTAGCATCAGTATCTATAGTTGGCGTTAGATCTGAAGTTGGAACTAATGCCTCCGTAACAGAAGCCATACCAACAGCGCCACCGGAGCTTACAAGGCGACCACTACGAAATGAACCACGTGAAGCACCATCTGGTGCTACAGGCTTATATATAGGCAATTGAGCACCATCAACACTGGGAGCAACAATCCCGGAGCGAAGCCTACTTTCGTCTGCGATCGATTTAATTTTTCTTCTACTCAACGGACTTCTAACGGAAACAGCTGCTTTTCTCATATTACTAACCGTATCATGAACCAACATCCTATGTTCATCTTTGCTCTTCAAAGTTTCAGGCGCAATATTCTCCAATTTATAAGATTTTAGAACTTCCTTCATGACCCCTTCACGATTCTTTGCTTCTACAATATTGTTAAACTCTACACTAAAATCGACAAAATTTTTCATGCGCGCACTTGTCGGCTCATAATCCTCGAATGTTAAACCATGAGAAATAAATAACGGAATAAATTTATAATTATTATTCTCTTCAAAAAAATTATAGTCATTAATAGCCGCATCCTTCACACTAATTCCTAAAGCTTTTAATTTTTGAATATTATCCTCATCATCAAACATAATAGCTCTGCATAACAATTGAGCGTTCAGTTCAACTTCGCTTAAATCAATAATTTTTTTATCATCCGGTCTTTTTTCGTTTTCCTTAAGCAAAACCCTCAAGACATCCATATGAATATAATTGCGAGTAACTGATAAAAATTCTTCTCCCGATAAAAAAGTTTTCTCTTCATCATTATCAAGTAGAAACTGAATCGCAACCGCTCCCAAAGGCCTGCCAACCTGGGAAAAACAAATATTAGATAAACTAGCTGATGAAAAATATTTAGTTTTAAAATTTCCATCTTTGTTCAATGCATCTAAAAAGCGCTTATATTGTTTAATTTCTTCAGCTTCAGCTTTCTCTTCACTCAATGTTAAGGTATCTGTTTTTGTTGCCTCGACTCCGTTACGAAAACGAGAAAAATTAACTGAAAATTTGTTATCTAAGGCAATTTGCAGAAGATTTGTCGCACCAAATTCTGCAACGGCTTCTTTTACTTTCTCTTCAAACTCATCACTATTTAAAAGTCCAAATAAATATTCCAATATACTTTCCGGATCACTAATCCCTGTCAAAGAAGCACTCATAAAATCAATTAATTTAATATCTTGGCATAATGACCAATAGTTTTTATGTAAGGTTTTAATTTTGACTTTGCAACATTTTTCAAATCCTCCTCTAAAAAAAATCCATCGGCCTCAAGCAAGTAAAACTGCATATGCGCGACTTGTTTTAGTTTTACGCTTTGTAAAATTTTTACGGAAATATTTTGTTCCCTAAAAACAGAAATTAATTGCTGTTTGGAAAATTCATCACTTAATTCGACGTAAATTAAACTATTGTCAGCACTTGATTTTTCTGGCTCCTTGATGGCAACCGCCAGCAAATCAAAATCTTTTTTTGTTGGAAGAAAAGGAATTTTAGCAAAAACTTTTATGTTGGATTTGTTGTTCGCAAGCGCCAACCACCAAGGCTCGGCAGAGTTTTCCTCATTTTTTGGCAAAGCAAAAACTCCAATTTGGGCTTTATGATTTTCTAATTCCACAACTACATTTGTCACCGAATCCAAATCAAAAATCGGCACGATGTCGCTATAATATTCTTTAAGTAAATGATGATATTCAGAATTTTTTTTCGGGTTGTGAAGCGCGATATTTAGCGGTTGCTCCATCATATTCGCCGCCGTAATAATTTTGCGCCAAATACTTACGATTAATTCCGGAGGAAATTTATTTTCACTGCGCACAATCAGACTTTTTATCATGTCAGCTTCGCGGCTTGATTTAATAAAAAACTTTTCACCGTTTTTTTTCTTAAACTCACCAACCCTTGCGATTACTGACATGCGAGCTTTTAGCAAATCGATAATCTGATTATCAATTTCATCAATTTCCTGGCGCAAAAGCCCGAGGCCGCTTTCTTTTTGTTGATTTTGCATTATTTTGTAATTAGATTTTTTTAAAAAAACTATTTACCTAAATGAAAATTAAGTCAAGTTTTGGCCCAGCATACAAGGAATTCGAGGTCGGCGATGTTATTTTTTTAGCGCAAGACCAACCGCTTAAATTAACCAGCGGCGTTGAAATCAACAATTTTCCCCTTGCTTACCAAACTTACGGAACTCTTAATGCTGACAAAACAAATGCTATTTTAATTTGTCACGCTTTAACCGGCGATCAATATGTGGCCTCAAAAAATCCGGTAACCGGAAAAGATGGCTGGTGGGAAAATATGGTGGGAGAAGGCAAAATCATCGATACCAAAAAATTTTTCGTAATTTGCCCGAATATTCTTGGCGGTTGTATGGGTTCTTTTAGTCCAAAAACAATAAATCCCGAAACCAACCTGCCCTACGGCCTTGATTTTCCCATGGTTACCGTGCATGACACGGTGCGTGCCCAAAATCTTTTGATTGAACATTTCGGTATCAAAAAATTACACGCCATCATCGGCGGCTCAACCGGCGGAATGCAAGCGCTTATTTGGTCAATTCTTTATCCGCAAAAAACAAAATTAATTACCTTACTTGCAACTTCCTATCGCCACAGCCCGCAAAATATCGCCTTCCACGAAGCCGGACGCCAAGCGATTATGGCCGATCCCAATTGGTGCGGCGGTAAATATTATTTAGAAAAAAAATATCCGGCTAAGGGCCTTTCCGTAGCGCGCATGATCGCTCACATTACTTACTTGTCGGAATCAGCTTTACAAAAAAAATTCGGCCGCAATTTGCAAAATAAAGAAAGTTTTTCTTTTAGTTTTGATCCGGAATTTCAAGTTGAAAGTTATCTACATCACCAAGGTGCCAGCTTTGTTGAACGCTTTGATCCGAACTGCTATTTATATATCACCAAAGCCATAAATTATTTTGATTTGGAAAGTGATTTTGGTGGAAAATTAAGCAATGCTTTCGCTAATTTTGCCAAAGAAAATCCCGGCGCAAAATTTTGTATAATTTCTTTTTCTGATGATTGGCTTTTTCCAACATCTTCTGCAAAAAAATTAACACAAGCATTAAGCGCCTGCGGAATTAATGTCAGCAGCCTTACCATTGAAGGCACAGCCGGACATGACTCTTTTCTACTGGAAAATCAGGCGTTGAAAGACACGATTTTCGGCTTTATTAATCAAACTTAAAACACCATGAAAAACATCGGAGAAAATATTACCAAACATAAAATTAGATACGACCTTGAAATCATTGCCGATTTGGTCAAAGAAGATTCGCGTGCCCTTGATATTGGCTGCGCAGAGGGTGAGCTTTTGGAATTTTTACAAAAAAATAAAAATGTCGATGCCAGAGGTTTGGAAATTTCGCAAGTAAAAGTCAGTAATGCCTTAAGGCGTGGGCTTTCAGTTATTCAAGGTGACGCTGAAAATGATTTAAGTTTTTATCCTGATAATAGTTTTGATTACGCAATTTTAAGCCAAACAATTCAAGCCACTCATCGTCCAAAAGAAATTTTACAAGAAATGTTGAGAATTGCTAATTATGCGATTGTTTCTTTACCAAATTTTGCTCATTACAAAAACCGTTTGCACCTACTGTTAAAAGGCACGATGCCGGTTAATAAAAATATTCCTTTTTCCTGGTACGAAACACCGAACATACATTTTTGTTCAATAAAAGACTTTGAAGAATTATGTTGTGATTTGGGTTTTTCCATTGAGAAAAAAATATTTTTAACAACAAAACATCGCCTAAATGAGATTTTAAGCCATGAAATAATCGCTAATTTTTTTGCTGAATATGGCATATTTCTAATTAGCAAAAAGAATTTTTCTCCAACATTTCAAGAAGAAATTGTCTTTGCCAAAAAACCACTTAACTTTACCGCTGCAAGTGTCACGGCCTTTAGTTTTGAACAAAAAAATTAATAATGAAAAAAAGTTATTTAATCATTTTCGCCCTACTCTTTTCTTGCGCTGAAAACGGACATCAAAATTACTCGGCAAAAAAACGCTATCACTTAACCAACAATCAAGTGCAAAGAGTTGCCAGCAGATATGGCCGCGTGCTGCGTCCTTCCGAATCAATTTCTTTAAATAATATAAGCTTGAATGATGACGATGAATATGAGCGCGATGACATTGTTTTACGCACTACCGATGATATTACCGATGACAACGGCGATTATAAAGGCACCTTTAAAATCGGCGATCCTTATAAAATTTTTGGCGTAAATTACGTACCGCAAAATTATGATGATTTTGAGGAAATCGGCGTGGCTTCTTGGTATGGCGATGATTTTAACGGTAAACTTACAGCTAACGGCGAAATTTATAATATGGATACCCTTACAGCGGCGCACCGCACTCTGCCTTTGCCGTCATTGGTTCGCGTCACCAATTTAGATAATGGTAAAACTGTCGTGGTACGCGTTAACGACCGCGGACCTTACGCCAAAGACCGTATAATTGACCTTTCCAAAAAAGCCGCTACAATGCTTGACTTCAAGAAAACCGGTACGACCGAGGTTAAAATTCAATTACTTCGTAGCGATACTGATGAATTGCTGAAAAAATTAAGAATTAAGAATTAAAATGAACTACAAAAACAAAAAAATCGATTTTTCCAACTTACATCTGGAAACCAAATTAGTCCGCGGCGGTACAAATCGCTCTAACTTCGGCGAAACTTCCGAAGCTATCTTTTTAAATTCCGGATTTTCTTATAATTCTGCCGAAATAGCTGAAAGCAGATTCAACGGCGAAGATCCAAGCTTCGTTTATTCGCGCTATTTGAACCCCAGTTTAAAAATGCTCGAAGACCGTTTGGCGCTGCTTGAGGGTGCTGAAAGTGCTTGCGTAATGGGCAGCGGCATGGCAGCAGTTTTTGCCTCAATCATGTGTCAAATCAGGGCCGGCGATCATTTAATTGCTTCACGCGTTTTGTTCAGCTCATGTTTTTACATCATTAAAAATTTACTACCAAATTACGGTGTGGAAGTAACTTTTGTCGATGGCACTTCAAAAGAAGAATGGCAAAAAGCTTTTAAGAAAAATACCAAATTAGTTTTTATTGAAAGCCCGGCTAATCCTACTCTTGAGCTTGTCGATATTAAATTCGTAGCTGACCTTTGTCACAAAAACGGCGCGCAATTAATCATGGATAATATTTTGGCCTCACCTTATTGCCAAAAACCTTTTGAACTTGGTGCCGATATTGTGGTTTACTCAACAACCAAGCATATCGAAGGCCAAGGTCGAACTTTGGGTGGCTGCATTTTAGGTAGCGAGAAATTCATTAAAGAAACCGTTGTGCCCTTTTATCGCCACACCGGTCCGGCCTTAAGCCCGTTTAATGCGTGGATAATTTTAAAATCGCTGGAAACTTTTGCTTTAAGAATGGAAAGACAATGCGCCAATGCTTTAAAAATTGCGCAATTTTTAGAAACGCAATCAAAAATTGAAAAAACTTTATATCCACAATTAAAGTCTCATCCGCAATTTGAGCTGGCACAAAGGCAAATGAAAAACGGTGGCGCTATGATCGCTTTTGAAATTAAAGGTGACAAAAAAGATGCTTTTAATTTTATGAATCGCTTAAAAATTATTGATATTTCCAATAATTTGGGGGATTCCAAATCATTGGTAACGCATCCTGCAAGTACTACGCATTACAGCATGGGAGCTGAGGAGCGCGCTAAAATCGGAATCAAAGATAACATGTGCCGCCTCTCGGTTGGGTTAGAACATGTTGATGATTTGATTAGTGATTTGAAACAGGCTTTGCTTGACTAAAGTCTGAATTTTAATGCAATATAACCTCATAGCCATGCTTCGACAGGCTCAGCATGACTATGAGATTTTTAATAATTTATTACTTATGCCAAGTTTCGATATAGTTTCAAAAATAGATTACCAAGAAATCGATAACGCTGTTAATTCTGTAAAACGCGAGCTTACAAACCGCTATGATTTCAAGGGTGCAAAATTTGATGTTATGCTCGACACAAAAGAAAATCTTATAAATATTTCCTGCGAAGATGAATATAAATTGGGCCAAATCGGCGATTCGCTAAAAGTCTATGTAACCAAGCGCGGCATAGACGCACGTGCACTTGATTTTCAAGAATTAGAAAAAGCCGGAGGCAATTCTTTGCGCCAAAAAGTAAAATTAAAAAACGGCATCGAACAAGAAATTGCTAAAAAAATTACTAAAGAAATCAAAGATAAAAAATTAAAAGTTCAGGCTTCAATCCGCGGCGATGAAGTGCGCGTTGAAGGCAAGAAGCGTGATGATTTACAAGAAGTAATCAGTCTTTTGCGCTCTACTAATTATGAAATTCCGCTACAATTTATAAATTTTCGTGATTAGAAATTATGTTTAAACTTTTAAGAATGCTCGCTTCGGCGGCAATTGGTTTGCCAGTTTCGCTTGTATCTAACGCCGTAGCCGGCATTGCCTGGTCAGCAGTAAAAGTTGCAAGTATTGCCCATACTCATACCGTTAAAATATTTACGGGTGCCACTACAATTCAAAAAAACCCCATCATTGAAGATCTAAGGCAAAATATCGAAGGCTTTATCGGCTCAACTTGGAGTAAGTTCGGCTTTTACTGGATCTTAGAGGGAACAAAACTTGGCTATGAACAACTTAGTTCTTCAATGGCAGAATTAGGTTTTGGTGACAGCCTTAATCAAAGCGCTGACAGCGGCAGCGACATAGCACTAGCAGTTGAAAACAACATTAAAAAAATGCTCAAGAAAAAGCTTGAACCTCTTGATGAAGAAATAACAAAAGTTGATGATGAAAAACTTGCAGAATCACTTTCTGCATTACACAAAGGAACGGTGGCATTATTTAATGATGATGTAACTCTAACACTCGATGATATAGTAAAAATAGATGATGGCTTACAAATAGTGGATCTTGCTAAAAAAAGTCTGACAGAAGGTTTGCCATTTGGATCAATTCCTTCGGAAAAATTACGTGAAATGTTCGCAGAATCCTACGAAGCAAGGCGCAAAGTCGAGCTTGATTATGAAACCGGAATTAATTTAGACGAAATAAAAAGTGCATTTTTTACTTTAGTTATGGCTGAAAGAAATCCGGATGCACCTTTTACCAGCAAGCAATTAGGACGAGCGGTTTATACTATTGAGGCCCTGGAAAAATCAATTGCCATCGGAGAAAATGTTGGTGCAGTTAACAGCACAGACGGAAAAAATATTTTTGCAAAATTGCAGGAATTTGAAAAATCTCTAGAAGCCATAAGCCACGATGACTTCAAAACATTGGATATTGATAAGTTAACGCAAGCATTTACTGAATATGAACGCGGAAATATCATCCCCATTTCCGGCATAGCTGTAGCGCCGCAGCACTTAGCCGGGAAAAGCAAACTCTAACCACCACCAATAAAATGCACGATTTCCACGCGGTTTCCCTCGTCTAGAATCACTTCACTAAACTGCGCCGGTGCAACAATTTCCAAGTCCTTTTCAATCGCAATTTTTTTAACATCAAGCCCCAAATCCGCAATCAATTGCGCAACCGTAGTATCACGATCAATCAACCTATCTTCACCATTTAGAGTAATTTTTACTTTCATATTATAGCATAAGAAATATTTTAAGCACCTGACACTTAAGCACCTAAGCACATAAAATGTTACTTCACAATCGCTACATTTTCAACAAAGTTCTCACAACTTTCCTCGGCTTCATCGCCGTTTTCGTAACTTTAATATGGTTTAGTCGCGCCATGGTTTTCGTTAAATATGTTACGGAAAATGGTGTTGAATTAAGCCAATTTTTTTACCTCTTCATCCTGATTTTACCTTGGTTGTTGCTCTTCATAATTCCGGTTTCGCTTTTTGCCGCAATATTACTCACCTACAACCGCCTGATTATAAACAATGAAATCAGTATTTTGAAAAATGCCGGATTAAATAAAATTGCCATTTGCAAATCCACAATTTCGCTTGGAATTTTATTATCAATTTTATGTTTTCTAATTTCGTTTTTTTTAATGCCTTACGCTAATAAAGAATTACGCATTTCGCGCAATAATTTTAGCAATAATTATGCCAGCCTTTCCTTTAATCCCAAGACTTTCGAGACTTTAAAAAATTTAACAATTTACACTAAAAATCGTGATAAAAATAATCAATTATACGGAATTTTATTGCATGATAAAAGAGACCAAAATTATTCAATTACCATAACTGCCAAAAGCGGTTACATAAGCTCGCAAAATACTTCAACATTGCTTTACATGAAAAACGGCACTGTCCAAAAATTCAATTATAGCAACAACCAGTCAGAAATTTTACATTTCGATGATTATGTTTTTAATTTGACCCAAAATAATGATGCAGAATTATTCAAACGCTGGAAGCCTAAGGAGCGCTATTTGAATGAATTAATAAACCCAAACGATGATTCTGAACCCGCAGATTTAGCCAAATATCGCGTTGAATTAAATCAAAGGTTAACTTATCCGTTATTGTCTTTAGTCTTCACTCTCATAGCTCTTGCCACCATTTTACACGGCAATTTTAATCGTCGCGGCAATGTTAAAAATATTACTTACGGAATCTTTACTGCTACAATATTTTTCGCCGCGATCTTAATAAATTACAACATGCTTGAAAGGATGCCAAACCTGACACCACTGCTGTACACTACCTTTGTTTTATTCATCTTTTTCGGCATAAGAATTCTTAGGGAGAAATGAAATTTTCTAAAATAAATAAATATTTAGCTAAAGGTTTCCTAACGAAATTTATCGAGATTTTATTAGCATTTTCCTTGCTGATTTTTTTTATAAATTTAATCGACACTTTAGACAAAGTGCGCGGAAGCGATGTACCTTTTAGCGCCATTGCTTTAATGTCCGCCCTACAAATACCTGACTTCCTCGGCGATATAGTTTCATCATTAATTCTAATTTCCGCTCTTGCAACTTTTTTCCTACTGTCAACAAAAAGTGAAATAACCATCATTAGAAATAGCGGATTTTCTCTGTGGCAAATGCTAAAACCAATAGCAATTTCTGCTTTTGTACTTGGTATTTTTTGGACAATTGTTTTAGATCCGCTTTCGATAATAATGATAAAAAAATTTAATAGTCTGGAAGGAAAATATGTAAAAAACGAATCAAGAGAATATGTCGCGCCACAAACAGGTATCTGGATTAAACAAGTTAATACAAATAATCCTGACGAAGAAATAATCATTCAGGCAAAAAAAGTTTACAGCCAAAATATGGAACTAAACGATGTGAATTTATGGTTCTTTGATAAGAATGGAGAATTCTACAAAAAAATCGATGCACCAAAAATTATTTTACGCGAAAAGAAATGGCTGGTTTTTGACGCAATTATAAATGATGAACAAAATTTAAACAAAAAAATTGATAAATTACAAATTCCGACTTCTTTGGAAGCAGATTTTATCATGCATAAAATCGTCAATAATTTTCAAAATGTTAAGTTTTTTTCTATTTACGAATTACCCAATTTAATCATGGATTTACGTGCTTCCGGCTTTGATTCGATAAAATTTATTGTTTATTTTAACAAATTAATTTCCCAACCTTTTTTATTTGTCGCCATGATTTTGATTGCCTGTTATTTCGGCATCAATCATATACGCAACAACAACACGGTGTTAATGGGATTTTTAGGAATTGTTTTCGGCCTGATTTTATATATCACCAGTAGTATCATCAACAGCCTCGGCTCTTCCGGGCTTATTTCGGTTTTTGCTTCAACCTGGCTTATTGTAATAATATGCCTTGCGATTGGAATATTATTAATTTACCGTAAAGAAAATATTTAATTAATTTTTTAACTATGAAAAAAATCATTTCCGCAATTGCTATTGCAGCACTTTCTCTTACTTTTTCTTGTGCTAAAAAAACTAAACCTGTTACTAATCCGAAATTAACCGGCGATTTATCTGATTTACCGGAATGGGTAATTGATCCTTCAGTGTCTGATGGCGTTGGCGCTGTTGGTATTGCACAACCTTCTCGCGGTGGAATCAAATTCCAAATTCCGCAAGCTGAGCTTGATGCCAAAGCTAATATTGCGGCAACAATTCAATCGGAAATAAGTCGCGTAACCAAGAATTCTCTAAGATCGGCGAAAGTTAATGAAAATGACGATGTTGAAGAATTTTTTGCGCAAGCTACTAAAGACGTAGTAAAAAATTTCCCGCTTTCCGGCGTAAAAAGATTGCATATTTATCAAGGCAAAGATGGTACGCTTTACATACACATGGCTTTAACCGATCAAGATTATTCTAAATTTTTGGAAAAAAGCCAAAAAACAATGGCCGCGAAAATTGCTAAATCAAATTTAGGCCGCGAAAATATTGATAAAAGCCAAGCTGCCAATAAGGAATTATTCGAAGAGCTTGATAAAGAAAGAAAAGAATAATGAAAAAAATATTTTTAATTACTTGTTTATTTTTGGCTTCTTGCGAATCTTTTTTTGAAGAAGAACAAAAAGCCACAATCAGGTCAAACAGCGCATCGGAGCGCATAAATTCCACTGCAAAAAATAGTGAAGGAGTTTTTAGGGAAGTTGATGAGCAGAGTAAAAAATAAACTCAATGTCATGCTGAGCCTGTCGAAGCATGATTCAAGCCTGTACCTAAAATCATGCTTCGACAGGCTCAGCATGACATTGAGTTTGATTCTTTTTTTTATCCTTACCGCTTGCGCAAGCAATAATAATGCACAAATACCAAGCTGGTATGTTTCTCCTGCGGCCAATAATTCAAATAATCTTTACGGCGTTGGAGAAGGTTTTACTTTAGAAGAAGCTACAAAATCCGCTCTTGCCGACATGGCTTCGCGCCTTATGATTACAGTATCAGCCGAAACTACTTCTCTTAGCGAATCAAATAATATCAGCGTTAATGAAGAATTTAAAAAAAGCATAAAAGCCAATATTGAAAAAATAAGTTTTACTAATTTTGAAGTAAGTAAAAGTCAAAAAATCGGCCAAAATTTTTACACAGAAGTTACTGTAAAGCGCGACGAATTTATAAAAAGCCAAAAAGAAAATCATGAATTTTTACAAGAAAAAATTTCCAATTTAACAAAAAATTCTGCAACGAATCCTGTAGAAAAAAGAAATAATTTAGTAAAAGTTTTAGATTTGGCAAAACAAGACGAGCTTTCAAGCCGCATATTATCTGGACTTAAGGCCGATGTTAATTTAAAGCAAACATTGAAAAATATTGCCACTTGGCAAAATCAACTTGATAAAATTAATGATAAAATTGAATTTTATTTTGAAATAAATTCTAAGCCCGAAATCGCCAAAGTAATTCGCAGCGCCCTAAATAAAGAAAAAATAAAAATTGCCACAAGCCACGAAGTCTCACAAAATCAGGTTGTAATCCGTATAACGTCAGACGTTATAGCAAATAAAATTTATGAAGCCTACATCACAAAATTAAAAATCGATTTTGAAAACTTGTCCGGAAGTAAAATCATCGCAAGCAATGCAATTGAAGTCACGGGAAGCTCAAGCATTGACGAAAAAGAATCTTACCGCGCGGCTATTACAGCGCTTACAGGCAAAATTAAAGAAGAAGGAATTTTGTCGATCTTGGGAATAAATTAAAAAATATGAAAAGAATATTATTTCTACTTCTCCTCACCTCTTGCGCTCCAAGCATTAGTCATTTCAATGATTATCAAAAACAATTTATAACGAAATCAAATTTTTTGCCAAGCGAAGCACAAATAAATAACAAAACCCCGAAAGTGGTAGTTTTCGCTTTAGATGAAAACGGCAATGATATAGCAAAGCAGGCTGGTCTTGGCTTGGCAGCTACAAACAATATTGAAAATATTTTATCACGTTACAAATTAGCACAATTAATTGATCGCGGCGCTGCCACCAAACTACAAAAAGAAATTGCCTTGGCCGAGATGAATAAAACCGGCTCTTATAAAGGGCCGCAAATCGCCGATTATGCAATTTCGGGTGCCATTTCTAATGCTTCTTTTACCAGCAAATATTCCAGCGGCTATACTTTTATAAATCCTAAAACTCACGAAATAATAACCGTTCCTCCTAGATATACCTACAGCGCCGAAGTTGGCGGTAATATTAAAATTTACGAACTACCGAATTTAGCAGTAACCAAAACTATTGAATTTAAAGGCAAGGCTTCGCGCGTTGAAAATGTACAACAAAAAGGTGGTTTGCAATTTGGTGCAATACAAATAGGCGGGGAAAAAGTTGAAGGCACTAAACGCGATGACAACTTGGTACGTAATGCCGCGCAAGCAGCGCTAAATGATATTGATACAGATTTAAGAAATGAACTTTCTGCAATTGGTTATATTTTAGAAAAACGTGTTTATAAAAATAAAGAAATTTTCAAAATTAATTTGGGGTCAAACAACGGACTTGCTAAAGGCGATAATTTTGAAGTAACCGGAAAATATGAAGTGGAAAATCCGCTAACTAATAAAAGCGAGATTGAAAAGCGCGTAATTGCTCACGGCAAAGTAAGCGATAAAATTGATCCGGATAATTCTTGGGTAATAATTGATGATAAGGAGGAAGCTAGAAACATAAGGATTGGTGACGTAGTTAAAATGAAATATGAAAGCGGATTTTTTGCTAAAATTGCGCGTTTTTTTAAATGACATAACTAGGGCAACAACATGATTTTTCTAAATAAATTAAACGATATAATAGATTCCTACGACTATTATTTTCTGGATGTTTGGGGCGTAATTCATGATGGCATTACTGCTTATCCCGGCGTTCTTGAAGCTATGAAACTTTTGCGGGCAAAAAATAAAAAAGTTTGTTTTCTATCTAATGCTCCGCGGCGTGCCTCTAAGGTTGCTGAAGTTTTAAAAGGCTATGGAATTACCACGGATTTTTATGATTTTATTTTAACTTCCGGCGAAGCTACATATTTGGATTTGGAAAAAAACCAAAAAGAAAATTTTAAAAATTTTGGCAAAAAATATTTTTATATCGGGCCCAAGAAAGATATGGGCTTGCTTGATGGCTTAAATTATGAAAAAGTTGAAAGTGCTGCAATTGCCGATTTTGCCGTTACAACCGGTTTCGATCACGATGAATCAAAACTTGAAGAAAAATTGCCGCAAGCTTTAGAAGCTAAAAAACATAATTTACCCATGATTTGCGTTAATCCCGACCTAATCGTGATAAGACAAAATGGCAATATTATGATTTGTGCCGGCACTTTGGCTCAGGAATATGAACGGCTCGAAGGCCAAGTCATTTATTACGGCAAACCTTTTTCTTTGGTTTATAAAATCGCTTGCGAGATTTTTTTTAATATTGAAAATAGAGAAATTCCTAAGGATAAAATAATTGCTATCGGAGACGGCTTAGAGACTGATATTAAAGGCGCGAACGCCTTTGGCATCGATAATATTCTTGTTACCGGCGGAATTTTGAGTAAATCACTTGGAATCAGATATGACGAAGTCGCAGACAAGTCAAAACTTGAAGCGATTTGCAATGAATATCAAATTTTTCCTAAATTCGTAATTTCAAATTTTAAATAATATGAGACGCTCTTCGAGAAGAAAAAATTCTACTAAAATTTTTGTCGCAACTACTTTGATTATTGCGGTAACACTTGGTGTTTTTAATTATTTTTTCAATAAAACCAATGAAACTTTGATTGCAACCGTTAACGGGCAAAAAATTTTCAAATCAGAAATTGAAAGAAAATTAAACGATGTTTTTTCAAATCAGGAACAAGATGTAAAATCACCTGATGTTGCTAAATTACCAAAAGATGTTTTGGAAATTTTGGCCAAAGAAATTTATTTAGAAAAAGAATTAACAAAAGAAGCCAAGAAATCGAATGTAGCCAAGGATGAAGAGCTAAAACAAAAAATCAAAGATGTAAAAAATAAAATTTTGCGTCAGGCTTACATTAATTCCGTGATTAAAGAAGAAATCAGCGAGCAAAAAATTAATGATAAATATGCCGAATTAACTAACGAAGTTAATGGTAAAAAAGAATATTT
The DNA here is from genome assembly GCA_964506725.1 of uncultured Rhizobium sp. GTDB lineage: Bacteria > Pseudomonadota > Alphaproteobacteria > Rickettsiales > UBA1997 > UBA2645. The sequence continues at coordinate 92,528 of CAZDLU010000002.1, forward strand.
AATCGCTCATATTGTCGTAAAAGACAAATCTGAAGCCGAAAAATTATTAAAGGAAATCAAGAAAGCTAAAAAGTCATCAGCTGAATTTGATAAATTAGCAAAAAAATATTCAATTGATAAAGAAAGCGCTGAAAATGGCGGAAAGCTCGGTTATGTTTTAGAAAATAATTTGGTTAAAGAAATTTCTGATGCAGTTACAACTTTGAAAAAAGGTCAAATTTCTGAACCTATTCAAACTAAATTCGGCTGGCATTTAGTAAAAGTTGAAGATGCGCGCAATGCTACTCTTCCGTCGTTTGAAACTGTAAAAGATAATATTCGCAACCAATTAATTCAGGATAAATTAAATGAGATCAACTCTAAATTTATTAAAGATGCAAAGGTGCAAATTTTATTGAAGGACGAAGTTAAGGAAGAAAATAAAGATGAATTGAAAGAAGAGCAAAAAGAAGAAGCTCCTGCAACTGTTGAAGAAGAAAAAGTTGAAGAGAAAAAAGAATAAACTTATTAAATGGCTGGAACATTTTGCTCCTTAAGCCTAAAAATAGATTGAGGGGCGGGATTACAAATCTCGCCCCTTCGTTCATGTCAAAACAATGTCCAAACCAAAAACCGAAAATCAAATCTGGCTTTATGGCAAACATGCTATTTTCGGGGCTTTAGGCCATAAGAAGCGCAAAGTCTTTGAAATTCTTGCTACAAGAAATTCCATCGCTGAACTGGAAAAATTTCTGAAAAATAATTCACTAACTAACCTTAAACCAAAATTAGTTGATAATAATCAGATTGAAAAATTTGTCGGACAAAACCAAGTACATCAAGGTTTGGCAATGCTTTGTTCAAAGTTAACTATTAAAACTCAAAATGATTTATTAGAAGAGCTTTACAAAATTGATGATAAAAATAACCTCCCTAACCTGCTTTTTTTAGACCAAATTTCTGATCCGCATAATGTGGGCGCGATCATACGCAGCGCAGCGGCCTTTGGCGTTAAAAAAATTATTTTCCCGGAACATAATTGCCCGAAAGAAAATGCCACGATTGTTAAAACATCAGCCGGAACAATTGATATTGTTGATTTGGTGGCAGTTGTAAATTTTAGCAATTTATTTGAGAAGTTAAAAAAAATCGGCTATTGGTGCATTGGTCTTGACGGAAGCGCAAAAACATTGATTTCAGAGATTAAAGATTACAAAAATATCGCGCTTGTTATTGGCTCGGAAGGCGATGGCATAAGGGATCTGGTCAAGAAAAATTGTGATGTTCTGGCAAAAATTACAATTGACAAAGAAGTGGAAAGTCTTAATGCTTCTGTGGCAGCGTCCTTGGCGCTGTATGAATTGCAGAGATAATACTTAAGCTAACTTCGGTGTCATACTGAGCCTGTCGAAGCATGCGTTTAGACTAAGAGTAAAACACATGCTTCGACAGGCTCAGTATGACACCGAAGTTATATATTATAAACTATGAACTCCAAAAATATCGCAGTAATTGCCGCAAAAAATAATGTTGAGGCTTTAAAACGGGCTAAGCTTTTGGTGCAAAAATATGGTTTTACCGATATTACCGCAAACCATAGAAATACTAGCGGCATAGAACTTGTAATTGCAATTGGCGGTGATGGTTTAATGTTACATTTACTTCACGAATATGAAAAAAATCCGCTGCCGATTTACGGCATAAATTGTGGCACTGTTGGATTTTTGATGAATTCTTTTAGCGAAGAAAATTTTCTGGAAGTGCTTTCCCAGGCCCAAGAATCAACTCTTCATCCCTTAAAAATGACGGCAACTGATTTGCAAAATAACAAACATTCCCACATCGCAATCAATGAGGTTTCTCTTTTGCGACAATCAAGCCAAGCTGCAAAAATCAAGGTCAAAGTTAATGGCAAAGTTAGAATTGAACAATTAGCCGCTGACGGAATTTTGGTTTCAACATCTGCCGGAAGCACAGCCTACAACCTTTCAGCCGGTGGTCCGATAATTCCTTTTGCTGCCGAAATTTTAGCATTAACTCCTATCAGCCCTTTCCGCCCGCGCAATTGGCATGGCGCTTTACTTCCAGCGAGCAGCAAAATTGAATTTAGTGTAATTGATCCGGAGACACGCCCGGTGTCTGCTATTGCTGATTCCATCGAAGTTGAAAATATTAAAGAAGTCTTCATCACCGAAGATAAATCAATAACTTTTAAAATTCTTTTCGATCCGAATCACTCACTTGAAGAAAGAATTATTCGCGAACAATTTTCTTAAAATGAAATTCTCACCAAAAACTTCCACATTATTTATCTCACACGGCGCACCGGATTTACTTACGCGCGACATTCCCGCACATCAATTTTTAAAAGATCTTTCCAAAAATTTTGAAAAACCAAAAGCCATAATTGTTTTTTCGGCGCATTATGAAAGTGAAATTATCGAAGTAACCGGCAATCACAAATTAGCCACGATTCATGATTTCGGCGGATTTTCGCCGGAATTGCATAAAATGGAATATAATGCTGAAGGCGCTCCGGAACTTGCTTCAGAAGTTGTTGAACTTTTCAAAGAAGTTGGATTTGAAGCAAAAATAAACCCGAAGCGCGGCCTTGATCACGGTGCTTGGGTGCCGCTAAAATTAATGTATCCTTTAGCAGACATTCCCATAATTCAAATTTCAATTCAGCCCAATGAAAGCGCAATTTACCACTATAAAATCGGCATGATAATTTCGGAAATGAAACAAAAAAATATTTTAATTATCGGTAGCGGAAGTTTGACTCACAATTTAAACATGGCTTTCCAAAATAGTGACCGCCCTACTCCTGTTTGGGCTAAAGAATTTAGCGAAGAAATTCTTAATAAATTGCAAAAACAAGATTTAAATGCTTTACTTAATTGGCACGAATTAAAATTCGCCCAAGAAAATCATCCAAGCCCGGAACATTTAGTTCCACTATTAATCGCACTTGGTGCAGCAGCGCAGGATTTTACTGCTGCAAGGCTGCATCATAGTTTTGATTATTCGGTTCTGGCAATGGATTGTTATATTTTTAATTAAAATTTAGTAATTATGAGCTCTCCTGTATCAGAAGATATTTATGAAAAATTTGTTAGCCTAGTAGGACAAAATAAAGTACAGCAGGTAAAAACCATGTTAGATACTGGAGAAATAGATATTAACCATGAACGCATAAAAGAATGGGTAGATAATCATTGTGAAGAAAGTTTACTGGGAGTTGCTGTTATTAATAGAAGTTATGAGACCGCTAGATTTCTGTTAGAACAAACAAACTATAACATTAATATTGATCCAGCTGAACTCTCCGGAGGATTTAATTTGCCTTATGATTTGTTCAAAATATTAGGTGAAGATTTAACCGAAGAAACGAAATCATGGATTAAAATCATATTGAAAAAAATAGAAACATCTGGTGTTGATGTGAAAGAACAACTCAATACGGCTCTTTTAGCATCAGGTGAACCAAGCGGAAATGCATTAAATATGGCAGATGAAACTAGAGAATATGTAGAATCTTTAGTAAAAGACCTGGAAGCCGGTATCTCCTTAGATTCTATTTTTGCTGAAGATGATACTCGTAGTAAAAAAAGAAGTCGAAAATCAGACGATACTGCATTGACAGATTCTAAATTTAAAGACTTAGATAAGCCAGACGATGATGATACTCCATCTAAAGACTTAACAGGAAGTAGTGCTAAACGTGCCGCTTCCACGCCTTCTGAAGGCCGTGGTGGTAGTGCTGGTGGTAGAGAATAATTTTACCACTCTACTTAATAATTTCTCGTCCCAATATTTGCAGAGTTTCTAGCAGTTCTTGATTTTCTATATCTTTGGTTTTTTGTTGCAAAAAACTTTCTTTCTTATCATCAAGTTTAAAATCAATTTCGGCCTTGTTATCAACATCTTTCGGTTCTTGTTTTACAATAATTCTATGAATTGATTTAAAACCGTAAAGAGTCGCGATGCGCTCTATTATTAATTCTGAGCTATTATCAATAAAAAATCCGGTAGCCGGATTATGCACCGCGATTGTTAGGCTGGCTTTATTTTCGCGATCGAATCTAACGCTTTTTACGTAGCAAAATTTGGCATAAGTTTTACCGATTATTTCCGGCCAGTTTTTGGTTAGATTGTTGATTAAAATAAATTCTTTTTTGCTGCCTTGGAAAATTGGCTTGAGCAGCGCCGTCATTTTGTCATCGATGGTTTGGAGGCCGTAAGATTTTCTTTTAACCATAAATTATTTTTGTCTCTCTTACAAAAAATCCCGGAAATTTTTTGGCAAAGTTTTCTTTCGCTAAGAATAACTCCTCATCCTTTTCAAAAACCGCAAAACAAGTTGCACCACTTCCCGACATTTTAGAGGCAATTGCCTTTGATTTTTTAAATTCTTCTAAAATTTCACCAATCTCAGCACAACTTGAAATTGCTGCATCCGTTAGATCATTAGAATCTTTTATTAATTCCAAAATATTTTTCTTTCTTATTTCTTCATCAGAAATTTCTTTAGAAAAATTGCCGTTAAAAGCAGAAAAAATTTCTTTAGTTGAGCAATGAATTCGCGGGTTAACAAGTAAAATTTTCAATGGTTTAAATTCAGGAAATTCGGTGATTATTTCACCACGTCCGCGCACAATGCTGGCGCGACCTTCGAAAAAAAATGGAATATCCGAACCAAAGTTAAGCACAATTTTTTGCAACTGATTTTTGCTTAAATTTAATTCAAAAATTCTATTTAATTCCATTATAAAAAAAGCGGCATCAGATGAGCCACCTCCTAATCCCGCACCAACCGGAATATTTTTTCTCAATTCAATTTTTATATTTTTTGAAATTGAAAATCTTTCGGCAAAATAATCTAAAATTTTGGTAAAAAGATTATTTTCCAATTCAATAAATTCAGCAAATTCGCCGGTAATTTTTAAAGAAAATTTATCAGATTTTTCAACATGCAACTCATCGCTCAAATCAAGAAAAGCAAAAACTGATTCTAAGTTGAAATAGCCATCAGAGCGCTTTTTTATTAGCTTGAGGAAGAGATTGATTTTGGCTGGACAAAACACAATGATTGCGAACTATAGGAATTAATTAATTTGTAATTATTTAACAGTAAGCACCACTGCGTAGCTATTCTCACCGCGCTTAATGAATAAAAATAATTTCTTGGAGGATTTCTTGCTTTCTTCCACGATTTTTTGCAAATCACCAATTGTAGAAATCGGTGTTTGATTGGCTGACAAAATTATATCACCGGATTTTACGCCTTTTTCTTCAGCTTCTGACTTACCGACAACGTCGACAACCAACAGCCCTTTGATATTAATTGATGATTTTCCGCCATTAATTTTGGCACTTAATTCCGCAACATTCAAACCCAAAATTTGCGTGGTAGTTTTTGCCACCTGTTTTTTTTCTACAACTTTGGTTTTGCGATCTTCATCATCTTTCACTTTTAAAATTTTTACTTTAAAAATTTTCACCTTTCCTTGACGCAACACCGTAATTTCAGCACTTTGACCAATCGGATATTTCGCCACAAATTTAGGCAAAGCCTTCATATCGGCAATTTCATTGTCATTAAATTTTGTGATAATGTCAGTTGGCAAAATTCCCGCCTTTTCTGCCGGACTGTCTTTACTGACTTCAATGACAAAAGCACCTTTGGGTTTTTCCATTTTCATCGATTCGGCAATGTCTTCGGTTACATCTTGCACCGAAACACCAAGCCAACCGCGAACTACTTCGCCCTTGTCTTTTAACTGCTCAACAACTTGCATCGCAGTTGCGGAAGGCGTGCCAAATCCAATACCTACACTGCCACCCGATGGTGAAAAAATTGCCGTGCTAATTGCAATAACTTCGCCGCGGCTATTAAACATTGGACCGCCGGAATTACCTTTATTTATTGCTGCATCGGTTTGAATAAATTCATCAGATTGACCATTGTTAATATCGCGACTGCGTGCTGATACAATACCCACCGACACTGATCCGCCAAGGCCGTAAGGATTACCTATCACAATTATCCAATCACCGATTCGAGCTTTATTAGAATCACCGAATTTCGCAAATTTTAATTCACGATTAGCTTCAATTTTTAGTAAAGCCAAATCGGTTTTTTTATCAATCCCGATCATTTTTGCTTTAAATTTTGCACCGTCATTAAGACTTACGGTAATTTCATCAGCATCTTCAACCACGTGACTGTTGGTTACCACGAAACCATCAGCCGAAATTACAAAACCCGATCCAATTGAAGAAAGTTTTTTCTTACCGCCTTGTTGCCCGCGCAATTGTGATTCCAGCTGATTTTTAAAATCATCAAATAGCGGACCTTTCGGCAAATCACTTGAAAGAATTTGATCAATTACACTGGAACTTTCTGCCGAAACATTCTGCACAGCGCTAATATTTACAACAGCCGGTAGTAAATCTTCAACGATGTCAGCAAAACCGGAAACCGCAATTTGCTTTGGATTCAACTCTTGCCTTGGCGCAACCGCTTGTTTTTTGGGCGCAGCAAAAAGTGATGAAGCGGCAAAAACTAAAATTAATGAATAAAAAAAGGTTTTATAGGAAAACATATTTAGTGTTAATTATTATTGATTTGTTTTCTGCCGAAATATTTAAAAAATTCACTGTCGGGTGCTATCACCATAGTTGTTTTTTCAGGCTGCAAAGCTTGTTTATAAGCATTCATCGAGCGATAAAAATCAGCAAATTCTGCATCGCGACCGTAAGAATTTGCATAAACTCTATTAGCTTCCGATTCACCTTTACCACGATTTAAATCCGATTTTTTCTTGGCCTCAGCAATAATAATTGTTTTTTGCTTATCAGCTTCCGCCCTTATTTTCGCAGCTTCCTCAGCACCTTTCGCTCTAATTTCACGCGCTTCTTTTTCACGTTCAGTTTGCATACGCGCAAAAATCGCATCAGAATTTTCTTTCGGCAAATCAGCACGCATAATTCTGACATCAATAATTTCTATGCCGAAAATTTTAGATTCTTCACTTACAATTTCCTTAATCTCGGCCATAATATTGCCGCGATTTTCAGTTAACAATTCACTTAAAGTAACTTCCCCAATCACTTGGCGCAGGCTAGAATCAAGGATCCCTGACAATTTACTTTCCAAGCCAAAATTAGTACGCACCGTAGTATAAAATTTCAGCGGATCAGTAATTCTATATTTTGCAAAAGCATTAATGATTAATCTTTTTTGATCTGACGCAATCACCTCTTCTTCCGCAGCATTTAAATCAATAATTCGCTTATCAAAAAATAACGCATCTTGCATCAGCGGAATTTTAAATTTTATCCCGGGAGTAGTAATTAAGCGCATCGGTTCCCCAAATTGCAAAATCAAAACTTGTTGCCTTTGATCAACGGTAAACATTGAACTACCGAGAATTGCAAAAATTACGGTTAGAATTATTAGAATTTTTTTGGTCGTTTTAGTCATAATTTAATTCTCCTTCTTCACGTTTTTCTTCACTTCACTAAGCGGATAATAAGGCGCCACTCCTGATTTTATGGCATTATTATCAATTATAACTTTGTCAGTGTTACTTAAAATTTTCTCCATTGTTTCCAAATAAATGCGCTTTCTGGTAACTTGTTTGGCTTTTAAATATTGATTATAGACTTCCAAAAATCTTCCGGCCTCACCTTCCGCATTTGCTACCACTTCTTTACTGTAGGCTTCTGATTCTTCAATCATTTGCGAAGCGGTACCGCGCGCTCTCGGCACTATATCATTAGCATAGGCTTGTGCTTGATTTATTTCTTTTTCCTTATCCGCTTTCGCAGTTTGTACATCGCGAAAAGCATCAATAACTTGAGACGGTGGATCCACGCGCCGTAGTTGCACTAACACAATACGCACACCTGATTTGTAAGAATCTAAAATTTCCTGCAATAATTCTTTGGTTTCTACTTCAATTTTGCTTTTACCATCGGACAAAGCACTAACAATCGGTGTGCGCGCAATAATTTCACGCATTGCGCTTTCGGTAGCTTTACGAATTGATTCACGTGGCGCTGCAGTATTAAAGACAAAATCTTTAATATCAGAAATTTGCCATTGCACCTGGAATTCAATATCGACAATATTTTCATCGCCGGTTAACATTAAACTTTCAGCTTCCAAATTTCTTTTGTTCGACTTACTGGCATTTGAAGTAAAGCCGAATTCTTCCACATTAACAATCGTTACACTTTCTTTAATAACTTTGCCGAAAGGAAAAGGAATATGGTAATTCAAACCCGGAGTTGTTACCGAATTGAATTTACCAAAATATAAAACAACGGCGTTTTCATCAGAATCAACCTTGTAAAAACCGGTTGCAAGCCACAATAAAATTAAAGATAAAATAATAATTCCGACAATTGATTTTGGCGATTTTACACCCTTATCGCCAAAGAAATTTTTTATTTTTTTAATAAAATCATTAAAGCCATCCTCATTATTTGGCTTAGAAAATTTTTGTTCCGGCTTTTTTTGCTCTTCCTGCTTACCGCCAAATGAACCGCCCCACGGGCCTTGCATTTGATTTATGGTTAGAAATTTTAACATTTTACTTGTTGTTGATTTTAGTGGATGTTTTAAAGTATTATTTACCCCTCACCCTAACCCTATCCCTCAAGGGGAGAGGGAACATTCCGAGCTTTTCCCTCTCCCCTTGAGGGAGAGGGGTAAATAACAAACTCTAAATTATAATTTTACTCTTTTTAAAATGACAGAAAAAACTCTTTCCGATTTTATGCAGCAAATTCCTGATGTCGTGGGGGTAAAAAAAATTATTGCTGTAGCCTCGGCCAAAGGCGGAGTAGGAAAATCAACAATTGCCTGTAATCTTGCTTTAGCCCTAAAAGCCGAAGGTCTTAATGTTGCATTGGTTGATGCCGACATTTACGGCCCTTCAATTCCGCACTTGCTTGGCACTGATGACAAACCGCAAATAAAAGATAATTTACTTTTGCCGGTAATCGCTCATGGCCTAAAGGCAATTTCAATTGGCATGTTAGTAGATGCCAAACAGGCTGGAGTTTGGCGCGGTCCCATGGTCACTAAAATTCTGCACCAATTAATCAGAAGCGTAAATTGGAAAGATGATGGCAAAGAAGTTGATGTTATGGTAATAGATATGCCGCCCGGCACCGGAGATGTTTATTTAAGCATTGCCGAAAAATTTCCTTTAAGCGGAGTAGTAATTGTCTCAACCCCACAAAGCCTTGCTCTTATTGATGTGATAAAGTCTATCGATTGTTTTGAAAAATTAAAAATTCCAATTTTAGGTTTAATTCAAAATATGTCTTTTTTGGAAGTTAATGGTGAAAAAAATTATATTTTCGGCAAAAACGGCGCTAAAGATTTAGCGGCAAAACATAATATAAATTTTTTAGGAGATATGGCTTTGATGCCCGAAATATCTGAAAGCAACAATGTTCCGATATTTTTGCGCGATGAGAAAATAAGAAATATTTTTACTGAGATTTCCAAAAAATTAGTCTTGTATTCTTCCTAATGCTTTGCCTTTTAGACGAGAAGCAGTTGCATCAGACACAGATGGTGCGGGCTCACCGGGCTTTCTTTTATATTCCCGAGCATCTTCAGCATATTCTGCACGATCATTAGCTCGCCCACCACTGGTGCGAACTTGAGCCTGGCTTTGGGCTTTTGCAGCTTGTGCTACTTGAACTTCTTTTTCATTATCACTAGAGCTAGCACTAGTAGCAACAATCCCAAGGCCAATAGCAGCAACTAACGATGACACACCAATCATCAAAATATTAAAACCAACTCCCAAACCTGCCAAACTAATGCCACCGGAAAATGGCGCTAAAGCCACGGCAGTAGCAATGCCGGCAATACCGGCAAGAAGTATCAAAACCCCGGCAAAAAGCCCAAATCTTGATTTATTACCGGCTTGATTACCTTCAGGATTCACTTGTTTTATTCCAGGTCTTGGCACAATTTTTACCTAAAATTATTATTAAAAAATTAATTTCGCACTTATATATCATATTTAGGAAGACTTTGCAAGCTTTACTTAAACCGCGCCACTTCTGCCTCCAACTAATCTGTCAACTTTTTGAGATAATTTTGTTAAAGCAAATGTAGTACCGTAATTCAACCCGCTTATTCCGTTACGCAGGTAAGAAACGAAAAGCGCCACTTCTTTACTGATATCTTTAACTATTCCATATTTTCCCACTTCTTCTGTTCTACTGCTTGAACCTGCCGTTGTTGCGGCTGCTGCCTCGGTTTCACTATCTGAACCTGCCATCGCTGCCTCATCATCTTTTTCTGCAACATCAGGAGAAACATATGATCCCGCTTTAAAAGTTTTAGCAATACCACAAAAAGTTTTATCAAAAGCAAGAGTAACTAAGGCTAATTTTCCACAACGTCTAAAAGTATCATTATGTTCGGATTTTATATCTTGAAAGTTTTTCATGGTAAGCCTTATTTCTTCAGCTCTACCATAAAAATCATTCGGTCCCGCTTCTTCAGAATCTTGAATAAATTTAAATTTTTCCACAACATCTTGTACAATTCTTAATTTATCTGCATCGGGTATTTCTTTGCTATTTACGACATTATTGCAAATGTTGTACATAAATTTGAATGGAAGTGATATTTTACTATCATCTTTCACGATTCCACCATCCATAGCAAAATAAATAGGCGTTCCATCATAAATTTTATTTTCCCTAAAATAATCCCTTAACTCATCAACTGAGGAAATTTTCTTCTCCAATTCATCATATTTGTCTTTTGTAACTTTATAATCCACACTCATATCCCACAAATGATATAAAGAATGAAATTGCCGCTCATTTAATTCTTTTTGCTCTCCATATTCCATCGTAGTATCACTTATTCTAAAACGCGGACGAGGTGTTGTGCTTGGAATACGGGGTTCTGCCGGTCTAGTTGGATATATTGGCGGAAGTGTTGTTGCTGGAGCAATTGCGGCTACTGCCACACCTCTAGTCTCCTCAAGTGTTGATGTTGCTTTTGTTGGCGTATTATCAGTGGAAGTGCTGGGGGCGGAAACTGTAGAACCAGTACTTCTTGAATTACGCTTTACTCTATCATATCTAAGAGCATCATCAGAACTTCCTTGTGGCCTCTTGGGATCTGCGCTCGCAGCAAATGCAAAGCGACTAGCTTGATTAGGATTAGGACTAACAATACCAGTAGATAAGGCATCGTATGGCGTATCTACATCAGTATCGGATGATCTCTCTACGTCATTTGCATCAGCCCACGCATAAAGATATTCTATATCACTTTTATAATCTTTCCTTGTTAAACCACTATGTTTACTAGTAGGAGAAGCTCCAAAAGGAGATACAGAAATAGCCGGCAAAGAAAGAGGAACAGCATCGGCATCATTGGTACTTGATGATTTTGGTCTAGGAAATTGCGCACCACCAATTGCGGGAAGATAAGAACCGTTGCTGTTTTTTGGGCTTCCCGACATATAACTTAAAAGCAGTCCAAATTAAAAATTAAAATGGTGATAATAGGCTGTTTCCAGACCGTTCAGTCAAGCATTTTTAGATCATAATTCTAAAACAAAAATCCCTTTCCAAAATCGAGATTTTAGTGTTTAAAATGTCTGGTTTTTACAAAATAAAGTGCAATGCCTTTTTCATTAGCTTTGGCAATAACTTCTTCATCACGAACCGATCCACGCGGCGCTACTATTGCTTTCACATCATATTGTGCTGCAATTTCAATATTATCAGCGAAAGGAAAAAAAGCATCGGACGCTAAATAGATATTTTGCAAATTATTGTTTTTAGCAAATTCTGCCGCTTTTTTACATGCTATTTCGCAAGAATCAACACGGCTGGTTTGCCCTACTCCTAGGCCAATTGTTTGCATGTTACTAACCGCCACAATAGCATTTGATTTTACATGTTTGCAAACTGACATGGCAAAAACAAGTTGTTCGATTTCGTTTTTCTCAACCGACCTCTGACTTACTTGCTCCAGGCTTGCTGACGTGATAGTTTCAGCATCTAAATCCTGAGTTAAAAATCCGCCGGAAATTGTTTTTACTTGTACTTGATTTAATTTTTTAAAATCGGCAATTAAAACGCGTAGATTTTTCTTTTTCGCCAGTATCTCTTGCGCCTTAGAATCTATTGATTTGGCAATAATTACTTCATAAAAAATTTGCGCTAATTTACCCGCTAAATTTTCATCAATATTGCCGTTTAAAGCAACAATTCCGCCAAATGCCGATTTTGGATCCGATGATAAAGCGCGATCATAAGCCTCTTCCAAAGTAGCGCCAATTGCCGCTCCGCAAGGATTAGCATGTTTTATAATCGCTACAGCAGGCATTGAAAATTCCAAAACTAAATTATAGGCCGCATCAGAATCGTTAAAATTATTGTAACTTAATTCTTTGCCTTGCAACTGCTTGGCATTAACAATTCCGCTGGTCGAATTGCTATAAAGCGCCGCTTTTTGATGAGCATTTTCGCCGTAACGTAAAGTTTGTTTTAAATTTCCAACTAATGAAAAATCATTTTTGTTAAACCAATTTGAAATCGCTAAATCATATTCGGCAATATTTCTAAAAGCCTGCGCCGCCGCGTTTTTCCTGAACTCAAACGAAGTTGCACCATTATTTTTTTCCAATTCCGCAACTAAATTTTTATAACCTGAAGCATCAGTAATCACCGTTTTATAAGCAAAATTCTTGGAAGCCGAGCGCACCATTGCCGGTCCGCCAATATCAATATTTTCAATTATTTCCTCTTCGTTATCAGTTTTTGCCACAGTTTCAACAAAGGGATAAAGATTAATAATCAGCAAATCAATCGCCTCAATTTCATTTTCGCGCGCTTGCTTTAAGTGCGTAGCATTATCAAGCACCGCAAGCAACCCACCATGAACTTTCGGATGCAAAGTTTTAACCCGCCCATCCATAATTTCCGGAAATCCGGTAAATTCCGAAATGTCTTTCGCCTTGATTTTATTGTCTTGCAGAAGTTTAAAAGTTCCGCCGGTAGAAATTATTTCGATATTTTTTTCCGCTAATTTTTTGGCTAGTTCAACAATGCCTGATTTATCCGAAACCGAAATTAAGCAACGCGATATTTTTTGTAAATTTTGCATAATATTAATTATTTTTTTCCATGTTGTGCATAAAATCTGGCAATTGGATCCGCCTTGGCGCCGACAACGCCTTTTCCGGTTCCGGAAGCAGCTGCATCTGTTTTAGCAGAAGAAATAAATTTTGGAGGCTCATATCCAGGTTCTACTGCAGGAATTTCTCCTAGAATAAAATCTCGCATTTCTGCTATTTTATCCTCCTTTAATACGAAACATGTTTTATCATCTTCATCACTCTTAAATTCACGCACCAAATTACTCGATGTTAACTTTATAATTCTTGCTTCGTGCTTTTTTCGGTCTTCTTGAGAAAAAACACAAAAAAAATCAGGAGTTCCTTTTATCTTTTCAAGATGGAAATGATGCGGAATAGTTTCGTCAAAGAAAAGTTTTTTGAAGAACTGTTCTTTTTGTTTAAATTCCGCTTGATCAATTCTTTGTCTTTTAGTGCACAACTCCTCTAGCTTTTTATAGGAGAGCCTTGCTGCAGGATCCCCATAGCCTTTACGTCCAAAATCTTCTTTAAGTTCCCCGAAATCTTCCCGCGATAAAATACCTAAACTTTTTTCTGCCAATTTACCGAAAAAATCTGAATCAATAATTTTATCATAAAAGGTGTGACCGAAACCCATTCCACCTAATACATAGTTTAATTCTGTTTTGTTTAGCGGTTCATCACTATTTCTTGGCGATGCCGTTAACAAAAATTCAGATATACTAGAAGCATCATAACCAGAACTACTCCAACCGCCGTGCTGCAAGGATAGTGCCTTACAAAAATAGGCAATTGCTTGGGAGTTATCCCCTTTTTCTCGATAAAAATTACCAAGCAAAACCGCTGCGTTCAGAGCCTCATGACTATCGCCTTTAGCAACTTCACTCTTAAGCACTTTCACATCAATAACAGGCGTTTCTATAGGACGTGACGACATTTACTGAATAATTTTTAAAATTTTTTGCAAACTTTCTTCCACTGTCAAATTGCCATTATCAATAACAATCGCATCTTTAGCAATCAACAACGGAGACTCTTTACGAGTTTTATCATTTTCATCACGTAATTGCAACTGTTGTAAAATTTCTTCATAATTAGCATTCGGCAATTGAGCAAAACGCCTACGCGCCCTAATTTCAACATCCGCCGTTACAAAAAATTTAAAATCAGCATCAGGACAAATTACCGTCGTCGTATCACGTCCGTCAAGCACCGCGCCACCGAAATTTTTTTTGCCATTTTTAACAAAATCAATTTGGAAATCAAAAATCGCAGCGCGTAGTTTTTTGCTCTTGGCAATCACGGATGCTACAGCCCCGGTCTTTTCCGTGAATAACTCGGGATTTACCATTTCTTCCGCAGCAATATTTTTCACCAATTGCGGAATTTCTTTTTCAAAATTATTCACATCAATTCCCAAAGAAATTGTACGAAAAGCAATCAAACGATAAATCGCCCCGGTATCTAAATGCGGCAAATTAAAATGCTGTGCCAACTTCTTGGCCAGCGTTCCCTTTCCTGAGGCCGAAGGGCCGTCGATGGCGATTACGAGAGATTTCATTTTGTCAAATTTTCTTGTTTAAGAATCTTGTTTAGAGATATTTGTTTTATAAGATTTAGAATAAATTGTTAAAGCTAAAATTTCTTTCGATCTTTTTAGGTAATAAATAATTCTAAAACCTCCGCTTTTACCAACAGAGCCCGATGAATTCTTAATTCGAGCTTTGTAAATTTCTACATTTTTAAACTCTTATAACTTATTACCCACAATAAATCCTTGAGATAATTTTAAAAATAAATCATCAAGATCTTTATTAATATTGCGGAATTTTCTTTTTAGATTTTTTAAATCTTTAACAGCTTTTTTTGAAAGGTTTATTTTTAGCATAGTTTGTGGTGTAATGAAATTTACATTTTTTCCAACTCTTGTTTTACTTCATCCCAAGAGTAAGTCTCCTCCTCCCCACTTTCAATCCGCTTAATCATACGCAGCAAATAAGGTTTAAGCATTTTCTCCGCTTCTTTTTCGGTAATATATTTAGAATTTTTTTTCTTAGTTTTTTTCATAGGCTTTTTAGCAATTGGTTTTTTCTTGGAAGTTTTTTTTAATTTTTCCGTCACTGCATCAATAAAAAAATCTTTTATCGTTTCGCCATGAGCCGAAGCCATAGACTTAACAGCGCGATGGAGTGAATCGGGAATTTCTAAAGTTAATTTTGACATAAATATTTAAAAACTGTAAAACTGTATTTATTGTATTTACAGTTTTTAAGAAAGCAAATTCTTTACAACATCTCACCCATTTTTTTTGTCTTCAAAATCTCTCTTGCCTTAGCATATTTATCATCATGCCAGAAAATCAAACAACCGTTGCAACCCTTGCCGCAACAGCCATCAACACCTATCCGCGGAGTTTTTGGAGAAATTTTATCATCACCTAATTCAAGTGCGGCGAAATATTTTTTTCTTTTATTTTCATATTTCATTTCGCGAATTTCACCGGCTTCCAGCTTATGCGAGAGTTCGCGCGATTCGACTTTCAAATGTTCAGCTTCATCAAGCATTTTTTCTTTTCTAATCAAAGAAAATTGTGGCAATAATTCTTTTAATTTTTCTTTTTCAATTAAGTGAAAAGCCGAAGCCGGAATGCGCACCAGCGGCTTTACGCCGGCATTTACAACATCGGTAATTTTCCAATTTTTACCGTCGCGCGAATAATTAAATTCATAAAGACGAATTAAAATCGGCTCGCGCTGCGTTGGTGATAAAAATTCCAACACATCGCCCGAAGCCAGGCGGTTCTTGGCTTCAAAAATTAAATCATCGCCTTCCCAACCAATAACTTTTCCGGCAAATTCATAAAATGCCGTGGAACCGGTGCTTTCATAATCATGCGCCAAATTCGTCAAGCGGCCATCGTGAAAAGCTAAAGTATAGCCGCGATTTGCCACCGCATTAATTTCATCCATGTAATCTTCCGCTTTCCAAGTTTCAGGATTTGCCATGTAATCATCAATCGCCGCGCGATATACTCTTGCAACGCTTCCCGCGTAAAACTCGGTTTTATTTCTGCCTTCAACTTTAAATGAATCAAGCCCGATTTTTATATATTCATCAAGTTTCGGCAGCAAACATAAATCTTTGGAATTTAAAATATAAGAACCCGCCATATCTTCTTCAAACGGCATCAACGCACCGGGGCGAATTTCTTCTTCTAAGAAAAAATCAAATAAATCTTTGTTATTTTCGTTAATTTCAATTTCGTGTTCCGTATTATCTTTCAACTTAATTTTTACTTTATAACCCCAGCGACATGAGTGCGCACAACTGCCCTGATTAGCTCCGCGCTCGGCCATAAAATTTGACAAAAGACAACGACCGGAATAAGTCATGCACATCGAACCGTGAATAAAAGTTTCGATTTTTATATTCGGACATTTTTTTCTGATTTCGGCAAGTTCTTCAAAAGAAACCTCGCGCGCCATTACTACCAAGCTTGCGCCTTGCTTTTGCCAAAAATCAACCGTAAGCCAAGAACAAACGTTAGCTTGCGTGGAAATATGAAGCTCTAGGTCGGGAGCATGTTCTTTCACAAATTGAAAAACACCGGGATCAGAAATAATCAACCCGTCCGGCTTCACAGCTTTAACGGTTTCAATAAATTGCGGAAGTTTCTCAATATCCTTATTATGCGAAAAAAGATTCAGCGTTAAATAAACTTTTTTACCGCGGGCATGAGCAAATTCAATACCTTCAACGACATCTTCCAAAGTAAAACCGGATTTTACGCGTAGCGACATATCAGGCGTTCCGCAATAAACAGCGTCAGCACCATAAAGAATCGCGGTTTTCAAGCGATCCAGGTTTCCGGCAGGCAAAAGCAATTCAGGTTTTTTCATTTATTATCTCCGAGATTATTTTAAGAAATGCATCTTAAGCCATCAAGCCTTTAATATCAAGCATCTAAAGCATTATTACTTCCCGAACACAATCGTACATCTTTTACTATAAATCAAAAAATAATTTTTTGTTCTTCTATCAACTGCATAAATATCTTGTATACCGGCTTTCTTGATTGCAGCAATTACGGATTGGTCGCCTGATAGCTTAATTGCCGTATCGCCGACATATGGCAAAGTGAAAGCACCAAACAAATTATTAGTACATGATTCACCTTTTTTGATGTCATCCATACTATCAACTTTTATTTTTTGCATTTCGTTTAAGTCAGTTGAATAATTGGTGCAACCGCTTAACAAAATTACCAAAATAAATATCGCAAATTTTTTCATGTTATTTCTTAAATTTAGATCCGCGCTCATCTACATAACAGCCGCTCGCCGAATCTTTGAATTTATCAATGTCAATTTCACTATTGTAATTATTGATAAATTTAAAATATCCCGTTGTTTTCTTTCCACCCTTTAATTTGCTGCCTTCTAAACTATAAACTGACATAACCCACTTGCGGTTAAATAAAGACTGAATATTGCTCGACTCACGCAAATCAAGGCGGTAAGGCTCTAACACACGATCGGCAATAATCGAAACTTTTTGATTTTCAGAAAATTTTAAATTGCCGCTAATATGTTTAGCATCAGATACATTAATCACAATTTCAGCATTTGCTAAATCACCACGCTTAATTTTTAAATGGTCAAATTCCTTGGAATTACTTGGAGGAACAACAGTTATAAATTCTGAATTAATATTTATTACCGTAAAAAATCCTTGCGTATATTTAGAATTTTTCAAGAAAGAATGCAGATTATTTTGTGAAACATTGGCAATTATAGTTTCACCCATTTCAACTTTTCTATAATAACGCAAATCAACAGCCACCAGGTTAGAACCCGCCTTCGCGCCATCTAAAGCTTCAACAATCTTGGAAATTACGCTTAATTCATCAAGTTTGGCAACGGCTTTTATTTTAGTTTTTTTGCGATGTTTAATTTCTTTTTTGCTTAATTTTTTAAATAAATTATAGCGATTTTTCAATTCATCATGCATACCGGCACAACTCTCCGTTGGCTTAGTTGAATAATAATCAAAAAACGGTAGGCAACATGATTGCACTAATAGTAATGCTAGCAGTGAAATTTTAAGATTTTTTAACATCATAATTTAGATATTTTTTTCCAACTCAATTAAACAATCAGCTATTTTTCAATAATAATTTGCACAATAAATTATTTTGAAACATCAAGCACCTGCCACGATTTCTAAGCCTTTATTACCTGTCATTAATTCAACCGCAGAAGCCGCCTGTATTTCTTGGCCCGGTAATTTCTTTTCATATTCTGCAATTTCTTTAGCAAGCTCAATATGGCCCGCATTAGTAGCATCTTTAACAGCCTCAGCCGTTCCAACTTTATGTTTCATCATTTCTTCAATAATTTCCTTATTACCCCTACGCGCTGCCACTTGAAATTGAGGTCCCAAATCAAGACCAAGCTCAAGCATTCTTGGAATCAGAATTTTGGCAATTTCATTATTATCCGTAAAAAGCGCACCATGCAAAGCTGTGAAACCGGATTTGGTTTTAGCACCGATATCAGCACCGTTTTCCAATAGTTTTTTTACAATATTAATCTCACCGGACCTTGCCGCTTCATAAAGCGGAGTAAAACCTTTTTTTGTCATCCAATTAACATCAGCTCCCATTTGTATAACTTTCTCGACCACTGCCACATTGCCATTTTGTACTGCAAAAAACAAAATATTATTTCCTTCTTTATCTTCAACTTCCAAAGGATTTATATTTTTTCTCAGTAAAAATTCTTCAATTTTACTTTCAACTTCTTCATCTTTTTTTGCCACTGACTTCAAGAAAATAATTTTTACCGCCTCAAGTAAAGCTTTTTCCGATTGAGGAAAAATTTCCTCTTCACTATCAAGTAAGTCAAAAAATATTTTTAGATTTTTATCTTTTAAATTCTTTCTATATTTCTTGTAAACCTTACTGCCATCACTATCAGGACTTGTGAAATCCATGCCATATTTTTTACTTAAAATTTCCCGAAGCACTATATTAAAAGATTTAAGAGTGCAATTTCCTCTTTTTTGCGGCTTAGTTGGAATTGAAGTAGAAATTATTTTTGGTTGATTTTTTTCATCACAGACCACTATTTGAGCCAAAGCTTGGTGCCACATGGCAATCTCTGAATTTTGCATTCTTCCTAAATATGTTTCCACATCCCCTATTGTAAATAATTTGTTCTCATCAACCTGAAAAGTAATTACACCATTATTTTGATCATTAGGAAAAGCACCATCACAATAGCTTATTTCGCAAGGCTTTCCCTCCTTATTATATTTAACTATAAAATAAGCCGCATGCTCTTTATACGATGCCTTTATTATTTTATTTTTTCTGCCGTCACGATCAATAAATTCACCTTTTTCTGCAATTATTTTAGCAACTTCAATTAATTTATTACGATGTTCAAAATCGGGTGCTAAATTATTTATTTCATTACATATCACCATATTGGCAACATAGCTAGCAAGCCCGAAATCACTTATAGAATAAGATAGTCCTAAATAAAAATAAGCACATCCTATATCGTGAATTTTTTTTATTTTTTCTTCTGAAAGTCTGTTAAAAGCCTTAATTTTTCTAATAAATTTTCCACCCTGATATGCCGCCACTGAAAATATATCTTTTTCCTTAAGATTGTTGCCATTTTCTAATAAATATCCAAGCATCTCATCTTTTTTATTTACAATTGCCCTGTTTATAATTTTGTTATCGGTTCTAGAAAAATCAAGGGATGCACCATTTTTTACCAATAATTTTCCAATCTCAATGTTACCATTAATAACAGCCAAGGAAAGTGGTGTATTTCCAAAATAATCTTCATCATTAATATCATTAAACTTATTTTTACTTAATAAAATTTTTACCAATTCCATATCACCATAATCCATCGCCCTATGAAGAGCCAAAGGAATTGTGGTTTCACCGCTTTGTAACTTTAACAGCTTTTTAAGCTTAGTTAAATAATTCCGATCATCAAAATAATAATTATAAAATTTCGGCGCTACTCTATTCACTACATCAACCCTTATACCTTTTCTCAAAAAGATATTAATGAACAAAGGATATTCTGCAGAAAATATTTTTGATAGATCACTATCTTTCCAATCTTCTTCGGTAAGAGAATTAAAAAAGTTTACCATGGCTTTTTGCTTACTTCTTTTTACGAACCATCCAATAACAGGTATTCTCGTTGCAAACCCGTTCTCATTTTTCAATAGTGTTGTGAATTCTGTTAATTTACTCATGATTGAAAATTCTATTAGCAATCTGTGCTAACTTACCTATTACTCAACAATAATTAGACGATAAATTACTTTGAAACATTAAGCACCCAAGATCTCCCTAGCTTCGTTAGGTATTAATTCAGATGCAGAAGCCACCTGTGTTTTTTGCCTTGGCAATTCTTTTAATTTCTTTTCATATTCCGCAATTTCTTTCGCAAGTTCAGCATGCCCTGCACGCTCGGCAGCTTCAACGGCCCGCGCAATTTTAACATTACGCGCCGTTTTAACATTATGTTTCATCATTTCTTCTACAATTTCTTTATTCCCGTAACGCGCCGCCAAATGGAATTCATCTCTTAAATCAAGTCCTAATTCAGTCATTTTGCCAATTAGAATTTTAGCAATTTCGTTTTTATTATTATAAATTGCGCTATGCAAAGGAGTTGAGCCATAAATTGTTTTAGATTCAACATCAGCACCATTTTTCAATAATTTTTTTACAATTTTAACTTCACCGATATCTGCTGCCTCATGAAGTGGCGTATATCCACCTTTCTTGGTAGCATGATTAATATCAGCACCCATTTTCAAAACTCTATCAACCACCGTTACATCTCCGCTTTGCACCGCAAAAAATAAAATATTTTTCCCC
The DNA here is from genome assembly GCA_964506725.1 of uncultured Rhizobium sp. GTDB lineage: Bacteria > Pseudomonadota > Alphaproteobacteria > Rickettsiales > UBA1997 > UBA2645. The sequence goes on from CAZDLU010000002.1 coordinate 113,588, forward strand.
ATCTCATCTTCAATTTCTAAAAGCTTTTGATTTTTTTCAAGCAAAAATTCTCCGACTTTTTTTTCAACTTCTTCATCTTTTTTTGCTATGGATTTCAGGAAAATAATTTTTGCCGCATCAAGTAAAGTTTTTTCTGATTCAGGCAAAATTTCTTCAACTCCATTATCAAGTAAATAAAAAAATATTCTTAGATTTTTATCTTTTAAATTCTTTCTATATTTCTTGTAAACCTTACTGCCATCACTATCAGGGCTTGTGAAATCCATGCTATATTTTTTACTTAAAATTTCCCGAAGCACTATATTAAAAGATTTAAGAGTACAATTTCCTCTTTTTTGCGGCTTAGTTGGAATTGAAGTAGAAATTATTTTTGGATAATTTTTTTCATCACAAACTGTTATTTTAGCAAGCCCCTCACGCAACAAATTTATCGTGGAAGTTTCATATTTTATTCCTTCGAGATATTTTTCTATATTGCCGAATTTCGCTAATTTTTCTTGATCAATTTGAAAAGTTACAACGCCTTTCTTTTTATCAATCGGCAAATTAGCATCGCAATAACTTATTTCACAAGGCCTGTCACTCTTATCATATTTAACTATAAAATAAGCAGCATGCGCTTTAACTAGTGCTTTTATTATTTTATTTTTTTCTCCATCACAGTCGATAAATTCACCCTTTTCTGCAATTATTTTAGCAGATTCAACTAATTTATCGCGCTTCTCAAAATCAGACTTCAAGCCATTTATTTCATTATAAACAAGCCTATTACCAATATTTCCGTTCAACCCAAATCCACTAATAGAATATGACAATCCTAAATAAAAATAAGCACATGCTATCTCATGAATTTTCTTTATTTTTTCTTCTGGAATTTGACTGAAATATTTGATTCTTCTAATAAATTTTCCATCCTTATATGCTGCCATTAAAAATATGTCTTCTTTTTTAAAATTTTTGCCATTTTCAAGCAAATATTCCAAAACCTTATCCTGCTTACTTATGATTGCCTTATTTAAAAAATTTATGGACGGTCCGTTTACATCAAGAGAAGCGCCTTTTTCTACCAGAATTTTCAACATCTCAATATCACCATTTCTAATTGCCAAAACAAACGGGGTATTACCTTGATCATCTTTAGCATCAATATCGCTAAATTTATTTTTACTCAGCAAAATTCGCACCAATTCCAAATCATCACATTCTGCTGCTTTGTGAAGAGCCAAAGGAATTTCGGTTTCACCACTTTGTAAATTTAAAAGCTTTTTAAGATTGGCTAAATAATTCTTATCATCAAAATAATAATTATAAAATATTGGCGCCACTCTATCCACCACATCAACTCTGATGCCACTTCTTAAAAAAATATCAATATTTATTTTTGACAAATCCACATCTATCCACTCTTCTTTAGTGAGAGAATTAAAAAAATTTACCGTTGCTTTTTGGCGGCTTTTCTTAAAAAACCTGCCAACAATAGGTATTCTGGTGGCAGGCCCATACTCATTTCGTAATAGTTTTTCAAATTCTGCCACCTTATTCATAATTGAAAAATTCTGTTAGCAATTTGATTTACGACTTCTAAATCATGCGAAATCAAAATATAAGTAATATTTTGTGTTTTTTGTATTTCTTTTAATAATTTAATAATGTGGTTTTGACTATGAATATCAAGGGCAGAAGTTGGCTCATCCAAAATTAGAATTTTGGGTTTTAAGATTAAAGCACGCGCAATTGCAATACGCTGACGCTGTCCACCCGAAAGTTCGTGAGGATAGCGATATTTAATAGAAGCAGGTAAATCAAGGCTTGATAGCATATCCTCAATTTCATTTTCTAAGAAATCAATATTATGAATTATCAAACCTTCCGAAATTATATCGCCCACCAACATACGCGGATTAAGGCTTGAAAACGGATCCTGAAAAATAATTTGCACATTTTTGCGCAAAAATTTCTCCTCTTTTTTCCAGGTTTTATTATCAAAAAAATTTATTTCACCTTGCCACGGAATTAAGTTACACAATGCTAAAGCCAACGTTGATTTTCCCGAGCCGCTTTCACCGATTATGCCAAGATTTTCTTTTTGGTTTAAAGTTAGGTTGATGTTTTTTATTTTTAGGGCAGATAAATCCTTAACTTTCAAAACACTCAATGTCATGCTGAGCCTGTCGAAGCATGTGTTTAGACTCGGAGTGTAAACACATGCTTCGACAGGCTCAGCATGACTATTTGATTCAGTCGCAACCACCTCATCCGCAACTTTTTTTACCGCCTTCAAATTATGTGAAATCAACAAGATCGCCATTCCAAGCTCATTTTTTAACTTCAGCAACAAATTCAAAATCTCACCCTGCACTCTCGCATCAAGCGCGGTTGTTGGCTCATCAGCAATTAAAATTTTCGGATTATTGGCAATTGCAATTGCAATCATAATGCGTTGTTTTTGTCCGCCGGAAAATTGGTGCGGATAGTCACCAAGTCTTGATTTTACTGATTGCAATTCAACCATAGATAAAAGTTCATCCACTTTTTCTGCTAAATCTTTTTTGGAAATTTTAGGATTATGAATCATAACGGCTTCTTCGATCTGCTTAATTACCGGATGCAAAGGATTCAACGCCGAATTTGGATCCTGAAAAACTAAACCAATTTCTTTACCGCGAATTTTGCAAAAATCTTTTTGCGATAATTTTAAAAGATTTTTTTTATCAAAAAAAATCTCTCCTGAAATTTCTGCTTTCTTAAGC
>CAZDLU010000003.1:0-60023 GCA_964506725.1 uncultured Rhizobium sp.
ATGCAACAATTCCAATCACGCCTTGATGCCAATTTTTTGACACCGCAAAAATCAGCGAGTCCTTGCAAGTAAAGCCGCCGTGGCCTTTTTCTAAATTGCTAATTGCTTCTTCTAAAACTTGCGCTTCGATTTCTTTGCGCTGTTTGTTGAATTTTTCTAACTCTTGTGCAATTTCTGAAATTTCATCTGCTTGATTACTTGATAAAATTCGTGCTCCCAAATTTGACTTACCTACACGTCCGCCGGCGTTGATTCGCGGGCCTATTATAAAACCTAAATGATACGAGCCGGGCTCTTCATTTAATCCGGCTAAATCACAAATTTCTCTTAATCCTGGATTTTTTCTTTGTTGTAAAATTTTTAAACCTTGTGCCACGAACACCCGATTTAAGCCAGTCAAAGGCATCACATCGCAAACAGTTCCAAGCGCTACTAAATCCAGAAGGTTAAATAAATTGGGTTCCTTTTTATTTTGGTAAAATCCTTTTTCGCGAAGGCGTTTGTTGATGGCAACGGCAAATAAAAAACAAACTCCGGCGGCGCATAAATTTTTATGGAGGAATTTTTCATCAATACGGTTGGGATTAATGACCGCGATGGCATCAGGTTTTTGTAAGACGCCTAAGTGATGATCAATTACGATAATGTCGAGTCCGGCTTTGGCAGCTGTTTCAAGTGGTTCAAAAGCTACCGTGCCGCAATCAACGGTAATTACTAAATCAGTTCCGGACTTTTTTAAATTAAGTAAGGCTGCAGCATTGGGGCCGTAGCCTTCCAGAATTCTATCCGGAATATAAATTTCAATTTTAATACCAAGTTCTGCAAAAAATCTTTTAAGTAAAGCGCTGGAAGTTGCGCCGTCAACATCATAATCGCCAAAAATTGTAATTTTTTTATTAGCAAGAACTGCTGAAACTATGTGTTCCACCGCTACTTCCATATCCAGCAATTCAAAAGGATCGGGTAGGGTAGTTTTAATTTTTGGATTTAGAAAATTTTCAACCTCATCAAGGGAAATTTGGCGCGATGCCAAAAGATTAGCGACAACTTCCGGCAAGTCGAAACGTTGCGCAATTGCAAGCGCCAAGCGCTCGTCATATTCTTTTTTATGCCAATTGAAATTGAGAATCGATTTTTTTGCTTCGTGGTTCATTTTGGAAGGTATGGTGCGGACGGAGGGACTTGAACCCACATGCCGTGAGGCGCTAGATCCTAAGTCTAGTGCGTCTGCCAATTTCGCCACGTCCGCAAAATTAATTTTTTTAAAATTTTGTTTTAAAAAAATTAAGGGTAAAGGAGAATTAAAATCTTCAAAAGCGGTTCTGAAAATTTTAATAGACTAATTTCTTTTACTTTTATTTCCCAAAATAAAGGTAAAAGACTTTAAGCTACGCAGTTACTACGTCGATGAAGGTTCTATTATTGCGGGCTGATTTGATAAATTTTACAACACCTTCAACTTTTGCAAAGATTGTGTGATCTTTACCGATGCCGACATTTTTGCCCGGATGCCATTTAGTGCCTCTTTGGCGCACGATGATATTCCCGGCTTCTACAAATTCGCCGCCATATTTTTTAACTCCGAGTCTTCTACCCGCCGAGTCTCTTCCGTTCCTTGAACTACCGCCAGCTTTCTTCGTTGCCATGGCTTGCTCCTAAATTAATTACAAGAAAAAACCTTCGAAAAGGCTTAATTTCTCAAATGAAAGTTATGAATTAATTGCTAAAATTTTTAGCTGTGTTTGTTGTTGGCGGTGGCCTTGTTTTCTGCGTGAATTTTGTCTTCTACGCTTTTTGAAAATTAAAACTTTATCATTTTTAAAAGTTTTGACAATTTCAGCGTCAATCTTAGCGCCAGTAATAAGCGGACTGCCGAAATTAGCTTCGCCTTTGTCAGATTGCACGAACAAAACTTTATCCAGAGTCACTTTGGTTCCAGCATCACCAGAAATTTTTTCAACAATGATTTTTTCATTTGGCGAAACGCGATATTGCTTGCCGCCAACTTCAACAATTGCAAACATGTTATTAGTTGTAAATTTTATAAAAGGGCGTGTATTCTAGATTTATTAAGTTTTTTTGTCAATAGGAGAAACTAACTCATGCTTGAACAATATTTTGCGGCGAAGAAGAGATTGTATCCACAAAGCGTTAAAGGGCGATTTCGTAGGCTTAAATGGATATTAAATACTATATTTTTAGCAATTTATTTATTGTCGCCATTTTTACGTTACGATCGCGGTGCAAGTGCGCCGAATCAGGCTATTCTTATCGATTTAGCTAATTCCAAACTCTATTTTTTTTTCATCGAAATATGGCCGCAGGAAGTTTATTATTTGATGGGAATACTTATCATTGCTGCGCTGATGCTGTTTTTTGTAACCTCTCTTTTTGGTAGAATTTGGTGTGGTTATGCCTGTTTTCAAACGGTATGGACTGATATTTTTATTGCTTTGGAGAAGATATTTCAAGGTGATCGCAATGAGCGTATAATTTTGGATCGCAAAAATAATTTTGAAAAATTTTATAAAAAATCTTTAACACATCTGGGCTGGATTATTGTGTCTCTAGTAACAGGATATGGTTTTATTTGTTATTTTAACGATGCGTTTTTAGTTACTAAAGAAATTTTTAGCGGAAAAGCTTCTTTCGCTGTAATGGGCTGGATCCTTGGTATTGCTGGCATGACTTATGTTATGGCCGGCTTTGCACGTGAACATGTTTGTACTTATATGTGTCCATATTCACGCTTTCAATCAGCAATGTTTGACAAAAATACTTTAATTATAACTTATGATGAAAAGCGCGGCGAACCGCGTGGAAAATTCAGCAAGGAACATGGCTTTGAAGGGCGCGGACACTGCATCGATTGCAAACAATGTGTGGTGGTTTGTCCAACCGGAATTGATATTAGAAAAGGTCTGCAAATGGAATGTATTGCCTGTGGTTTATGCGTTGATGCTTGCGATAATATTATGGAAAAAGTCGGTTTGCCGAAAGGCTTGATAAGATATGATACTCTAGGGCATTTGGCCAATCCAATTCCGCAAAATAAATTTAAGTTTTTCCGTCCGCGAACTTTTTATTATGCAGCAATTTTGTTGGTAGTTTCCACTTTTATGCTGCGCAGTTTATTGCATAAAACCAAAGTCGAAAGCAGCGTAATTCCTGATCGCAATCCGCTTTTTGTAACTTTATCTAATGGCGATATCAGAAACGGTTACAACGTAAAAATTACCAATAAAACGCATGATAAAAAATATTTCAGTTTAAAATTAATATCGCCGGAAGGCGCAATTTTACAGAGCGCACAAGATATTGATAATTTAGAAATTGCGGCTGAATCTGATCGCGATTTTAAAATTTATGTGGTGATGCCAAAAGATATAGTGGCACAAAATCAAGAAGGGCGCAGCTTGATAGATTTTGCGATTAGTGATGATAAACAAGAAAATGTTGAAAGAGTGGAAGCGGTTTTTGTGAGTAAGTAAATTAAATCGATTTTTTTTATCATTATCTTTAAACACTTGTTATTTTTTAAAAATAACATATATTTATTCACGTGATCACGAAAGTGAGCACTATGGTGATAAATGTGTTTCGCAATAAACATTATGGACTTGGGGGCAGTACCCAACATCTCCACCATGCGGGGATGAACAGCTTCGACATTTGCTAAAGGAAACAATTTTGCCCGGTTGAGAAACTGCCGGTTGGCTTTGCCAACATCCGTTCAAAAACAGTAAACGCAAATGATAATTTTGCTAATGACAATTTCGAATTTGCTCCAGTAGCTGTAGCTGCTTAGCATAAGTGACTTTGTCGGGGTTTTGGGCCTAGTACCTGTCAACAGAAACTAGGCCTTTTTTATTTGATACATACGATGCAAAAAGATTTAATTGGTTACGACGATATTATTGAAAGCTCGATGCGTTTAGTGATTTATGAAACCCTAAAGAAGGTTGAAAAATCAGGTTTGCCGGGCAGTCATTATTTTGTGATAGTTTTTGCTACGCGCTTTCCAGGTGTGGTTTTGCCAAAAAGTTTGAAGGAAAAATATCCTGATGAAATGACGATTGTTATTCAATACCAATATAAAAGCATGGTGGTTGAACATGATTTTTTTAAAATTTCTTTGAGTTTCAACGGTAAATTTGAAAAATTAACAATTCCTTTTAAATCAATTACTTCGTTTTCTGACCCGGCAATGAGCTTTTCTCTAAGATTCAGCGTGAATTATGATGATATTGAAGCGTTAGAAAACGGTAATTTCGGTGATTCAAATCGCGCCAATAAAAACGAATCCAAGAAAAATTCCGGCAATAACATTGACTTGTCAGCGAAAGTTGTTTCTCTTGATGCATTCCGTAAAAACAAGAATCAAAATAATGACAGCGATTCTTAGTAAGATTTTTCTATTGCATGACTTTTATATATCAGTTTTTGTTCTTGGTCGCCACTTATTTTATATCCGCAATACCGTTTGGACTGGTTCTAACTAAGATTTTTGTTCATAAAGATGTTCGTGAATTCGGTTCGAAAAATATTGGTGCGACCAATGTAACTCGCGTCGCCGGTAAAAAATTAGGATTTTTTACTTTAATTTTGGATGGTCTTAAAGGTGCGGTAATGGTGATCGTTGCGCGCTTCACATTTTTTGATACTTCTTACCTGCATTTATATTTGATTCTAGTCGGTTTGGTTGCAGTATTGGCGCATATTTATCCTGTATATCTTAATTATAAAGGCGGCAAAGGAGTTGCTACAACAATTGCTGTTTTATTCGCACTTGACTTTAGCGTTGGCTTCTTAGTAACATGTTTTTGGATAATGTTTTTTTCATTATTCCGCGTCTCGGCAGTAGCTTCCATGCTCGCCATTTTTTCTTCAATAATGCTATCGATAACTTATGGTGCGCCACCGGAGCAGATCGTGTTTTGTGTGGTTCTCTTAGTGTTATCAATAGTGAGGCACAAAGAAAATATTGAGCGTCTTTTACTTGGAAAAGAAAATAAATTATGAAGGATAGGTTAATTGTAGCGCTTGATTTTCCTGACATCGCTGCTACAAAAAATATGGTGAATTTAATCGGTGATGAGGTTTGTTTTTACAAAATCGGTTTAGAATTGATGATGAGTAACGGCTATTTCGAGCTTATCGAGTGGCTGAAGAAGCAAAATAAAAAAATTTTCTGCGATTTAAAATTATACGACATTTCTGAGACTGTTGCACGTGCGGTAAAAAATCTTAGTCAATATGAGATCGACCTACTGACAATTCACTCTGCAAGCCGTGGCATTATGGAAAAAACTGCGGAAAATAAAGGAAAGATGCAGGTGATTGCGGTGACAGTTTTGACAAATCTTGATAAAAATGATTTGAATGAAATGGGTTTTGATGAAAAAATTTCAGTAGAAGATTTAGTTTTAAAAAGAACCAAGATGGCAGTAGAATCGGGCCTTGATGGAGTGGTTGCCTCCGGAATTGCAGCCAAAACTTTGCGTAAAAATTTAGGAAATAATTTTTTAATTGTAAGCCCCGGAATTAGGCTTGGCGCGGTTGCGGGTGATGATCAAAAACAAGTTTGCGATGTAAAAACTGCGATAAATAATGGTAGTTCTTATTTGGTTGTTGGAAGGCCAATCACGCGCGATGCCAATCCACAAGAGGCGGCAAGGCGATTTATAGAAATCAAATAATTTTTTTATATTCTTTGGGCATAAGAATAATCTTATTGTTATCAGTAATTATTTTTTCCGGCATTAAATTTCTTTCCAAGTGATATTTGGAAATCATTCTGGTTTTAAAAAAAGTTTGTCCTTTTTTATTTTTATTAACATTATTACAAGCATTCATTAGATCGTAATTTGCCCTCTTGGTTGTTGTAAGTGGTGGTGTTATAACATTTATTTTTAGATTTTTATTTTTTGCTAGCGCTAATTTTATTGCAGGTGAGATATCGGAATCATTGGTTATAACCAGTATTTTATCACTATGTTTTTCGTAGGAGTCTTCAATAATGGCGAGTGCTAAATTAACATCGCTTTCTTTTTAAATGAGATTGTTTCAGATTTGCAATTGCGTGGTATAGGTTATAGCCGTCTATAAAGACGCTGACTTTTTGCATGTGGTGTGATGTAAGGGTATAAGCCGCACATTCATTGCTGATAGTGCGGCACATTTCTAAGTTGAAACGTGTGTTACGTATGTATAATAATCGCTTCAAAAAAAATTGTAAAGATTTTTTTAAAAATCTACTAATTTCCTTATGCAACTTTCAAAAATTTTATCAAAAATTAACATTCAATATGAAGTGGCTTCAAGCCTTGATAATGTTGAGTTTGACGACATTGCACTTGACTCGCGTTTGGTAAAAAAAGGTTCGGTTTTTTTTGCGCTTGAAGGAAGAAATCAAGATGGAAGTAAATTTATTAATGATGCAATCAATAATGGTGCCGTTGCAATAGTAATACCCAAGCACTCAAGCACTCAAGCACCTAAGCACCTATCTATCATTTGTGAAGATCCGTTTTTGTTGTTGGTAGAATTTTTAAAAAATTTTTATGCGCCGCTTCCAGCCAATGTTTATGCGGTTACTGGGACTAATGGCAAAACTTCTGTTGCAGAATTTACGCGGCAGATTTTACAATTTTTGGGGAAAAAATCGGCGTCAATCGGAACGCTTGGCGTTATTTGTGAGGTGAGGGGATTTGAAAATAATACGGCCTTAAGCCTTACTACGCCTGACATAGTTTCGCTTTATAAGAATTTATATAATTTAAAAAAAATCGGTGTTGATGATGTAGCGGTTGAAGTCAGTTCGATTGGGTTAGAGCAGAGTAGGGTTGCGGGCGTTAAGATTGAGACGGCAGCTTTTACGAATTTTACCCAGGATCATTTGGATTACCATAAAAGCATGCAGAATTATTTTGATTGTAAAATGATTTTGTTTGAGAAAGTGCTTGCCACTTCAGGCGTGGCGGTGCTTAACGCGGATATTGCTGAATTTGAAAAAATCAAAGAAATTTGCGATAGAAGAAAAATAAAAATTATTGAATATGGTTTTAAGGCGCGTGATTTGAGGTTGCTTGAAGTATTACAACATGATTTGGAACAAGAAATTATTTTTGAATTTAAGCAAAAAAAATATCAGTTTAAACTGGCGGTAAGCGGCGAATTTCAGGCCTTTAACGCGCTTTGTGCTTTGGGAAATATTCTGGCAAAAAATAATTTAAGCGATGAGGAATTAGAAAATTTATTAAAGAATTTTCAAAATTTACATCCCGCGGCAGGTCGCATGCAGCGGGTGGCGGTGCTTGCAAATAAAGCGCAAATTTTTATTGATTTTGCACATTCGCCTGATGCTCTTAAAAATGTTTTGGAATTGGCGAGAAAAATTACTAAGGCGCGAGTGTTAGTGTTGTTCGGTTGTGGAGGAGATCGTGATGCGGCTAAGAGGCCGTTGATGGGAAAGCTCGCATCAAATTTGGCTGATCTGGTAATTGTAACTGATGATAATCCTCGCACTGAAAATCCGGCATTAATTCGTCAGGCAATTTTGCAGGAATGTGATAAGGCGCGAACTATTGAAATTGCGGGGCGCAAAGAGGCTATTGCTGAGGCGATAAAAATGTTACGGCCCGAAGATGTGTTGATTTTAGCGGGTAAGGGGCATGAAAAATATCAGATAATTGGTGATAAGAAGTTTGAGTTTGATGAGGGGGAGATTGTTAGATTTATTGTGGGGCATGAAAGTGGGGTCGTGGTTACAAACCACGATCCGCTATAATATACAGGCTCTAGAAGCGGGTCGGAGTTTACAACCCGGCCCTACGTTCATTTTTCACAATAAATTTTATATTCTACTAACCATTTTTTTTCCGTGTAAGTTAACATTTTAAAATCTATTAAACTTTCATCAAGCGGCACGCGCGTAAGTGTCTTAAAGCATAAGAAATTCTCATCAAATTTTTCTACCAGCATTAAATTTTCAATTCTGATTCCATATTCTCCTTCTTTGTAAAATCCCGGTTCGTTGGAAATTATCATGCCTGCTTTAAGCTCGGCAACTGCGCGTTTACTGATTCCGCAAGGTCCTTCGTGGACTGATAAAAAAGCGCCAACGCCGTGGCCGGTGCCGTGACCATAATTGAGGCCTTTTTGCCAAAGATGAAAGCGTGCTAGAGCATCAAGGTCAGCGCCACTAGTGCCGCGCGGAAATTTAGCGCGGGCGATGGCAATATGGCCTTTTAAAACGCGAGTGAAATTTTCGATCATTTCAGCTGTTGGTTTGCCAATAGCAACGGTTCGCGTCACATCAGTTGTTCCCATGAAATCACCAAAATATTGTCCTCCAGAATCAACCAAATATAAGGAATTGCCGGAAATTTTTTTGTTAGTTGCGTTATTTGCGTGATAATGAACTATAGCGCCGTTGCTGGCAAATCCTGAAATGGTGGCAAATGACGGGTATAAGAAATTTTTATTTTCTTTTCTAAATTCCAAAAGTTTTTCGGCAGCAGAAATTTCATCAGCTTCATTATTTTTTAACCAGTCTAAAAACTTGGCAAGTGCTCGGCCATCTGCTTCATGAGCTTTTATAGCGCCTTCAATTTCAGCTTTATTTTTCACCGATTTTAAATTTTCAATTTCATCATTTTTAAAAATTATTTCAAAATCATTTTTTTGCAACAGTTGATAAAGCCAGTAATTTGTAGTGTTTGCATCAATTTGAATTTTACTAATCGTTTTTCTTAAAACTAAAATCCTTAAATCAAAACAATTTTCCTGAACAAATGTAACTTGTGGCAAATGTCCTAAATCAAGGTTGCGCAGCCTTTCTTCATCGGCAAATAATTCAACAGCACCGTTTTTAAATAAAATTGCATAAGTTAATAACAGGGGATTAAATTCAATGTCCGAAGCGCGAATATTAAGCAACCAGCATAAATTTTCCGGCTTGGTTATAATTACCGCTTCGGCATTTAAAGATTTTATAACTTGGGTACGCTTAGTTACGGAATCAATGCCGGCAAGGCTTAAAGGTACTGCAAAAATCGGTGATTTTATTTTACAAAAATCTTCTTTTTTTATTTCATCGATTGGATTTGTATCAAGAAAAGTTAAAAAGGGATCTGACCCCTTTTTAACTGCATCTGCAAAATTTACGCTGATTAAACGTGAATCAAGAGCTAATTTTTTTTCGTTTAAATTATTGCGTATCCAGGAAATCAAAGGATTCTTAGCTAGGTCTAAAATTTCAAATTCATTTAAATCAAGCTGTTCTTTGGCCTGTAAAGTGTATCTGCTGTCGGTAAAAAAATAGGATTTTTCTTGGCCGAAAATTACGTAAGCATTAGAGCCGGTGAAGCCGGTTAAATATTCAATGCGCTTTTGGTCTTGCGGTAAATATTCTGAAAAAAATTCGTCAGAATTCGGTTGTAAAAAATAGTCGATTTTTTGTTTTTTTAGGTAGGTTTTAAGCTCTTTTAATCTGAGATTTTGCATGTTAATATCTCGATGTCATGCTGAGCCTGTCGAAGCATGATTATTGCATATAACACATCATGCTTCGACAGGCTCAGCATGACATCGAGATATATTAACCATGACCAAAAAAAAGTCAGCTTATTCCTGCCAGAATTGTGGCGCAATTCATTTTAAATGGTCGGGTAAATGTCCGGATTGCGGGGCGTGGAATAGTATGATTGAGGAATTTGAAGAGGGCGGGGGCTCGCATTTTACGCGGATTGGTGATGATAAAAAAACTTCGGTAACTTCAACAAAAAAAATCGAATTAGTAAAATTAAATGGTGAGGCTAAGGATTTTCCGCGCGTTAAAACTAATATCGGGGAACTTGATAGAGTGCTGGGAGGCGGCTTAGTACAAGGCTCGGTGGTGTTGATCGGCGGTGATCCCGGGATCGGAAAATCAACTTTGCTTTTGCAAACGGCGGAAAGTTTAGCCAAAACCAAAAATCAAATTATATATATTTCCGGTGAAGAATCGGTGGATCAAGTGCGCCTCAGAGCGCAAAGAATGGGCATTAATCAAGATTCTATCGAACTTGCTTCAACGACAAATGTTGGCGATATTGTGGCAAGCATTAAACCAAATGCCAAGCCGACCATTGTCATTATTGATTCCATTCAAACCATGTTTTTGGAAGAGCTTTCTTCCGCGCCCGGAACCGTGTCGCAAGTGCGCGCGGCGGCCGGTGAATTAACGGTTTTTGCCAAGAAAAATAATATTACTTTATTGATTGTAAGCCATGTAACGAAAGACGGCCAGATCGCCGGGCCCAAGGTTTTAGAGCATATGGTTGATACGGTTTTATATTTTGAAGGCGAGAAAGATTTGCATTTCAGAATTTTGCGCGCCCAAAAAAATCGCTTCGGTGCCGCCAATGAAATCGGGGTGTTTGAGATGAATGATGTTGGTTTGGCAGAAGTTACAAATCCAAGCGAATTATTTTTAACCTCTTATGAATATGATACGAGCGGCACGGCAGTGTTTGCCGGAATTGAGGGAACGCGACCGATTTTAGCGGAAGTGCAAGCTTTGGTTTCGCCATCTTTCATGCCAACGCCGCGCCGCGCCGTTGTAGGTTGGGATTCGAATCGCCTTGCCATGATTATTGCGGTTTTGAATAATCGTTTTGGTTTAAATTTATTCGACAAGGAAGTTTATTTAAATGTGGTTGGTGGTTTAAAAATAATTGAAACTGCGGCGGATTTGGCGGTGGCTTGTGCCTTAATTTCCGCGGCTCGCGACATTTCTTTGCCGAAATCAACAATCGCTATTGGTGAAATCGGTTTGACCGGAGAAATCAGAATGGTGAGCGGTTTGGAAGATAGATTGAAAGAAGCAACAAAGCTTGGATTCAAGAAATGCCTGATTCCAAAGGCTAACGAGAAAAATAAAAATTTTAATAATTTAAGAAAATCGCTACCCGAATTGGAGTTGGTTTTAATTTCGCATATTCGTGATTTAGCAAAAATTTTTAAGAAATGAGATTCCAAGCAAAAAAAGAAATGCTTAAGAATGCTGTAATAGCAAGCGTTGAAGGCAATAGTAAAATTCAAGAATTAAAAAAAAGCGGTAAGCAAGACGAAGAAATTATTTTAGGCTTTTTTTTTAGTGGCAGTAACCAAAGCAATGCGCTGCTTGTGAATTTACTTGGTGCGACAAAATATAAAATTAAAATCTGCTATGTTGAAGAAAACATAAAATATCGCAGTTATTTTTTAAGCACTTACAAAAATCGTGAGATTGTTTTTTCAAAAATGGCTTCAGAGCTTGATTTTATTGGTGTAGATTGCGATGCCTTGATTTTTGATATTTTACCAAATGAAATACAGCGCTTATTTTTGCTCGAGAAAAAAACCAATTTTATTTTTCCTTTTTTAGAAATTCCAACCGAAATTTTGCCAACAATTATCATTAGCAATAATAATTTATACACCACGAATTTTGATGAAATTTATCAAAAGCATCAGAAAATTATTGAAGAAATTAAAAAAGAAAATCGTTTGAAATATAAAGTTGATCATGCGCTCGAAAGCAGGCCATACAACGCTTTACCATATATTTATCGTTATATTTTATCACATGGCGATGTGAAGCAATGTGAATTTATTGTGGAAAATTATGGTGAAAATTTGGATCGCGATTTAGTTGTTCATACCTTAATTGAAGTGATTTTTCTAGACGAAAGAAACGATAATTTAATTGGTTTGTGCGTAAAAAAATCAAAGCTGAGCGATGAGGAAATTAGTCTGTTGCTGCAATATTATGTTTGGCTCAATGTTAATAATATTGATTACAAAAAATTAGCTTTTTTCTACAAAAAATTTATTGAAAAAATTGATGATAATGCGCGGGATATGTTATTGCAATTTGCGGTGGCGAACCGCGATTTAGTTGATTTTTTAGTAAAAAATTGCGTTGCGGATGTTAATAAATATTTGGTTTTTTTAGTTGAGCAAAATGCAATTGCGATGCTTGAATATGTGATGGAAAAATATTATTCGCAAATAAAAAGAGCGGCGTTGAACAAAGCTTTATGTAAGGCGTATGAGCTTGATAAAAAAATTATAATTGCAAAATTAATTGCTGCTGGCGCAAATGAGAATTTGTTAAAAGTTACTGAAAAAAATTATGGTTGGTCAAAATTTTTAGCTGATGAAAAATTATTTTTGTCAGTTCCGAAAGATGGCGTAGAATGGCTTAAATCAAGCTTTGACAGCTATGTTGACGTGATGAATGATTTTTTGTTTAATGAAAATTATGGTTATTATGCCAGCGCCTTAGTAAAAATTGGTGGGAATGCCGCAGATTACACAACTAATGTTACAAATAGTAAGGCTTTTGCATTTTTACTAACTTTACTTGCCATAGAAAAATGGAAGAAATGTGACAGGCCGGAAACTTTTGTGATCTTAGAGTTGTGCGGTGGAAACGGCAAATTAGCTAATGACATTTTAACTATCAGCGAAATTTTATCGCAAAATATTTTCGAGATAAAAGATTTTTACAAAGCGCTTAATCACCGTACAGTTGATATATCAGATGGCCTTTCTAAGTTGCAGCAAAAACGCAATGAAAAATTTATAAAAGAAGGAAAATTCAAAGTTATTTTATCGGATGTGACCGATGAAAAATGGTTGGAAAAATTTGATTTAAAAAATGAAAAAGGTTTTGTTTTTGCCAATGAATTAATTGATCAATTTATTCCAAATCCGCTGATTGTTAAAGATGGTCGCCAAGCCTTTGAGCAGTTGGTTGTAAACCATATTTTAGTTGCTGATTTTAAACAATTTTATCAATTATTTGCGGTAAAAATTTCTGACATTGAAGCCAAAAAAATCTATGAAGAATTGCTTGAAAGAAGCCAAAAATATAAAGCAAATTTTACTAAATATTTTTCAATAAATTGCGTTGATAATAATTTGATTGTAAGTGCTGAAGATTTTAGAAAAATAATTATTCCGTTGATTTTAGAACCACGTATCAATCAAGCAAAATCAATGCGGCATAAGATATTTCATTTGGAAGAAGAGCAAGAAGAATTTATTAGAAATAATGATAAAAAATCAGCGGAAATTTTAGGAATTAGAATAAATTCTTTAGTAAAAAAAGTTGATGAATTGGCGGAAGAAATGACTGATATTTGGCAGCATTTTTTGCTAAGTTTTGTGGCAATCCCAAAATTTGATTATGATGTCAGAAGCATTGATTTAAAGTATCTGACGACATGCAAGGTTTATCCAAAAAATTTTGCAATTCATTATGAAGAAAAACAGTTGGAGAAATTATTGGAAATTATTGTGCAATTAAAAAACATTGATGAGTTTTTTTGTTTTGAATATGGAGCGTTGGATTTACAAGCAGAAGAAAAATGTCGCGAGCTTGGCTATTATGCTTTTTCTTATTTGGTGAAGGATTTGGCGGTAACAAAACCGTTGCAGGAAAAATTTAATGACGATGAAAATAAAATCTCAGATATTTTTGCCAAATTGTTTCTCGGCGTTGACATTACGATTGATTTGAATTTTCCAAAAGCTCGTGTAATCGCTAAAGACAAGGGATGGAGCGATGTTGGACTTTATTGTCATCAAAGGGAGTTTGATGGTTATTTGAAGGAAATTGATTTGCAGTTTTATCAGGAAGCGTTGCAGATTATGAAGGTTTATGATTATGATATGGAAGAGGATATGCGGAAATTTAGAAATATTGGCGAGACGTTTAAGGTGATGAGTTTGCGGAAGTGATGGTCATGAACTTGGGCGCGGGACGTAGTTTGTAACCCTGACCCGGTGTTCATGTCAATTAACAATTAATGTATGAATTTATGAAAAAAATATTATTTCTGATCCTGGTTTTCTTAACGCAAAACAGTTTTGCCGCTGAAAAAGAATATCTAATTCAAATCAAAGACCACAAATTCGAGCCCGCAACCATAAGCGTTTCGGCCAATACAAAATTCAAATTAATAATTGAAAATACCGATAAAACCTTAGAAGAATTTGAAAGTGTGGATTTAAAAAAAGAAAAATTAGTCGGTGCGGGGAAAAAAATCGTGATTCCGGTGCAAGCTTTGAAGCCAGGTAAATATAAGTTCTTCGGCGATTTTCATCAGAAAACAGCGCAAGGAATTGTTGTTGTGGAATAAATTTATGGTTTTAAATAAGGTCTGCTGATTTTTTAGTAAATATAATTCTAATTTATTTTAAATATGTCTAAAAATTTTTTTACAGCCTCTTTTGCAGAAATGACAGCTAAAGCCGAAACAGAAATTGAAAATTTGGTAAATAATTTCAATACTGGCGTTAAGAAGGAAATTGACCACTCATTCTTTGAAGCAAAAGATAATTTTGGCCACATAATATCGGCATTAAAGAAAGCTCAAGATAAGGATAAGACGTTTTTTCCTCCGGAAGTAATAGGTGACGTTTGCTTTCTTTTAAATGATAAAGATTATCCAAGAGAAAAAGAAAGAGCTTTTTCTAGAATAAAAGAAAACATCATTTCTGAAATGAGTGATGAAAGATTGGAATTATTATTGCGGTATGTTATAAGATATGGCAATAGTGAAAGTGATCTTGATGAAGATAGGGTGGATATTTTAAAATTAATATTAGGTCCTGTGGGAGAAGAAACAAAAAGTCATGTGCTAAATAGTGTAGATAAATATTATGGCAAAACTCCTTTAGATTTGCTCCAAGAAAAACATCCTGGCAATGTGCTTAGTATATCATATTTGATTGATAAAGGAGCTGTGAAAGGTTCTGAGTTGAATGCTAGATTCTCGTCGCTAGAAATTTCTACTACAGATGCCGAAGAAAGCAAAGGAGAGGCCGGGCCGAGTTTGGCTGTTCCTAGTTTTGGAGAAGCATTTGGTGGCGCCGGTTCTGAATACAATGAAGGGAAGATTCCGGAAGTAAATGTGGAGGCTAATTACTACAATCAAGTAGAAGGCTCTAAAAAAAGGAAAGCAAGAGATAGTGGCGTTGCTTAGGCGCTGTTAGCTAATTTCTATAATAATTGATTACAAAATATGTCAGCTTCAGGATCAATTGTTTCTACGGTTTTGCAAAAAGAAACCGAGGAACAGTTTAGCAAATTAGAAAGAGGTTTATTAAGTATAAATCCAAACTTTTTTAGAGAGCAAAAAAATAACGATCAAATATTGCTTGGGTTTAAAAGGCTTTTTCCTACCGGTGCTAAACCGGAAGTGCTAAGTAATTTTTTTTGTCTTTGCCAACATAGAAATGCAAAGTTTTATGAACAAATTTTAGAAAATAGTTTTGATAAAGAAGATCAGTACCAACGTACAGTATTGCATTACATTGCATCCTCCCCAGAGCTAATTGCTTATGCGGAAGATCGTAATGATTGCCAAAAGTCGTCCATCGAATTCGTGATTAATTTTGCTAAGACTAAGGGAGTTGAGCATAGATTAATAAATGGCTTAGATAGTAATGGAAGAAGCCCTTTATATTATATGTTGGAGAAAAAACCGTACAATATTGAGTGTATAAAATGGATGATTGAAGAAGGTGCTAAAAGTTACTCGCTTACAGAATCGGGCCTTAATGAAGTTTCCGTTATCTTGAATAATTATCAAAAATCTTCGCAAGATAATTGGGGTCAAAATCAAAAAATAGAGTCACTGTACTTGTTATTTTTTGCGATATGCAAGGATTTCGAAGTTTTTGATGAGGATAAAATAAGGATTCAAAACATCCCATATAAAGATATTGTGGATATGATTAAACAGCACCATAAATCCTTAGGTCGAACTTTAGTTAATAAAATTGCCAAATTAGAATCTAAGTTCGGCGGGGTTGAGCCCATTTCATTATGCGGTATGGCGGCTAAAATGGGAGACGCGAAGTCTTTAGAGGAATTACGACTGTGCGGAGTTGGGTTTGACAAATCTCCAGAAGAGTTAGGAGGGCTTTTAGATATCGCCAGAGAAAACAACGATGCGGATTCTCCAATTGTTGAATATTTGAATGGATTGATGCTGCAAGAAATTGCTCCTGATGAGGAAGGTGAGAGAGAGGCTGAGCCGGTTGTGCCTGATTTTGGAGGGGCAGTTGGTGTTGTTGGCTTTGAAGGTGGTGATAGAAGAATAGAGGCTCTTGAAGAAGAGGTGGCGCTGCCACCGGTCAATCTCGTGGTGGTTGCACCTAATTCTGGAGGAGCGGTTGGCATTGTTGGTGGTAATATTCCTGCATATGATGATTCAAGTGATAACTCGTCTGAGCTCGACACTTCAGATGAAGAATCTGACTATAAAAATCCGGTAAAACGTAAAAAAGCTGAAGACGGTAAAGGTGTTGCAGCAGCCGGGCCCTCCAGTGTTGATAATGTTATTGAACATAGAACCCTATCTTCCAGTAAAAAGAGGGAGAGATATCAGGAATAATAAGTTTCGCATTAATTCGTTAATGGGTTAATTATAATTTCGATCTAATAATCCTCCCGCTTTAAGGGAGGATTATTAGATCGAGAAACCCGTTAACGTATTAATCAGATAAGTATACTGCTGTGCAAGATGGTGAAGCCGGACCAAGTATGGCGGCTGCGTCTAGTGGCGCCGGAGCTAGTAGTGATGAGAATGCACATTCTTCTAATGATAAGAAGAGAAAACCTTCTTCTGATGAGAAAAATGAGCAGTCAGAGGCCGGTTCTGACCTTGACGAGGTTAATGAAGTAGAGCAATTAGCAGCTTCTCGTAATAAAAAACCGAAAGCACGCTAATATTGCAGCATCAGTATTTGATCGATTTTCTTTACAATTTTTTTAGCGATATTTTCGGAATTGTTCATAAGTTTTAACGCCTTGTGGGATATGGCTTGCGCGTTGTTTGAGTTTTGTAAGAAGTTTTTAACTATTGTGGGTAATTCATTGCCGGAATTTATTATGGTGCAGGCATTTTCTTTTTCTAATTTTTCGTAAATTTCTTTGAAGTTAAAAGTGTCGCGTCCCGTGATTACCGTGCATCCAAGCTTGATCGGTTCGAAAGGATTATGGCCGCCGATTGGAAATAGCGAGCCGCCTAAAAAAGTGAATGGTGCTAAGGAATAGAAAATTCCCATTTCGCCTAGAGTATCGGCGATATAGAAATCTGTAGTGTTGGTGATTGTTTCGTTTTTGCTGCGCTTCGCAACTTTAAAATCTTTTAATAATAATTTAATTTCATTAACGCGGTTGGGATGGCGCGGGACAAGGATTGTCAGCAAGTCCGGGAAATCTTTTTTCAATTTTTTATGTGTGTCAATGACAAATTCTTCTTCACCTCTGTGAGTGCTGGATGCAAGCCAGAAGCGGCGCGCAGCGATTTGTGATTTTAATTCAGTTAATTTTTTTTCATCAACGAGTAAATCCTGCGCTTGCGATTTTAAATTGCCGTAAAATAAAATTTCCTGATTAGTTAATTGTTCAAAACGTTTTTTATCTTCTTCCATCTGGACAAAAATTGCCGCGAAATAATCAAAAATATTAAAGCCTAATTCTTTAGCAAAGAGCCATTTTTTAAATGATTTTTTTGAGATTCGAGCATTAACGAGAAAGCTTGAAATTCCCAGTCTCCTGGCCTCAAAAATAAAATTCGGCCATATTTCTGATTCAACAAAAATTGCACTTCTTATTTTCCAAAAATTTAAAAATCTTTTTACGCAAAAATATGAATCAAGCGGCAAGAATTGATGAATGACACGTCCGTGAAAAGCGGGAAGTTTTTTAGCAATTATTTCGGCCGAGGTGAGGGTGGTTGTGGTAAATAAAATAGAAATTTCGGAAGAGAATTTGAGTAATTCTTCAATCAAGGTAAGAGCCGAATTAGCCTCGCCGACACTTACGGCATGAACCCAAATAATTCGGCCTTCGGGACGGTTTGTGCTGGCGTAGCCGAAGCGTTCTTTTAAGCGTATTTTATCTTCTTTCTTTTTGTAAACGCGGTAGAATAAAAAGAGGGCGAGGAGGGGATAGATTAAAATTGAAATTAGGCGGTATAAAAACATAGATATGTAATGGATAAAAACTAAGAATAGTTATGCCGAACCACACTCTTAATCACTTATGGAGCCATATACTCATTTGTCACCCCCGAGCCACGCTCATTGTCACCCTAAGCCTGTCGAAGGGTGTGTTTAGACTCCGGAGTGCAAACACACCATTCGACAGGCTCAGGGTGACTAAACGTATGGATCAAGGTGACTAAGAATATGGCTCGGCGTAACCAAGAGTGTGGCTTGATTTTGGGTTATTATATTCCTCCGGCCGATTTAATAAAAAACTTCTTTAATTTCGGAATTTTATTTACCAAACCAAGACCTAAGTCGCGTACCACATGGATCGCGGGGCTTTTGGTTTCAAAAAGTGAATTTAAAATATCGGTCGCAATTATCATTTTTTTAGCACCGATTTTTGCCTGTTTATTATAAGATTTTATTAAACTTGTTGAAGCAATATCAAGTCCGCAAAATAAATTTTTTTCAATTAAATCGCGCAAAATTTTAATTCCCGAAATTGCTAAGTTAAAACCCTGACCGGCGATTGGATGTACTCCCGCTGCAGCGTCGCCGATTAGTAACATTTTTTCGTGATAGAAATTTTTGGCTTCAACCAAAATTAACGGATAGGAAAATTTTTCAGAAATTATCGAAACTTTTCCCAAAACATTTTCCATTTTTTTGTTTAATTGCTGAGCAAAATTTTCTTCATCAAGTGCTAAGAAGGCTTGAGAATCTTGGCTTGGTACGATCCAAACAATGGAAGATTGATAAGGATCTTTCATCGGCAAAATTGCTAATGGCCCTCCCGGTAAAAATTTTTCATGAGCAATATTTTCGTGGGGACGTTCGTGAGAAATATTAAAAACAATAGCGATTTGGTGGTAGTTTTTGGTGGTGGTTGGAATTTGGTAAAGTTCGCGAAGCCTAGAGAATCGGCCGTCGCAGGCTAGAAGCAGTTTTGAATTTATTTTACGCTCATCATCTAATACAACTGATGACTGATGACTGTCGACTGATGACTCCTTATAAGAATTAGGGCAAAATAAAGTAATATTTTCGCGCTTTAAAACCTGATTGCGCAAAGCATTATGAATATGATAATTTTCAATAATTAAGCCAAAATTACCATTTGACTCATCTACTTCCAGCCCAATAAAATCAAGGATAAAAGGCGATCTGTGATCGGTGATTTTTATATCGGAAATTATTCCGGCATGTTTTTCAACTTCGCTTAAAATTCCGATTTCCTTAAACATTTTAAGTGACGCCGAAGAAATTGCATAAGCTCTGCCGTCGCGTTTTCTGTCTTCATTGACGATGTCTTGCTTTTCGATAATGGCGATTCTTAATTCGGAAGAAATGTCTGCCAAAGCAAGTGCCGTCGTCATTCCCGCAAAAGAGCCGCCGATGATTATGATGTCGAAATTGTGATTCATAACAATTTTTTAAAATCTTTTTTACTCGGTAAATAAAGTTTATATTTGCTCGCAAAAATTTGTTTATTGCTGTCGGGCAAAGTAAATTCAACTAGTGAATCATTTTTATCTTTGCACAAAAGAATTCCAATAGTTTTATTTTCGTCAGCGGATTTAACTTTGCGGTCGTAATAGTTGACATACATTTGCATTTGTCCGATATCCTGATGCGTAAGCTCGCCGATTTTTAAGTCGATTAAAATGAATGATTTTAGCAACCTGTTGTAAAAAACCAAATCAACATAAAAATGTTTTTTATCAAAAGTAAAGCGCTGTTGGCGGCCAACAAAAGTAAAACCTTTGCCGATTTCAAGCAAGAATTGTTCGATTTTATTGATGATTGCTTGTTCTAATTCATTTTCAGAATAGTTATTTTGTTCTTTTAAATCTAAAAATTCCAGTAAATATGGATTTTTATGATGTCGCGCGGATCCAGAATTTGTTGGCCTTTGCGGCTTAATTCTTTTACTTTTTTCTTGTTTTTGCTTAAGGACAATCTTTCAAAAAGACTGGCGTTAAATTGTCTTTCTAACTCACGTACTGACCAGTTATTTTCTGTTGATTCAATAGTATAAAATTGGCGTTCGTCATCGGGCATGCGGCTTAGAAAGACATAGTGTGACCAGCTTAGGATGAATTTCGTAGACAGTGTCTGCGATTTCCCAGACAGTGTCTGGGATTTTCCAAAAGCTATGTAAAAGTTGCGCATATTTTCTAAATTTTGCACTGAAAATCCACGCCCAAATTCTTTTGTTAGTTTTTTACTTAAATCCCGCAAAGTGCGTTCGCCATACTGCGCCTTGATCTCACCTTTTTGTTCATGTTCTACAATAATTTTTCCGATTTGGAAATAAGTATAAACCATCGCTGAATTGATAGTGCGAACCAGCGTTGATTTTGATTGTTCGATAAGATTTTTGATTTGCGAAAAGAGATTTTTGGAAGTGATTAGCATAAGTTTTTATGTGGTGTTAAGTAAGATCGGAAAATTTACCCAATCATGTTTTTCGGGTCAACCCATTCATCGAATTGCTTTTCTGTAACCAGTCCAGAAGCTAGAGCTGCTTGCTTTAGTGTTGTTCCTTCCTTATGCGCTTTTTTGGCGATTTTGGCGGCGTTGTCATAGCCGATATAAGGATTTAGTGCAGTTACAAGCATTAATGATTGCTCAAGCAATTGTTGAATGCGTTCTTGATTAGCAACGATTCCAACCAAGCATTGATCTATGAAACTGTTGATTCCGTCGGATAAAAGATTGATGGAATTTACGATGTTAAAAATAATCATCGGGCGGAAAACGTTTAATTCAAAATGTCCATTAGAGCCTCCAACCGTTACAGCCACATGATTTCCCATTACTTGACAAGCAATCATTGTGAGTGCTTCGCATTGCGTTGGATTTACTTTTCCGGGCATTATTGAAGAACCTGGTTCGTTTTCCGGCAAGCTGATTTCACCAAGGCCGGAGCGTGGTCCGGAAGCGAGGAAACGAATGTCGTTGGCGATTTTCATTATTGAAACTGCAAGCGTATTTAGTGCACCGGAGAGGTTTACTAATTCATCATTGCAGGCTAAAGACATAAATTTATTTTGATGGGTAAAAAATCCACCATCATA
This sequence comes from uncultured Rhizobium sp., assembly GCA_964506725.1. Taxonomy (GTDB): domain Bacteria; phylum Pseudomonadota; class Alphaproteobacteria; order Rickettsiales; family UBA1997; genus UBA2645. Next base: position 21,120 of record CAZDLU010000003.1, read on the forward strand.
AAATTTTTCAAAACCGCCAAGGTCAAATAATTGTTTTTGAATTTGGAAGAATCCGCTTACTTCATTAATTTTATCAGCAAATTTTTTAGCAAATTCCGGATGGCAATTAAGTCCTGTGCCTACTGCAGTGCCGCCTTGAGCTAGCCCAAAAACTTCGCGTGCACCGTCAATTACAAAGCGCACAGAAGTTTCGATTTGTTTTTTATAAGCCGAAAATTCCTGACCCAAAGTTACCGGAGTCGCGTCTTGCGTGTGTGTGCGGCCGATTTTTACAATGTTTAAAAATTCTTTTTCTTTTTTTCCAAGCTCGTTTGCGAAACGAACTAAAGTCGGAAGTAATTTTTCATAAGTCAGCAATACAGTCGCAACATGCATGGCTGTAGGGAAGGTGTCGTTTGAACTTTGTCCTAAATTTACGTGATCGTTGGGGTGAACCGGCGATTTTCCGCCTTTGGTGCCATTTACTTTTTCGTTGGCAACTGATGCAATTACTTCATTCACGTTCATATTTGTTTGCGTGCCGGAGCCGGTTTGCCAAACCACTAGCGGAAAATGATTTTCATAAAACCAATCGAAGCGCGTAAGTATTGTGTTAACAGCATCAACAATTTTATCGGCTAATTCGGGAGAAAATTTTTTGAACTCATCGGATTTAGGATCAGATGCCATCAACTCTTTATTAGCAAGGGCTGCCGCTTTTTTAATCAATAACATTGCATGAATAACTTCCTTCGGCATTTTGTGTCCCGGATTGTTATTGCAAATTGGAAAATTTTGCACGGAGCGCTGAGTTTGCGCGGCGTAGTATGCGTCAGTAGGAACTTTAATTTCACCGAAGGAATCGGTTTCGATACGATAATTTTGTGTCATAAATAAGATAAAGGTAGAGGTGCTTGGGTGCTTAAAGTGCTCGAGTGCTCTGGTCTTAAATTTATCGTAAGGAGTATAAACTTAAGGCCTGAGCACCCGAGTACAAGAGCACCTGAGCACTAGCTTAAACAAATCCTCAAAAACTCCTCAGCATCAAGACTAGCCTTGCCAACAAGTAATCCGTCAATTCCGGGAATTGACAAAATTTCTTTGGAGTTTTTAGAAGAAACTGATCCTCCGTAAAGCGTAAAATAACTTTCGGCAAGACCTGGAAATTTTTGGGTGAAAATTTTTTTAATTAACTTAGCCATCTCGGAAATTTGCTCGGCTGTAGGTGTTATGCCACTTCCGATTGCCCAAATCGGTTCGTAAGCAATCACCAATTTTTTAAATTTTATATCTTGCGGAACTGACAACATAATTTGTTTGTAAACAAGTTCCAAATGTTTGCCTTGATCGCGAATTTCTTTGCTTTCGCCGACGCAAATAATCGGTGTTAAATTCGATGCAATGGCGGCGCGAACTTTTTTAGAAATAATTTCGCTAGTTTCAAGATGGCCGGCACGTCTTTCGGAATGGCCCAAAATAACGTATTCGCAACCAACGCGGCGTAGCATTTCCGGGCTAATGTCGCCGGTGAAAGATCCGTTTTGTTCAAAATGGCAATCTTGTCCGCCGAGATTTATGAAGCGATCGGACAAAACAATTTCAGTTAATTCATCTTGCGAAAAATCGTTAAATTCGCGATGTTGTTCTTTCATTATTGCTTCAAGATTTTCAAAGCCTCCCTCCATCAAATAGCCGTCGACATAGTCAATCATTGTTGCCGGCGGACACATGACAATTTCTACATTCTGTAAATTAATGCGATTGCTTTGACCTTCTTCCAATATGTAATCAAGCCAAGAATCTACGTCTTCAAAGCTTCCATTCATCTTCCAATTCGCTGCGATTATTTTCATAAACTATAAATAAATTGTTTTAATTCTTCGCCAAAAACATGATAGCGCCAACCGGAAACTATTTTATCAAGTGAGCTTTTATCGCAAATAATTTTTCTTAAATCAATATTGGTTATTAAAAATTGTTCAACAAAACCATTTTTAACGGCAATTTTTTGCACGAGTTTCTTGGCTTCATTCAGATTGTTCTTGCGCTCCTCATCCAAATATAATTTTGGCATTTTTATTTCATGCTTAATGTCAGATATTAAGATTTCATTTATTTCAGCCATAATTTCCGGTTTTAGATCCGGTTGAAAATTATGATCCAAAACAATTTTTTCAATATCCTCATCAGATAAAAGATGGCGCCGTGGCACGTCAATTATACGCGCCCACTTTTCACGCAGCACCGCCAAACGTTTCATTTGCCCTACTTCTCTGGCTGGCTTATCTCTAAAAGAAAGACCGCGATAAAGGCTTTGTTCATCTGTTGTTAAAGCCTTTGTTATAAAATTATCCATGTCTTCTAAAAACCAACTAAGACGTTGGTTTTCTTGTAATTTTTCCAAAAAACTTTCGTAAATTTCTAACAAAAAAAATACATCAAGCAAAGCATATTCTAATTGTTCTTTACTAAGTGGCCGCCTACGCCAGTCGCTGTTTTGTTGGCCTTTATTCAATTTGTGGTTAAACATTTTATAAACCAAATTTGAATAGCCGATATTAAAATTCGGGCCACAAAAATTGGACATTATTTGCGTATCAAAAATATTTTTAGGAAAAAGTTTTGATTCGTAAAAAAAGATTTGCAAATCCTGTAGCGAAGAATGTAAAACTTTCACGATATTTTCATCGGCGATAATGTTAAACATCTCAGTCAAATCAATGCCGGAAAGACAATCTATAATGAAAGATTCTTTTTGATTATTTTCATCTTTAAGCCCAACTTGAATCAATGACAAGATCGGATAATAAGTGTTACGGCGTATGAACTCGGTATCAAGAGCTACCACCTTTCTTTGTTTAACTAAATCAACAACTTTTTCTAAATCCTTGTTGGTTTTTATGTAAAAATCCTTGTGTTTATTTATCAATTTTCTCTCCATAATTCGTGCTGCGCCATAAGCTTTTTGGTGTAAGAAGAAACAATTTCGGGATTTGGCATTTGTGGCAAAACACGTAATAATTCCTTATAAGAACGTGCCATTTTTACTTTAAAATCTGCTGCGGCAGCGCTTCTATCATCTTCATTTTTGATAAAGAGATTTACTCGCGGATCATCAACATGCCGTCTTTGGGCTTCATAAAATAGTACGTTATTTTCGGCAATTTTAGTACCTAAATTTTGTGAATCATCTAATTTTTTGTTGTAAGCTATAGCGTTGGTTGCTTTCAATTTATCCAATTCTTCCAAACGAGCAAATATTGCTGGCATCATCTCTGATTCGCTGATATCTTCCCTACGCACTTCTTGGTGCTCAATAGTTAAATAAGTTAAAAATTTTCTTTTTATTTTTTCCAATTCTTTGGCATCAACTGCTTTTAATTGGTCAAAACAATCATGTTCGCCAGCCATTTTTCCTGCTTGCTTGGCATCGGTTAAAGATTTTTTTACTTCATCACTTGCATCGGAAATAATGAATTGCATCAACTTGTCATCGCTATGCATAAAAAATTTGGTCATCTCAACCATTTTACAAGTTTCCGTGCCAAAAAGTTCATTGGTAATTCTAGTGGAAAACGCGTCTTTTCTAGCTTTCATCTCGCTTTCTATAGAAGTGCTAAAATCATCAACGGCTTTTTTCATGCCATTATTTTTGCCTTCGAGAAACGTGCTTTTTTTCTTGTGTAGTCCAAGCTCGTTATTAAGGCGTGATAGTGAAAATACGCCGGCGATTAAGAGCGGAGTAAGAACGCTGTTTTCAACAACGGGAAGTAAAGTGCCGAAAAGACCTTGCCCCACCTCGCTTTGAACGAGAGCGTCAAAACAGTTCACCACCTGACTCACAATCGGCACATTATTTAATGCAAATTCAGTTATTTCAGGAATTTGCATTTGTTCCGAAATCCAGCCAAGCGGTCCTAAAGTTTCGGTGCTGGCTAAACGACCAATGCCTTTTGCCAATCCGTCAGTGCCAAAAATCGGATTAATAATATCAGAAATCAAACCCATGTAATCAAATAAAAAACCAACTCCTGTGACTGCTGCAAAAGGGCTCATCAATAAGAAGACATGTAATAGGCGATATTTCCACATTGCATCATCTTCATTAATAATTTTTTGGAAGTCGTCAGTAAAGTTTTTGAATTCCTTGGTCATCGCTTTATTGAAAGCTTCAATTTTTTCCTCATTAGCTTTTTGCTCAACTTTGATTTGATCGTTAATTAACTTGGCCAAAGTTTCTTGGGCGACATAGCTTAGTAAGTCTGAATTAGAGTTAGTTTTAGCGGCATCATTTACTCTTTTTAATATTGAGGCGTAATTCTCGCTTCCAAGTTGGGTATTATAAATTTGTCTGGCAATTCTTTCAAAAATTTCAGCGCGCAGCTTTTCAAAATCTTCGGTGCGTCTTGCGTCTGTCTTGCTCCACATGCCGCGTCCCAAATAATGAACAAGATGCGAAGCTCCGGTAGCAAAAGCTTCAAATATGTTAGACATTGCTCCTTTTACCGGACGATAAGTTGTAAGCGCTTGTCTTTCTTCTTCGTTTAGCAGGCGATCTTTACTGCCAAGACGCATTACCAAATCTCCGTTATTGGCGCGTATTTGGTCATTTTCAACTTCTTCCAAATCCCAAATGATATTACGACTTATTTTATCCGCCGGATAAGGATAATCAACAACTCCGGCCGGATTCTCAACGAACTCTTTGCCTTTGGCACTAGCGTTAACAACGCCGCCGACATTCATTCTGGGACGATTAATCGTGTCGTAAAATCCCGGGGTGATTTTTTCTTGGCCTTGAATTGTGTTAAAGTCGACTATGTGGGGCTGTCTTTCTGCTCTGATGATGTCGGCTTTTTTATTTTGGTGAAGAGAATATTTTTTTCTTAAATTTTTGCGCTCTGTAAAAATTTCTCTTAAATCTTCAATAAAATTTTTGATTTGCTCTTGGTCGCCGTTATAAGAAGAAATCTTGCTAAATGCTTGTTGTTTGATGTAAGCAGCGCGTTTGGCATCATATAAATTATTAACTTCAGTTTCAGCAAATAATTTATCAAGTTCTGAGCTATTAACTTGCGTGCGCAAAAAATTACGCTCTTTTTTTTGGCGACGCAAAAAAAGCGATTTTACCCTTTCAGAACGCGAAGGAAGTGGAGGCGGTAATGGTAAAGTTTGTGTTGCTGACATATTAAAAAATTCGCGCCATTGTACATAATAAACAGAGTCTTTGCAAGTTTTTTATCCCTATCTGCTTGACATTGCTTTTAAATTTTGTATCATCTTCTACCAATTTCTAACAAATTTAAGGGAGGGCTAATGCTAAAAAAACTTTCAATTTTACTTGCTATATTTTATCTCGCGTCTTGTGCCAGTAAGCCTAAGGCCGTTAAAGACGAGTTAAACGAATTCAAGGTTGAAGAAGGTTCAGCAGATGCCTATAAGAATAGCGCTTTCCAAACAGTTAACAGTGCTGCAGAAGCTGAAGAATTAAATAAACAAGCTGAAGTGCAAGAAATTGAAGTGCAAGACCGCGTACTTTTCTCATATGATTCTGCAAGTTTAAGTGATGAAGCGAAAAAAATTCTCGATACACAAGTTTCTTGGTTGCAAAATGATTCTAAACTACGCGTAACAATCGAAGGCCACTGCGATGAGCGCGGAACTCGTGAATATAATATTGCTTTGGGTGAAAGAAGAGCTAATGCCGTTAAAAATTATTTAGTGTCAAAAGGTGTTGATTCTAAGCGCCTTGACACTGTGTCTTACGGTAAAGAAAGACCGGCATTTTTTGGTGATAGTGAAGCTATCATGGCGAAAAATCGTCGTGCGGTAACTGTTGTTAATTAATCGTTTAAAAAATGCAAACTAAGGCTGGAATTATTGCATCTATTGGCAGCTTTTATTCTGTTGATCCGGACACTGCAAGCAAGATGCTTGTATATCACAATATCGTTGCAAAATCGATGAAAGCATTTGGCACTCAATGTGAAATCGCGCCTGCGGTTAAGATGCAAGATGGTATTATCGGAAAAGTGGGTGAGGTGGCAAGCGATTTAATGAGCGCTGCTTCTTTTGTGCCCGGAGCCGGTTTAATTGCCGCGGTAATAAAAAGAGCAGTCGGCGGACTTGATGAAGATAATGTACAAGATGCTTATGCACGTGGAAGTGCTTTAAGCAGCGATGGTAGCGGTTGGAAAAAATTTGGTCGCGAATTGGCGGATAAAATGGTTGAATCAAGTATAGCAAGACTTTCCAAAGCAAAGTCTGTTGAAGAAATCAGGCAATTAGCTATGCATGATATGCAAAAAGTTACCGAATCAATTTTTAATGGAGAAGTTATGGTAGGAGAAAAAGGTGGAATAGAATATGATGATGCTAGAGCTGAAATGATAGATGGTATTATGGCTAACCAATTTCAACTTAATGCGCCTTCAACTTCGGTTAGTCATGCTTACGCTGAGCGTCCCGCTATATCACAAATTATGAAGCAGTTTGCGCAAAGCGCTTCACGTCCTTCGGGAAGTGTTATTTCTCCTAAAAGTACCGGTCGTCCTGCTATTATTTCTCAAGAAATTGGTGCAGTTCACGCATAGCGCTGGTTTTTTCCAAAAGTGAATTTTGTTCACATCTGGCGTGAAGGTGCGCAAAATCTAGCTTGTCGCTATCTTGATCTTGTTCGGCGCAAGAATAAAAATATTCCGTTTCACCTTTTTCATTTTTTCTTTTTTGCAAGCATTGCGAGCATACGCCTTTAAGCATACATTGCATTGGGGCGTTAAGACTTGTGATTGCTACCTTAGCATTTGCAAGGGCTGGTACGATATTTTCATGACGCAATCTAGCTATTTCGTGCATCATTTTATCATTGCCGATTGCAAAAATTCGGTCAAAGAGGTCAGACCCATTTATTGCATCAATCACTGTTCCTTGAATCTGTAGGCTCTGTGGGTTTTTTAATTTCAGATTTGGTTTTTCTTCAATTGCAAAGATCATTTGCTTGCAGGAATTTTCCATCCTTTCTTGTCTTACTATAAATTCATTTTTACGATAGCCGGCAATGAAAGTGACTTCGCAACCATTGGCGCTGAAGGCTTCAGCAAGTGCGGTAAGTGGTTGGTTACCGCGACCGCCACCGATTAATAAAACTTTTTCATTTTTTGGAATTTCCGTTGGCTTACCGCTTGGGCCCATGAAAATACAAGGATCGTCTGGTTTAAAGTTTTTGATGAGAGAAGTTGAACCGCCGGTTTCAACAACGATGCAGCTGATAATTCCTGATTCTTTGTTAATGCTTAAGGCTGTAACTGCAACACCTTCCATGGCGAGTAATTTATCATCGAATTTTTCAGCAAAAGCATGATAATTCTGCAAGCGAAAAATATGACCGATTTTGGTATGTTTGGCAAGAAGCGGAGCTTTTATGAAGACTTCAACCACATGGTCGGAAAGGCGCTCGATTTTTTTGATGGTTACTAGGAAATCATTGTTGATTTTTTTTAGACATGAACGTTGGAACGGGATTTGTAACCCAGTTGCAACATTCATGTCATATAATTTCTTACGAATCTCTTTATATCCCGCCTTCGCACTGGCCATCGCCTTCACCACATTGCCCTCAAATTTCTTTGTTGCATCGCCAAAAAAACTAATCTTATCACTGTTAATATCAAGCCCGTCTTTTGTAAACGGAGACAGATTTGGCGCAGTTCCGGCGGCTATAAGTAAAGATTTGCAAGCAAAGCTTTCCTTATTAGTTTGTAAAGATTTTATATGACCAAATTCATCTAATTCAGCCTTAAGCGGTGCGGTTTCGGCAATAAATTCAATACCTTCTTCAAGTGCTTTATTAAGCTCTTGATGGTTGTGTTTGTAAGCGGGAGAGTCTTGAATTTTTTTACGATATAAAATTTTAACACCGCCCAATTTTTTTAAGAAATCAATGTTAGAGCTTGAATTATCTAGTTCGGCGCGATGAGCTAAAAATTCTTCAGCAATTATTTTTTCTTCGGTATTTAATTTTTTAAAGAAATTTTCCTTACCGATTTTTGCAACATTATTTGCAAATTTTTTAATTTGTTCGATGTAATAAGCACTTGCCTCGCAAGCAGTATCAATGGCTGTCAACCCGCCACCCACCACAATTATCGGCATCCTGATTTGTAAATTTGTCGGTAAATCTTGACGAAACGCCCCTTGTAATTGCAGCGTCATCAAAAAATCCGAAGCTTGGCGAATGCCTTTGGCGAAATTATTTTCTAAATCTATAATATTTGGTTTTCCGGCTCCAATGCAGACTGCAACATGATCGAAGCCATATTCTTTAACGGCAGTTTCAATGGTAATCGATGAGCCGAAGCGTAATCCGCCAAACATTCTAAAATTATTTCGGCGTTCCAAAAGCAAGCGAATAATTTTTAGAAAATTCTTATCCCATCTTGCCGTAATGCCATATTCAGCAACGCCGCCGAAGCCTTGAATCAAGCGACTTGAAAGCGGTTCGTAAATTTCTTCTATATATTTTATCGGTTGAAATTCGCATCTATTGCCATAAGCGTCAATGCCTGAAATTGCTGGATCCAAAGGCTCAATCTTTAAACCGTCAATTGCTACCACTTCATGGCCCTCATTCATCAAATAGTGAGAAAGAGTATACCCCGCAGGCCCTAAACCGCACACTAGGATTTTTTTTCCGGAATTTTCCTTAACCATTGGCGAATCAATGTTTAAAGGGTTCCACCGCGTTAATAGCGAATAAATTTCAAAGCCGTAAGGAAGTGCTAAAACATCTTTTAAAGTGCGCGTTTCAATTTGCGGAATATCAACCGAATCTTGTTTTTGATAAATACATGATTTCATGCAATCATTGCAAATACGGCTGCCGGTGCCTGCAATCATTGGGTTGTCGATAATTGCGGTTGCAAGTGACGCGATTGAAAATCCTTCCGATTTTAGTAAATTCATTTCCGAAATTTTTTGGTCTAAAGGACAGCCTTTGAGTTCGATGCCGAGGGCATCGGTTTTGAAGGTGCTCGGGTGCTCGGGTGCTCGGGTGCTCGGGGGGTTAGTGCATAGGCCCTTGCGGCAGGAATCTTTGTCTTGTTTATGGCAGAAGATGCAGTAATGAGTTTCGGCTAAGCTGCGATTAAGCGCGAAGCCTGAATCCGTGAGGTTAAAGCCGTCGCGATTTCTTGGGGTAATTTCTTTGATTAAATTTTGGGGATCGGTTTTTTGGGGTAGAATAAAAAGCGAACCGTTTTTGTGGAAGTCTTGGCCGTCTTTAGAATAAAGCGCCCATGTGGCATATTCGGTAAAAATTTGTAATTCCTGTTCAGCATTATTTTGAGAACATAAAAAAATTTTTTCAGCTAATTTTTTTTCCAAATCATCAACATCATCATAAATAATTTCTAATTCCTCTAATATCCTCAAACCATTGTTTTCTATACAGGAATCATATTTCTTTGCCACAACGCGCTGCACGAATTCTCGTCTTACATAATAAATTTTCTGTAATTCATCATGCTTTTTTTTCAACTCGTCATTAGCAGTTTTTACATCGAATAACTCAACAATAAAATCTTCAAGAAGTCTTGAAACATCTATCACCGTAGCTGCATCGTAATTTTTTAAATTAAAAAATTTTTGAGCTAATTCTTGATTTTTTAGAGATAAAAATTTTCTAAATTCAGCATCGACTTTTTGCAAGCCGTTCAGGGAGTAGAGATCTTGAAAGGTGATATTAAATTTAAACATTTATAAAAATTTCGATGTCACCCTGAGGTAAGTCGAAGGGTGATTGTAATTATCGGGCTTGAATCACCCTTCGACTTACCTCAGGGTGACTGAGGAGTTTTTTTGCTAATCTTTTTGCCAATTCAACTTTGGAAATTTTACCTAAATCGTCAGTTTTATTCTTTTCAACGAAGTAGGCGTGCGTTAGCTCGGAACCAAAAATTTTTCCTGATTCAATATCATTGGCAATTATCAAATCGCAATTTTTTTTCTGTAATTTTTGTTTGGCATTTTTAAGTAGATTTTCGCTTTCAGCAGCAAAGCCAATCACTAGAGCCGGGCGGTTTTTAGTACTTCCGACATATTCTAAAATATCAGGATTTTTTTCTAATTCTAAAGTTAAATTTTTATCGCTTTTTTTGATTTTTTCTTTAGAAAAATTTTTAACTCTAAAATCTGAAACAGCGGCGCAGCCAATGAATATCTGCTTTTGTGATAAGGTATTTTTTACGGCATCAAACATTTCATTGGCACTTTTTACGCGAATTATTTTATTTTGCGGAAGCGGAATTGTTTCGCGAATATTGCCGGCGATAAAGGTAACATCTGCGCCCATCTCATCTAGAATTTTGGCAATTGCAATTGCTTGTTTTCCGGAAGAGTGATTGCCGATAAATCTTACCGGATCAATTTTTTCAAGGGTTGAGCCTCCTGTTAGCAAAACTTTTTTTCCTTTTAAAAGATTCTTATTTTCAAAAAAATTACAAATTTCTTCACAAATTTTTTCCGGTGCTGCCATTTTTCCTTTGCCGAATTCGCCGCAAGCTAAAATATCAACTTCAGGCTCGATTAGTGAAATTCCTGCCTCAACAAGCTTTTCTAAATTTTGAATGGTAGTTTTTTGCTGCAACATTTTTTCATTCATGGCCGGCGCGACCATGATTTTTTTATCTGCGGCAAGTATCACGCTTGAAGCCAAATCATCAGCATAACCATTTGCCATTTTAGCAATAAAGTCGGCAGTGGCCGGTGCCACCGCAATCAAATCAGCATCGCGCGCCAATTTAATATGCCCGATTTTAGCCTCATCTTCTGCTGAAAAAAGTTCGCTGTAAGTTTTGTTTCCTGAAAGACTTGATGCCAAAAGCGGCGTAATAAATTCGCTCGCCGCCTTAGTCAAAATGCAAGTGACATTATAAGATTTTTTTGTCAACAACCGCACCAAATCCATAGATTTGTAAGCGGCAATTGAGCCGGTGATTATGAGGAGAACGTTTTTATTTTTCATATTTTTTTAAAAGGGGTCTGACCCCTTTCTTGAAAAAGGGGTCAGACCCCTTTTAAATTTTAAAAAACATCTTAGCAAATTTGCTTTTATATTCCAAGATGTTTTATCGCCGTTTCAGTCAAAACGCGGCCGCGTGGGGTTTTTTCGACGAAGCCTTGTTGGATTAGGTAAGGTTCGATTGTATCTTCAACGGTATCTTTTTCTTCGCCGATAGCAGAGGCGATGGTGTCAACTCCGACAGGTCCTCCGCGGTAATTGACGGCGATGAATTTTAGGTAGCGGTAATCGGCAGAATCAAGCCCGGCCTCATCTATTTCTAAGCGGCGTAAGGCATAGTCGGCGGTTTTTTGGCTGATGTTTTTTTCGTTTTTATCAATGGCAAAATCGCGGACGCGTTTAAGTAAGCGAATCGCGATTCGCGGGGTTCCGCGCGATCTTTTAGCAATTTCAAAAGCGGCTGGTTTTTCGATTCCGATATTTAAAATTTTGGCATCACGAATTACGATTTGTTCAAGTTCTTCGGGGCTGTAAAAATTGATGCGTAAAGGAATGCCGAAGCGGTCTTTTAAAGGGTTTGCGATAAGTCCGACGCGCGTTGTGGCACCAACCAAGGTAAATTTCGGCAAATCAATTTTAATGGCACGCGCCGCCGGGCCTTCACCGATCATAATGTCGAGCTTAAAGTCTTCCATCGCCGAATATAAGACTTCTTCGACATTTTTATTTAGACGGTGAATTTCATCGATGAAAAAAATATCGCCTTCTTGCAAATTCGTTAACAGTGCAGCCAAGTCGCCGGACTTAGAAATTACCGGGCCGGCAGTGCCTTTAAAACCAACGCCCATTTCGTGAGCGATAATTTGCGCCAGTGTAGTTTTTCCAAGCCCGGGAGGCCCGTAAAACAAGGAATGATCAAGTGCATCGCCGCGGGCTTTAGCGGCGCGAATGAAAATTTCGAGATTTTCTTTTAATTTTTCTTGGCCCAAGAAGTCGCGTAAATAAAGGGGGCGCAGGATGTTTTCGTGGTTACTTTCGTTTGTTTCTTTATTTAGTTCGGCGTTTAAGTCTTCGTGTTTTGGCATTTGTTTTAACTTTTTACCCCTCAAGGGTAGAGGGAATATTTAATAGTAATTCCCTCTTCCCTTGAGGGAGAGGGTTAGGGTGAGGGTAATTAAAATTTATTCTTACTCAATTCTCTTAACGACAAAGTAATCAAATTTTCGAGCGTAATTTTTGCATTACCACCAAGCAAAAGATCAATAACCTTCAAGCAATCAGCTTTTCTGTAACCAAGATTTTCTAAGGCGGAAATTGCATCACTGGCAATTTGATTATTAGAAATTTTGCTTAAATTTCCGCTCGCTTTTATTTCAATTCCGATGTCAATTCCTAATTTTTTCGGGCTTTCTTTTAATTCGGTAGTAATTCTTTGTGCTAATTTCGGGCCGATGCCGGAAATGTTGGTGAAGGCCTTAATGTCTGATGAGAGTAAAGCGCGTGCTAGATCTTGAACTGCGAAAGCTCCAAGAATTTTTTGTCCCATTTTAGCGCCAACGCCTTGCACCTTAGTTAATTCCAAAAACCAGATTTTTTCGATCTCCGAACCAAAGCCGTAAAGCTCGATGGCGTCTTCTTTGACAACGGTTTCGATGGTTAGTGAAACTTCACGATCTTTGGGAAATTGGCGTAGAAATTCAGCGGTTTTATGCGAAATAAAAACCAAATAGCCCACGCCGCCGACATCGATAATCGCTCGGTCGTCATTGACAGAATCTATATTTCCGCGTAATTTACCTATCATAAATTTAAATTATAAACACTCTTTATGGTCACCCTGAGCTGGTCGAAGGGTGATTCAAGGCACGGTGCTAATATCACCCTTCGACAGGCTCAGGGTGACTAAGGAGTGTGGCTTGAAGGTATATTGAAATACTCTAGGCCACTAACATTTATTCTTCAATGTCTAACGAAATCGAAATAAAAATAAGCAAAGAACTTGTGCATTTCGAAGATGCGCTGGCGCTAATGAAACAGCGTGTTGACGACATTATTGCAGGCAAGGCTAAGCAATTAATTTGGATTCTGGAACATCATCCGGTTTATACCGCCGGAATCTCGGCGCGCGATGAGGATTTGCTTGATGCGGGAGATGTTCCGGTTTTTCAAACTAATCGCGGCGGAAAATATACTTATCATTGTCCGGGCATGAAAATAATTTATGTGATGCTTGATTTAAAAAAATTTTTTGCGCCCGAGAAGCCGGATGTGGCGCGCTTTGTGGAATTTTTGGAAAATTATGTAATTGCAGTTTTAAAAGAATATGGAATTAAAGGCGAAATAAGAAAAGGCCGCGTCGGTATTTGGGTTGAAACAAAAAATGGCGAGAAAAAAATTGCCGCGCTTGGGATTAAAATTAAAAAATGGGTTTCTTATCACGGTATTGCAATCAATGCGGATTGTGATTTGGCGGGCTTTGGCAGGATTGTGCCTTGCGGAATTAAAGAATTCGGGGTGACGTCGATGAAGGAAATTTTAGAAAAAGACGAGTTTAATTTGAATGAAGTTTTGATAAAAAAATTCGGACTTATACGTTAATGGATTTTCTCAGTCTAATCATCCTTCCCTTGAGAGAGTATGATTAAACTGAGAAAACCCATTAGCGTATTAACCCGAAAAAATTAAATGAGCAAAAGGTTGTTCAGTCTTAACAGTATCAAAAGAATGAACAACCTTTATTGGTTAAACTATAGTGATTTCTCGGTGACGAGATGCAACTTTTTCTGCAGAAAGAGGTTTTGTAGGATGCGATTTTGGTGATGCTGATTCAAGTGTATTATTCTTGCTAACATTAGTTCCGGGTTTATTTCTACCAAAAAATCTTCCTGCTCGCGCAAGTAAATTATCTGCTCCTGAAGCTATATTTTTTAATTTTTCACTGACTGTTAATTCTTTTTTTGTTTTAGGTTCTACCAAGCGTTCTTGCGAAGCGCTTTGACGTTGAAGCATCATTAATTTTTGCATGGCCTCAACACCCGTAGGTATTTTTGCTGATTTTGGAGGTGTTGGAACTTTTTTGTCCATTTTGACAGGTGATGATGCAGTAAAATCAGGACTGGATATTGTTACCGAAGACGCGCTTGAGTTTAAGCTTGAAGTTACTCCGGTAGGGGAATCATTCATTACGACATCCATATTTAAGCTTGGTGTTTGACTTTTTTCTCTGTCATCAACATAAACCCGTTTTGAAGTATATACAGGAACTGTTGAGAGAGCAGCTGCCTGCGTTTCTACTTTAGGCATTTCTACTATTTGTGCCGTAAATTCTTCTAAAAATTCCTCATCATCTTTAGTTAAAGTCGGAATTTCTTGAGGAAGAGGAATTGGTTTTTGCTCGGCGGTTACAGGCACTGCTATAACTTCCTCAATGGTTGGTGTTTTTGGTACGATTTTTTCTGGTGCTGCAACCTTTATTTCCGGACGTTTAAAAGCGCTTGCAGCTTTTACCGTATTTGCTGCCATACGGAACCTATCAATACCGCTAGGCTTGGCAGTACCGCTTGATGTTATGACTCGTGGGACTGCTATTACTGGGTTATCAGAAGATCTTGCGCCAATTTCCTTTAAGCGCGCAGCTACTGTCTCATAGCCATTGGCAATAGCAATATCAAGGGCGGTTTGACCTTCGGTTTCTTTATTTAAAATTATTTTGATGCCTTCTTTTTTTAGCATTATTTCTACCATGGCAGAGGCAGTTGCTTCATCGCGCATCAATGCCAAGTGAAGTGCGGTTTTATCATCATTGCGAACTTCTTTATCGTAAAAACCGATGCTTAAGCTTTTGGTTTTCTCCAAGGCTTTTTGAAGCATTTCCAGAGTGCCGTATTCAGCTGCATAATGTATGCCTTCTTTATATTTATCGGAAAATTCCGTAGGGCGCAGGTTTGGTATTTCGCGGGCTGGTGGTTGCGGTGTTGGAATTACTGTGACAGTCCTTCTTTTTGGAGTTGGTACAACAGGAGCAGGCATAGGCGCAGGTGGTACCGGATCAGGAATGACAGTTTCTTCCGGAATCACTGTGTTTTCAGGAATCACTGTGTTTTCGGGAATTACCGCTTCGGGAACTACGGTTTCAATAACATCTTCTTGCACCGCTTCATCTAAAGGGTCGGCAGTTGTTTCGGGAACTTGCTCGGAAGGTTTAAATTCATCATCTATTTTAAAATCAAAATTTTCAACTACCAAGTCTTGTGGACGAAGGCGCGGCTTGGCAGGAGGATTTGGAAGTGCCGGGTCGATTGTAATTTCCGGCGCAGCCTGTGTTTGCAGTTTCTCTGCCGGAACAGGAATTTCTGCCGGCCTGATTTCTCCTTCTTCTTTGCTTGGTTTTATGGTAATTTTTGGGGTGCGAGGCATTATTGGATCAAGCGGAATAACAGGGTTTGGAACCAATGGTGTTGGCTTTGGAATTGGCGGTTTTGGCCTAGGATTTGCAACATATTCCTGAATCGGCATTGGTTTGGGTTTGGGTGGAGTAACGGGACGCTGTTCTTGAATGGGAGTTGGTCGTGGACGGCGTGGTGGTATAATTGACGGAGTTATCGGAGTTGCTAATTTTGCGGGCGCGCTTTGCGTTTTGGTAAGTATTTTATTTTGTTCTAAAATTTCATCAATTGCCGATCCTCCGCCCTCAAAGAGAAAATTGGTTTTAGCTTTATCAAATCCAGCTTTTAGAGCAAATTCCATTAGATATTGGCTATTTTTAAAAAGGTCGCGTTCTTCATTGCTTCTAAAAGAATTTCCCAGGATTTGTCGGGCTGATTGATAGCTCTTTTTTTGAAAATGCTTAGTTAGTAATGCGGCATCTTGAGCTAATTCTAAAAGTCTTTTTTGTGAAATGGCCATAAATTTTGATTTTAGTTAAAGGCGGTGATTATATTAAATTTTGAAATCAAAGCAACAAGAATAAGCGTCGGATATGTTTTTTTGTAAGAAAAATTGTTTAGATTTAAGAAGGTGAGTGGCCTGCAGAGGCGCTGTGAGATGCGGGGCTTGAGGCTTCTGGTTCTAGGGTTGGTGATGGAATTGGGGCTTTAATCATTTCTAAGAAGTATTCTTTTGATTCCTCAGAAAAAGCTAAAAGCACTTTTGCGATATCTGATATTTTGTCATTAATATTTTTACCGGGATCTGGCAATTTAGCGTATTTTATTATGTAAGTTCTTAAGTTGTTTCTTTCATCTTCACCTATTTTACCAACTTTTGTTTCTATTAATTCTATAATACCATCGAAGTAGGTTCTGGTTGGATCTTTATCATTTTTTTCATCTAAAATTGCTGCAATTTCTTCATTTGTAGGAGTTGAAGGAGTAATCGGAGTAAAATCAATTTTAGGTGCAAACATAGACTTGAAAAAAGTTAAGTAATATTTATTTAATGAAAAAAACAAATTACTTCAAAAACACATGACAAATCAAGAACAATTTACTTTCGACGTTGAGGTTGGCAAGGTTTTGCACCTTATGATTAATTCGCTTTACACCAATCAAGACGTGGCTTTGCGCGAGTTGGTTTCTAATGCTTCGGATGCTTGCGACAAATTGCGCTATTTGGGTGCGCAAAATCCCGACTTGTTGAAGGATGAATTGAAGATTTCGATTACGACAAATAAGGCCGGAAAAAAATTAATTATTACCGATAATGGCATCGGCATGAATCATGATGATTTGGTGGCAAACCTTGGTACTATTGCGCGCTCTGGCACGGAGAATTTTTTAAAATCATTGACCGGAGACAAGCAAAAAGACGTGCAATTAATCGGACAATTCGGCGTTGGGTTTTATTCAAGCTTTATGATTGCGGATAAGGTGGAAGTTTTTTCGCGTAAATTTGATGAAGAGAAAGTTTGGAAATGGGAATCGGAAGGAAAAGGACAATTTATTGTTAGTGAAAGCGAAGAAAAAATAGCACGTGGAACCAAGATAATCCTGCATCTAAAAGATTCGGCCGGAGATTTTCTTGATCGTTTTCACATCAAACATGTTGTGCAAACTTATTCTGATCACATCAATTTTAAAATCGAATTTATCCCGGAAAATGTTGATGCAGGCGCGAAAGTTGAAGTGCTTAATTCAGCTTCGGCTTTGTGGACAAAATCAAAAGAAGAAATAACGCCAGAGCAATATCAAAATTTTTATAAGTCTTTTACGCATTTGCCCGGCGAGCCTTTTATGACTTTGCACAACAAGGCCGAAGGCGTGATTACCTACACTAATTTACTTTTTATTCCATCAAGCAAGCCCTTTGATTTATTTCATCCAGATCGAAAAACTGCCGTAAAACTTTATGTGAAAAAAGTTTTTATTTCCGAAGATTTAAATCTAGTTCCGTCATGGCTGCGCTTTTTGCGTGGCTTGGTGGACACTGACGATTTGCCGCTAAATATCAGCCGCGAAACTTTGCAACATAATTTGGTTTTAGAAAAAATCAAAAAATCGGTGATAAATAAAGTTTTGTCTGAGTTAAAAAAGAAAGCGAATGAAAATGAAGAAGAATATTTAAAATTCTGGAATAATTTTGGCGCAGTCTTGAAAGAAGGGCTTTGCGAAGGTAGTGAATTTAGAGAAAAAATCCTCGAAGTTTGTCGTTTTTATTCTTCCAAATCGCCGGAAAAATTAATTTCACTTGCCGAATATTTGGATCGCGCTAAAACCGGCCAAGATAAAATTTATTTTTTAACCGGAGAATCGGTAGAAAAAATCAAAGCTTCGCCCCAACTTGAAGCGTTTTTAGCCAAAGATATTGAAGTTTTATTTTTGACTGACGCCGTTGACGAATTTTGGGTAACAGTCGTTTTGCCTTACAAAGACAAGGAGTTTCAGTCGATCAATCGTCACGATGTTGATTTAGAAAAAATCGGCAAAGAGCAAAAAGAAGAAGAAACGAAAGAAGAAATTAAAGATGTTACTGCCAGCAATTACGAAGGTTTGCTGAAATTTATCAAAGAAGTTTTAGGCGATAAAATTAAAGAGGCCCGAATTTCAAAAAAATTAACAGATTCGCCGGTATGCTTGGCCGTTGATTCCGCAGGCATGGATATTCGCTTGGAAAGATTTTTGCTTGAACAAAAACAAATTCAAACAGCTTCGGCAAAAATTTTGGAAGTAAATCCGAACAATTTTATTGTGAAAAATCTCAACGAGAAATACAGCGAGGAGGCCAAGAAAACCGAGGCGCGCGACATTGTCTCAACTTTGTTTGATTTAGCGTGCATTATCGAAGATGAGCCGATTAAAGATGCAAAAGATTTTTCTCGAAGGTTGCAGGTTTTGTTGAAGTAGGGGAAATGAACATAGGGTCGGGATTACAAATCCCGACCCGCGCAGGTTAATGGTGTAAGATCTATAATTTATTTTTCTTTGTAAATCTTACTTCTGTGCCCAATATCAATCACAAGAACTATCAATTCTTTTTTTCTGATCTCGCAAATTATACGATAGTCGCCGACGCGATATCTCCAGAAACCTTTGAGATTGCCGGTTAAAGGCTTACCAAAATCTTCGGGATTTTTTGTTTCGGAAATTTTTTCTATGTAATTTTGGATATTTTCTTGAGATTTATTATCTAATTTTTTAACAAATTTCAGTGACTGCTGGCGATAGAGGATTTTCCACATTATTTTGATTTTTGGTGTTTTTTAGCCTCTTTCCAAAATTTATCATGGCTAAGAAATGAATCGGGATTTTTTTCATATTCATTGTGTCCTTTTAAGGCAATTCTAGTGTCGCGCCATTCTTCTAGCTTTTCTTTTAGTGCTCTTTTTATTAGCCAGGACTTAGAACGGTCTTCTTCTTTGCAAAATTCTTCGATAATAGGATCGAGCTCTTCCGGGATTCTTACTGTAATTGTTGACATTGTCTTACTAGGTAAATTATTGAGTTCAATTGTAATACAATAAGTTACATTTGATTAATAGTCAATATATTAATCCAACTCATAATTTTTTTGCCAATCCTCGCGATCGGAAAAATCCGGTTGGTTTTCTTTGTGTAAAATAAAATCTTCAATCGCCAAAATATCCATTTCGGTGCGCATGAAGCATTTGTAGGAGTCTTCGGGTGAACATACTATTGGTTCGCCGCGGACGTTGAAAGAGGTGTTGATTAGAACTGAACAGTTAGTTTGGTTTTTAAATTCTTTTAGTAAATCGTAAAAATGCGGATTAGTTTCTGCGTGAACTGTTTGAATGCGCGCTGAATAATCAACGTGGGTGATGGCCGGTAATTCAGATCTTGCGATATTTAATTTTTCGATGCCGAATAATTTTTCTTCATTTTCATTCATGGTTTTTTTGATTTTTTCACTAATGGGTGCGACTATGAGCATGTAAGGCGAATCGACTTCGGGAACGGCAAAATATTTTGTAACATCTTCGCGTAAAACCGCCGGTGCAAAAGGACGGAAGCTTTCGCGATATTTTATTTTTAGGTTCATTATTTTTTGCATGTTTTTACTGCGGGCATCGCCGATTATGCTTCTTGCGCCAAGTGCCCGCGGCCCAAATTCCATGCGGCCTTGATGCCAGCCGACAACTTTTTCTTTTGCTAGTTCGTTTGCTAAAATTTTATTATATTCATTACGGTCAATGACGTGAACATATTTAGCGCCGATTTTATCGAGATAATTTTTTACGTCATCATTGCTATATTTAATGCCAAGATACGAGCCTTGCATATTGTCTTTGTTGGTTTGGTAAGTGGTTCGTTCGTTTTTTAAATAATTATAATAGGCCCAGAAAGCAACGCCCAGAGCGCCACCGGCATCTCCTGAGGCCGGTTGAATAAAAATATTTTCAAAGATTTTTTCTTGTAAGATTTTGCCGTTAGCCACACAGTTAAGCGCCACACCGCCAGACAAACAAAGGTTCGATGAGTTTGTTAATTTTTTCGCGGTACGCGCCAATTTCAAAACAATTTCTTCGGTAACTTGCTGAATTGATGCGGCGATGTCCATTTCAAATTGCGTAACTTCGCTTTCGCGAGCGCGCGGCGCGCGGCCGAAAAGCTTATGAAATTTTTTGTTCGTCATTGTCAAACCTGTCGCATAATTAAAATAACTCATGTCGAGTTTGAACGAACCGTCTTCTTTTATATCAATTAATTTTTCTTTTATCAAATCGGCGTAAACCGCGTTTCCGTAAGGTGCAAGACCCATCAATTTATATTCACCGGAATTTACTTTAAATCCCGTGTAATAAGTGAAGGCAGAATAAAGCAAACCGATTGAATGGGGAAAATGGATTTCTTTTAAGAATTCGAGTTTGTTTTTTTCACCCACCGCAATTGAAGTTGTAACCCATTCGCCAACACCGTCCATGTTGAGCACAGCGGCTTTTTCAAAAGGCGAAGGATAGAAGGCGCTGGCGGCGTGTGAGCCGTGATGTTCGCCGAAAAGTAAACGCGATTCCACTGATTTTTGGTTAGGATAAAGTTTGGCAAAACTCTTAATCAAATTATCTTTTAAAAATAATTTTTCTTTTAACCAAAGTGGAATTGCCATGAGGAAAGACTTAAATCCGCGCGGCGTTTCGCTGATGTAAGTTTCAAGCAAGCGTTCAAATTTTAATAAAGGCTTGTCGTAAAATCCGATGTAAGAAATTTCATCGAGTGAAATTTTCGCTTCATCAAGGCAGTATTTTATTGCTTCGGCGGGAAATGCCGAATCGTGTTTTTTGCGCGTAAATCTTTCTTCTTGCGCCGCCGCAATTATTTTTTCGCCTTTGATTAAACAGGCCGCAGAGTCGTGATAGAAACAGGAAATTCCAAGAATATACATAGTTAAAATTGGTTTTTCATATCACCCGGTTGAGTGACGCGATCAATAAAATAGCTATTCGATGACTTATCTAATTTTTTCTTAAGCAAATCTTTTTTTAAAATTTTGAACACCAAACCGATTGGTAAAAATATAAAATAAAACAAAATAAAAATTATGATTTTGGAATTTATTTTACCCATAAAATCGCCGAACTTTATCCAAGTTTGGTAGAATTTTGTTTGAGAAAAAATTTGGGGATAGAGGAGGGCGGTGATAGCGAAGAAGACAGATAAATAAAGGGCCCATGGCTTTAATGATTGATGATGTAAAAGTGGAAATAATGCGATGGTTAAAAAAATTCCTGACCAGATTAGGCCGAAGTTTCTGAGGTCTTTTTTCATGTTAATTTATTACGAAGTAGTTACCCTGAGCCTGCCTTCGGGCGATGGTAGTTGCAACTCCGAGTTTATTGCCATGCTTCGACAGGCTCAGCATGACTACTATGATTTCTTCTCCTTCTTCTCCTTCGCCAATTCCAGCAAGTCATCAGCACGTATCAAATCAAGCTTGTTATTTTTGTCCAGCTTTTCCTTGGCTTTTTTGGCATATTCGCGCGCTTTGTCTTTTTCGTTAATTGCTAAATTATATTCCGCTAAAGCCAGGAAAGACCTGCCTTCGTCATTTATTTTATCGTAAGCAATTGATAATTCGCGAAGCAACATCGGATTTTCTTCTTCAACTTTTTTGGCTTCTTCTAAATTTTTTATCGCTAAATTTACTAAATCCTTATCAGTTTTTTTAAGTGCTAAAATGGCGGTGGCAAAAGCAATTTTTGATTGGGCCGAATCTTCAGAATTTAATAATTTTACGGCTTTATCATAAGCTAAAATGGCATCGCCGATTTTGCCGCTTTCAAAAAGAAATTGGCCTTTTACCTCATATAAAAATCCGTTTTGCTTGTGGTTGTTAATAATTTTATCTAGTATTTTTAGGGCTTCGGAGGTTTTGCTTTTGCGAAATAAAGCAATTGATTTTGTGTAAAGTTGCAATTCAGTTTTAGCATCTTTTTGCAAAATATTATCGGGATTATCCATGAAGCCGTCAAGCTTCGCCAAAACCCAATTCATCTGCGGTTGTAATTTTTGATTTATTTTTACATCGGAAAAATTGCGGCCTTGCGTGCGCGCCTTTATTAGATCAATTCTTTTGCGGCTTATCGGGTGTGACATTAAATATTCGTCAATTTGACCTTTGTAACCAATCATTTCGCGGTCGAATGAATCAAGCAAATTGATTAAGCCGGTTGCCGGATATTGCAATTTGTCCAAATATTCAATGGCATATTGATCTGCCGCTTCTTCTTGCGTGCGCGTGAAGCGCATATAGAGGCGCTCGGCAGTTTGCGAGCCGCCCATAATTAGCGCCGATCCGGCATCGGGCGAACCGCCAATTGCCGCGCCGATTCCAAGTAAATAACTTAAAAGCATGGCGCGTTCGGCTTCGGCAGCCCCTTCCGCAGAGCGCGCCAAATGGCCGCCCGTGATGTGGCCGGTTTCGTGCGCAATTACGCCAATCAAAGCGTCAGGAGTTTTATACTTGCGAATAAGTCCGGTATTTATAAAAACATTTTGCCCGCCGCTGACGAAAGCATTTATTGAATCATCATTTACAATATAAATTTGAATATTTTTGGCATTAAGACCGGCTGCTTTAAATATTGGTGTGGTAAGGTCGCGTAGAAATTTTTCAGTTTCAGCATCGCGAATTAAGGCGATTTCAGCAAAAGAATTATTTGCTAAGAAAAAAAGGGAAAATAATATTGAGCTAATAAATTTTTTTAGCGGCATGTTCTACCATCCTGATGACAATAAAATAACGATAATTATCAAGCATCTAATGCTTTTGACAAGTTTTATCGCATTGATTGCGTTATTTATTTTTGCTTTTAATGCTGATTCAAAAATTCCGCAGCGTGAGATCGTCGAAAAAATTGATGTGAAAGACCGCATCAATATTTGTCTGCCTGAACAAGACGATATGTTTGAGAAATCTTTTTTTGAATTTTGATGGATTATATAAAAATATTTCTCGCAAAATTAGAAGTCGAAGACAATTTATCCAAAAATACTATTAGTTCTTACGCCAAGGATTTGGAATTATTTGCAGATTTTTTAGCAAAGAAAAAAATAAGCATGGCTCAAGTCGGAATCAATAATATCAGGGATTATCTCGATGATCTAAAAGAATTGCAGCCTTCATCAATTGCCCGCAAAATTTCTTGTTTCAAAAATTTTTTTAAGTTTTTGCAAAATGAAAATATCATAAAAAATAATCCGGCAATTAATTTAAAATCACCGAAGAAAGCTAAGAAATTACCGAAATTTTTAAGTGAAGAAGAAGTTTTTAAATTGCTGGATTTTGTGAACAAAGACAAATCGGAATTTGGGGTAAAACTGTCTTGCATGCTAGAAATTCTTTATGCGGCGGGACTTCGCGTTAGTGAATTAGTTTCGCTGCCAATTTCAGCAATTCAGCAAGATTTTGATATAAGCGGCAATTTAACTTTGCGAAATTATTTGATAGTAAAAGGCAAAGGCAATAAAGAAAGAATCGCTCCGCTCAATAAAGCCGCTATCCGAAAGCTTATTGAATATTTACATTTACGTCGTCAAAGCGGTCAGGAAAAATCAAATTGGCTTTTCGTTGGTACTTTGCGCGCCAGTAAAAAAATTGTAAAAGTTCATAATGATGTTCGCCTTGCTGAGTACGACCACCTCACTCGCCAGCGTTTTCACCAAATGCTTAAAGAATTAGCTCTTAAAGTAAATATCGATCCGGCCAAAGTTCATCCTCATGTCATCCGCCATTCTTTTGCCACGCATTTACTCAATAACGGCATGGATTTGCGCATTTTACAGGAACTTTTGGGGCATAGTGACATTTCAACAACGGAAATATATACTCATATCTTGGATTCTAAATTACAGGATTTAGTGTTTAAACATCATCCTTTAGCAAAATAATATTTTTATGTTGAGTACTGTTGCATACAACGTTATTTATGGTCATGGTGGCGATGAGGGCATTATCAGAACTGCAGAATATTTTCAAAAGCAAGAAAGAATCGATGCAGCAAGTGGTGGCTTATCTAATAAATTTATAAACGAAATTACGACCGGGGCCAAGCATTTTGATTGGTGGGTTTTTCCCTATAATTGGGGTTCTTACGGAAAGGGAAGTACATATCAAGTTAACCCATCATCGATTGCAGAACTTAAATCAGAGAATCGATTTACCGAGAATTATCATTATATGATAAAGCGCTATTTTTGGGCGCTGGGTTGGGATATTGAAAATTCTACAAAAATCGGAGGTTCAGCATTTCCTATAAAACCTTACTATCCGATAAGATTTGCTAAATGTTTTCAATCTTTAAAAGAATTTGGAGAGACTAAATATTTAGAAAGTGCGAAAGAATTTTTGAAACAACATCCTGAGTTTTTAAGTGAATTGCAAAGTAAAGAAAGTTGGTGTTTGGCGGGTACTGAGTTTGATTCACGTACTGCAGCCGCTGCATCAAAATCAACACCTGCTGCTGCGTCAAAACCGGCTGCCGCTGCCGCTGCTTCAGGATCAGCATCAAAATCAACACCTGCTGCCGCTTCAGGATCAGCATATCAAAGCGAGCTTGATGTTTATAATCGTGTTTACGATCATTCAAATTTGACTTATCAAAATGTAAATTCTTTGATGAGATCTGCTTTTATAAAAGCAGGAGCAGAGGAATCATGGTATGATGAATTCAATGAAAAGGCTTTCGGAGTTTGCCCGATAGGAGAAGGCGGTACAGCTTTGCGTAATTTTATCTTGAATTTTATTGCAAGCGGTATAAATCGTGCATCAATTGCTCTTTGCCGAGGCAGACTGGTAAATGGTGAAATTCGTGGCGATACTCATTGGACTGCCTTACATTTTAGAAAGCAGGGAAATGATATTATTCCTTATTATTTTGATTCGGGAGGTGGCGATTTTGTTCCGGCTGACGTAGAAAATGCTATTAATAGAGTAAGAAATCTTAAAGCAACTGACTTAACCGGAGATGATTCTCGAAATGCTCTTTTTCAAAGAGCGGTAGGGCAAATAGCATCATTAAGATTCCAAGAAGTAAAGAAAGTTCCTTGCGAGAATCAAAGAGACGGTTATAGCTGTGGTTATCATGCTGTGTTTAATAGCGTAGGAGCATTTCGGGAAAAGGATCCGGAAAAATCTTTTTCTACAATCTGGCAAAATCCAAGCCATGTTAATAGAACACAATTTATTGAAAATAGTAAAATTGAATTGAGGCGCGAATTTAATGGTACTGACCATGTAGTAGCATCACCTTCTAAAGCGCTCGGAGTTTCTTCCATTGAAGTCACGACCAATGATAAATTTACGAAAGCAGTTGTTGGAATAATTGCTGCTACAGAATCCGCGGAGGAATATTTAGAGAGAATAAATAAAATAAAAGCAATTCATACTGCTGAAAATAAATTATCCGATGATGATAAGATTCGTTTAATGGATATTGCAACCCAATCTTACAAAAAAATATTAAATGATTTAGTCGAAGCAAGAAGATCGACAGCAATTGAACCTATAAATCAGCACACTGAATTTCTGCTAAATATTTTAAATAGCAATTTGGTTGCAAATAAAATGGAAGAAGAAAAGGTAATCGCGTTCTTAGATAAAATTGTTACGAACAAAGATTTAAATGCTAATGCTGCTAGTTTGATTGGTGAAGCGCGTCAATTAGAGTTAGTATCAGAAACATCGAAATTAACGCTAACACCTTCAACCGGAAGAGGCTTTGCTGCTGGCAAGACATCGGGAACGGCGCCAAGTTTGTCATCGAGAGTAACCGGCAATGGTGCAGTTTTATTATCAAAAGGGATAGATACAACAAAGCCTTCAGCCGAAAAATCCTTTGCTGACAAGGTATTAGAGGCGATTTCAGATTTACCAACGAGTGAGACCTGGAATGGCAAACGCTTTAAACTTGGTAAAGATAATTATTGTATAAACCCGACCCATGGAACTTTATACAAAAACCATAAATATGTAGGAGATAGTAAAGAGTTGCAAAAAGAATTAAAACATATTCAAGAAGCATTTATGGCGCGCAATTCTTCTTCTGTCTCATCAGTAACGGCAGCATTACCATCTTCTTCTGCAGTGCCTTTAGATGCAAAACAAAGTTCCACAAGGTTAGCCACAGCGGCAAGTAATGGAAATTTTAAATAAGGCATTAAATTTCTTCACCAAAAACTCTTTGATAAAATTCACGAATCACTAATTTTTCTTCATCAATAATTTTATTGTAAAAACTAAGCACAAAAGCATTTTTTACTGAAGAGAAAATTTTAATATTTTTGCCCCAGGAAATTAAAGTGCGCAGTGAAATTAAGTTAGAAATATCGCCGTTCTTGAAAGATTCGCGGGTCAGATTTGCCAATTGCACCATCATTTTTGCGGTTTGCTGATGTAATTTGGAATTTAAAAATGGCAATTTTTTTAGCAAAATTTCTACTTCATGTTTTTCATCCAAATAATTAAGCGAAGCCACAATATTCCAGCGATCCATTTGCGCTTGATTAATCAAATTGGTACCATGATAAATTCCTAAATCGTCCCCCGCGCCCAAAGTGTTAGAGGTAGCAAACAAGCGAAAACTCTTGTTCGGCGTGATAATTTCGTTTTCTTCCAAAAGGGCAAATTTACCTTCTTCTTCAAGCAAACGATGTATCACAAAAGATACATCAGTTTTGATTGCATCATATTCATCAAGTACGAGCGCAATGCCGTTTCTAAGCGCGAAGGGAATTATTCCTTCTTTAAATTCGGTAATTTGCTTGTCATTTTTTAATTTAATTACATCTTTTCCAACCAAATCCAAACGCGTAATTTGTGAATCAAAATTTATGCGCATGCACGGCCAATTAAGGCGCGCTGCCACTTGTTCGATATGCGTAGATTTTCCCGTTCCGTGCATACCTTGCACTAAAACTCGGCTGTTAAAAACAAATCCGGCGAGAATTGCTAAAGTTGTTTTTTCATCGAATAAATAATTTTTATCAATTTCCGGAACGTAAGGTGATTTATCTTCGAAGCCAATAACCTCAAAGTCGCACGCGATTCCAAAAATTTTTTTTGTGTCGATTTTTTTCATTTTCATAAAACTTCAATGTCACCCTGAGCTTGTCGAAGGGTGTGTTTGTACTTGAGAGTGAAAATACATGCTTCGACTGACCTTAGCATGATTTTCGAGATATAGTTTATTTTTTTGGTTTATGCAATTTCTTCGAAAACTTTTTCTCCTTCCTTCCCTCAAACGGATTATCGCTCTTCCTCAGAACCAAGCGCACCGGTGTCAAAGTCAAACCGAAATATTCGCGCAAAGAATTTACTAAATATCTTTCGTAAGCCCCTTCCAAAGCCTTGATATTATTGGTGAAAACGGCAAAGGTGGGAGGTCGTTTCTTAATTTGCGTGGCATATTTCAACCTTGTTGCTTTACCTTTTACAAGTTTAGGAGGGTGCGTCAATTCTGCTTCCTTAAGCCATTCTACCAAACGCGCGGTTGAAATATATTTTTGCCATTGTTCGTAAGTTTCAAGTGCGAAATCGATGGTTTTTTCAACATTATAGCCGCTCTTGGCAGAAATACCAAGGATCGCTGCTCCTTCAATTTGCGGTAAAAGCGATTGAATTTGCTTGCGTACTTCACGCATAAAAACCTCGCGATCACCCGTAACGGAATCAATTTTGTTAATGGCAAAAACCAAGCCGCGTCCTTCGCGCAGAACCTCTCCGGCCAGCGCCATATCTTGATGATCGAGCAAAGAATTGGCATCAATCAACAAAATCACAACTTGTGCGAACCTTAGAGCGCGAAAGCTGTCGGTGGTTGAAAGTTTTTCTAATTTCTGGGTAATATTGGCTTTTTTTCTAATTCCGGCCGTATCAATGAAGCGAATTTTTTGGCCTTTAAATTCATGGTCAATAGCTATGGCATCCCTTGTAATTCCAGCTTCCGGCCCGGTTATCAAACGATCTTGCCCAAGAATTTTATTTAGAAAAGTAGACTTTCCGGCATTTGGCCGCCCGATGATGGCAATTTGTAATTGTGGAGTATGAGCTTCATCATGCGATATAGTTGAAAAAGGGGTCAGACCCCTTTTTGTTAAAAAGGGGTCTGACCCCTTTTTCAATTCTCCAAAATTCCTTTCATATTCCTCAATCTCAGGCGCAATTTTTTCATATAATTCTCCAAATCCCAACTTATGCTCTGCCGAGATTGCCGTTGGTTCGCCAAATCCTAATTTATAATATTCGCCACCAAAAGATTCGCCGCGAAAATTCTCGCATTTATTCGCCACTAAAATTGTTTTCTTACCAACCAAACGCAACCATTTAGCAAAATGTAAATCTTTTTTAGTAATTCCGGATTTTCCATCAACTACAAACAAGCACAAATCCGCATCAGCAACGGCTGATTCGGTTTGTTCGACCATTCTTTTTTCTAAAGATTTATCGGAAATTTCATTTTCTAAGCCAGCTGTGTCAATCGCCATAAACTCAAGCGGCCCAAGCTTCGCTGGCGCTTCTTTGCGATCACGTGTAACGCCGGCAATATCATCAACAATAGCAATTGATCTGCCGACCAATTTGTTGAAAAACGTTGATTTACCTACATTGGGACGGCCGATGATGGCGATTTTGAACATGTTAAATACTATTAAATGCTAAAGAATAAATATCTTTAACCGCTTTGGCGATATCTTTCTGTTTCATAAAATGCTCTCCGATCAGGAAACAATTGATTCCGGCCTGTTGCAACAATTCAACATCAAGCGCATCTTTAATGCCGCTTTCAGAAACCACAACATAATCAGTCGGAATTTTTTCAAATAAAAAAAGTGAAGCTTCCAGATTAACTTTCAGCGTTTTTAAATCACGATTATTAATACCGATCAATTTGCTTCTAAGCTTAGAGGCACGCTGCAGCTCGGCTTCATTATGAACTTCCACCAAAACCGATAAACCGATATCGAAAGCGCATTGTTCAAGCTCACGCAATTTTGCATCGTCAAGCATGGCAACAATTAACAAAATACAATCGGCACCGATCATTTTCGCTTCATAAATTTGGTAAGTATCAACCATAAAATCTTTGCGCAAAATCGGTATGGTCGTATTTGCCGCAATTTCGCTTAAAAATTTGTCTGAGCCCATGAAATATTTTTCGTCAGTTAACACCGACAAACAGCTGGAGCCAGCGGCTTCGTAGGTTTTGGCAATTTCAATATGATTAAAATCATCACGGATAATTCCATGTGACGGTGAAGCTTTTTTTACTTCACAAACAAGTCCGATTTCTGCCGCGTTATTTTTATTTTTTAAAGTACCGAAAAAATCACGAATTTTTCTTTCCGAGCATTTTGTCGATGCACAAATTTCTTGTACCGATCGAGTCTTTTTGCGCTCGCGCACTTCTACCAATTTATGCTGGTAAATCTCTTCTAGAATATTGTTCATGCTTGAATTTGTTGATTTTATAGCAATAATCTATGTTAATAATTGCTAAATTACAAAGGAAAATTAAAGAATGAATATCCGTCCGCGTCGAAATCGTCATAGTCCTTGGATCCGCGAATTGCTTGCCGAAACACATATTTTGCCAAGTGATTTTATTTTGCCGCTTTTTGTTATTGAGGGAAAAAATAAAGAGGAAAAAATTAATAACTTGCCCGGTGTTTCGCGCTATTCGATTGATCTGATTGTGAAGAAAGCCCAAGAGGCGAGGGCGCTTGGGATTCCCGCTATCATGCTGTTTCCGGCAATTGAGCAAAAATTAAAAACTGCTGATGGAAAAGAAGCATTGAATAAAAATAATTTAATTTGCCGCGCGGTGAAGGAAATTAAAAATGCCGTGCCGGAAATTGGCGTAATTTGTGATGTGGCGCTCGATCCTTATACGACGCATGGCCATGATGGTTTGGTTGATAAAAATAATTATGTTTTAAATGATGCCACGGTGGAAGTTTTATGTGAGCAGGCGATGGTGCAAGCCGCGGCGGGCTGCGATATAATTTCGCCGTCAGACATGATGGATGGTCGCGTAGAACGAATTCGTTTAGCCCTTGATTCGCAAGGTTTGGTCAATGTCGGCATAATGTCTTACGCCGCTAAATATGCTTCCAATTTTTATGGACCATTCCGTGATGCTGTTGGATCGAATAAGAATCTAAAAAGTGATAAAAAAACCTATCAAATGGATTTTAGAAATTCTGACGAAGCGATGCGTGAAATTGCGCTTGACGTAGAAGAGGGAGCTGACATGCTAATTATCAAGCCGGCGATGACTTATCTTGATATTATAAAAATTGCTAAAGAAAATTTTAACATTCCGCTGGTGGCTTATCAGGTAAGCGGCGAATATGCTATGTTAAAGCATGCGGCGGCGCAAGGTGCTTTTGATTTTGATGCTGCTTTTGCGGAAAGTTTAGTTGCCATAAAACGGGCGGGATCTACAGCCATCATTACTTACGGGGCTATTGAGTTTTTGAAATAGAATATTTGAACATCAAACAGTCACCTCGTCATTCGACTGGGTGACTGTTTGATGTTGAAGTATGACCAAGAATTTACAGCGTTCTCTTCTGTTCTACAATCTCATAGCATTCCAGCGTATCTTTTTCCTTTATATCTTCGTAATTCTCAAAGGCGATACCGCATTCAAATCCGCTTTTAACTTCTTTCACATCATCCTTAAAGCGTTTCAATGTTTTCAATATTCCGTCATGAATCACCACGTTATCACGTAGCAAGCGAACTTTAGCGTTACGCTTGATAAGCCCATCAGTGATAAAGGCTCCGGCGATTTTACCTATGCCGGAAATTTTAAATACTTGTCTGATTTCAGCTTGTCCTAAATATTCTTCATTTTTAGTTGGATCTAACATGCCTGAAAGCAGCAATTTCAGGTCATCAACCAAGTTATAAATTATCGAATAATATCTGATATCAACATTTTTTACGCGGGCAACTTCTTTGGCAGCCAAGTTGGCTCTGACGTTGAAGCCAATAATAATAGCATTCGATACTGCTGCCAAATTCACATCCGATTCAGTAATGCCACCAGTTGCAAGGTGAATTACTTTCACCGCCACTTCTTCATTATTCAATTTAACCAAACTGCCCTGAATAGCCTCGGCTGAACCATGAACATCTGATTTAATTACCACATTAAGCACACGCAATTTTTTACTATCAGAAGAGCTTTTAAAAATATCAGCCATAGATTTTGCCGAATTTTTCATTGCTTTTTCTTCCTTCTCTTTTCTGGCGCGATAAGAAATAATTTCGCGTGCTTGGCGCTCTTCGCTAACTTCAACGAATTTATCGCCGGCACTTGGCGCGCTGTCAAGGCCCATAACTTCTACAGCCATTGAAGGAGTTGCATGTTGCAAATGCTTATGCTTATCGTCAGTCAATTTACGCACGCGGCCGTAAGAAGTGCCAACCACAATAATATCTGAAGTATCAAGTGTACCTTTTTGAACTAATAATGTTGCAATCACGCCTTTAGCCGGATCAATTCTTGATTCAAGTACCACACCACTAGACTTGCCTTCGTAAGGCGCTTTTAATTCCAAAACTTCGGCTTGCAATAAAATTGCTTCTTCAAGCTTATCCAAATTTATTTTTGATTTGGCAGAAACCGGTACAAACATTACGTCGCCGCCCAAATCTTCGGAAACGATGTGATGAGTTAATAACTCATGTTTCACACGTTCCGGATCACCACCTGGCTTGTCAATTTTATTTACAGCCACAATGATGGGCACGTTTGCTGCTTTGGCGTGACTAATTGCTTCGATTGTTTGTTCTTTTACACCGTCATCAGCTGCTACGACTAATACCACGATATCAGTAATATTGGCACCGCGCGAACGCATTTCAGTAAAGGCTTCGTGACCAGGAGTATCAAGAAAGGTAATATATTTGCCGTCTTTTGTTTTAACGCGTGATGCTCCGATATGTTGCGTAATTCCACCATGTTCGCCTTCAACAACAGTAGTTTCGCGTAAAGCGTCAAGCAAGGAAGTTTTACCATGATCAACGTGGCCCATGATAGTAACAATTGGCGCTCTTGGCTTTAATTCGATATTTTCGTTAGTTTCTTCCAAAACATTTTCTACGTCTGAATGTGATACGCGTTTTGCGGTATGGCCAAATTCTGCAACTAAAATTTCTGCCGTGTCAGCATCAATTACCTGATTGCTTGTTGCCACAGTTCCCATCGAGAAAAGTTTTTTAACAACATCACCGGCTTTTTCCGACATACGTTCCGCTAAATCAGCAACCGTGATTAATTCTGGAAGCGCAACTTCCCGCGCAACTTTTTTATATTCTTTTTGCTCAACAACTTGTTCTTGTCTGTGCTTTTTTTTCCTACGGCGAGCAGAGCCGAACTCATCTTCGTCACTATCGCCGATAAAGTAAGTTAATCTTCTGACATTAACTTTTTTTTCTTCCTTAAAGCCGGATTTTTTCTTTTCTTCGCGATCTTCCTCAACTTTTTTTGGCTTTTTTCTTTCTTTCTCTAATTTTTCTTTTTCTAATTTTTCTTTTTCAGCTTTTTTTCTAAGCTCAAGGTGTTTTTCACGTTCTTGCCTTTCGCGATTAGTAACTTCAAGGCTTTGCTTGATTTTATTTCTAACATCGAAAGTATCTAAATTATAATTTTTATTTGGAACTATTACCGGTTTTTCTTCTATTTTCTTTTCTTCAACAATAATTTCTTCTTGAACGGGTGGAGCCTCTGCTTCTATGCTTTCAGCGATTAATTTATTTACCGAAATTTTTTTATCTTCATTATCAAGCGAAGTTTTTTGCAAGCCGGAAATAGCTTTTATTCTAGCTTCCATCTCGCTTTTGCTTAGAGATGATGTGGTTTCTTCGTTTTTTACCTCTTTTTTGCGACCTTTAATTGTAACTTGTACAGCTGAGCTACTATGTTTTTTTTGCTCAATCTTTGGTGTTGTAGGGGCAGCAGCATCAGCCGGCTTTAGTTTTAGAGTTAGTTTTAAACGCGTTGTATTTTTGTTATCTTCGGTCATTAGTTAGCCTTCAAGAATTAATTTGTCACCCTGAGCCTGTCGAAGGGTGGTATCTCGGGCTTGAATCACCCTTCGACAGGCTCAGGGTGACAACGAGCTTTTTTAGGTGATGCGCAATAGTTTAAGCTGTCTTCTGCAAATATTCTTCCGCGCGACGCTTAATTTCTTTTGCTACTTCCTCGTCAAATCCTTCAATAGATTGAATTTCAGAAACTTCAGCTTGCGCCAAATCTTCAACTGACAAGAAACCTTCAGAAGCAAGCAAGTTGGCAATCATATCTTCAACATCCAAAGCTTCAACGAATAATTTCGAAGCTTGATTGAA
The DNA here is from genome assembly GCA_964506725.1 of uncultured Rhizobium sp. Taxonomy (GTDB): domain Bacteria; phylum Pseudomonadota; class Alphaproteobacteria; order Rickettsiales; family UBA1997; genus UBA2645. The sequence goes on from CAZDLU010000003.1 coordinate 54,424, forward strand.
TTCGGTTGTGCGTCTTACAGACTCTTGCTCATCAGTCATCACATCAATTTTATGATTCACTAATTTTGAAGCAAGTTTTACGTTTTGACCGCCACGGCCGATTGCTAAACTTAGTTGGTCTTCAGCAACGACAACTTCAATTAAATTATTTTCTTCATCAACCACAACCTTGCTGACCTTAGCCGGAGTAAGCGCGCTTACTACTAATTCAGCAATATTCGGTGACCATTTAATGATGTCGATTTTTTCCCCGCGTAATTCGGCGCTTACAGACTGTACACGGCTTCCGCGAATACCAATGAATGAACCGATAATATCAATATCATCGCGGCGCGAGTAAATTGCAATTTTAGCGCGCGAACCGGGATCACGAGCTACAGCTTTAACTTCAATATTGCCATCATATAATTCCGGAACTTCCTGTTCGAAAAGTTTAACCAAGAATTGCGGATGAGTTCTTGAAAGGAAAATTTGCGCACCGTGCGGCTCTTTGCGTACGTCTTCGATATAGCAACGCATACGATCGCCAACGCGGAAATTTTCTCTCGGAATCAAACCGCTTTCGTGAATAACGGCTTCATAACCGTCAACTTCCATAACGATATTTTTAAGACCAACTTTTTTAACGGAAGCGCTGACGATATCGCCGATGCGTTCTTTAAATTCATTATATTCTTTATTTTTTTCAGCCTCTTTAACTTTGCGAATAATTTCGTTACGTGCAACTTGGGCCACGACGCGATTTAAGTCGATTGGTGGCAATTCTTGAATAATCGAATCACCTAATTCCGCATCGGCATTTTCTTGCTTAGCATGCTTAAGAGTAATGTGCGTACGTGAATCGAAATCTTCGATATTGTCATCAACAACTTCTAGCTTATTGAATAATTTTATCTGACCGGTTTTTTTGTCAATACGGCATTCAATATCCAAATGATAACCATATTTTTTCTTGGCAGCAAGTTTAATGCCTTCCTCCATCGCTTCAACAACCTCTTGACTTGAGATGCCTTTTTCGTGAGCAATATTTTCTGCAACCAATAAGATCTCCTTGTTGCCCATGATAGTTAAGTTACTTGCCATATTTAATGATTTTTAGATTAAGAATGGTTTATGAGGATATGATGATTAAGATGATGGGAAAAAATATATTTAAAGCTTTTTGTAAAAGCAACAAAAAAATAGCAAAAATACTCGTCATCCTTGGTAAGATGACGAGTATTTCTTCATATTAACTAGCAAAAACAAAGTCTGCATTAGTCAAAGTTGCATCGCCGGTAAAGTTACCTTGTAAATCAATTACGAAGTCAACTCCCGATGCTTTTGCTATAATTTTAGTAATATCGGTGTTATCGTTATAAGATATTGTGAAATCAGAAATGCTATGAAATATGGTGTTACCACTAGCATCATTAATTGTGGACACGTCAATTTTATCATGTCCTCTTACAAAATCGATGATTGTATCAATACCTTTAGCATGGTTTGATTCATCGGTATTTACATATTTGAATTTATCATCACCTATGCCACCATACAATTGGTCTTTACCAAGTCCGCCAATAAGAATATCATTACCGACTCCGCCATAAAGTTTGTCATTTCCGACACTGCCGTTAATAGTGTCATTACCCATGCTGCCATAGATCAAATCATCTTTAGTAGTTCCACTTAAGGTAAGTCCGCTAGAAGATAGGTCACTGATTTTAAAGATTGTTCCATCATTAAGTTTAATATTTTCTATCTTATTATCAGTGGAAACAAAATAATTTCTGATATTGATACCGTTAACAGTATCAATAGTTCCGTCATTTTGTAAGAATGAAATTTTAAAATCATTACCGTTTTTGGTAAAAAATAATTTATCAGGCGTAATCTCGGTTGAGTTATTACTTGCTTTTAACAAAATGGTATCATTTCCTCCGCTATCATAAATTGTATCGATGCCGTTATTTCCGGTTTTATCAAAGTAATTAACGGAGGTAGCTGAAAAACCTTTGTTTAAAGTGTAAACATAAGTATCGTCACCTTTACCGCCATATAAATCATCATAACCCTTACCGCCATCAAGTGTGTCATTACCTGATTTGCCAAAAATTACGTCATTAATATCGTTAGTGCCGATAGTGCCGTTAGCTTTAAGTCCGATTATATTGATTACGTCACCATCAGCAAATTTAAGTAATGGTACCGCATTTTGGTAATAACCTTGATAAAAATCAGGAATAGTTATTTTATCGGTTGAGCTTGTAATTTCTTTTCCTGTAACATCAATAAATTTAAATTGAATAACTAAATCTTTACCGCTTTGCGAAAACAATAAATTATCTTTAGTAATTCCGGCACCAAATTGCAAAGCGTCGCTCGAAAAAGCTCCTTTAGCATCTATGATTTTTTCCGTACCGTCATTTTTATTGAAGCTATAAACCGCGCTAGTAGCGGAAGTATTCACTTTTCCGCTGCTATCAAGAGTGGTATTTCTAGCAAGAATGCTGCTTAACGCGACAGAGCTACCATCCGCAAATTGTACGGTTTCCACTTTATTGGTTGCTTCTAAATATTGGTTTTTGACGGTAATTTCGTCATTATCACCGTATTTAACAATCATGTCATTGCCAACGCGATAATAATTTACATTTTTTGCCGAAATTCCGCGGCCAAAAATTATTTTATCGGTGCCGCCGCTATCCGTGATTTTATCTAAACCATCACCTTGGTAAAAATAATAAGAGTCATTACCACTTCCGCCGTTTAGAGTATCATTACCTCTGCCGCCGGTAAATGCGTCATTACCGCCATTGCCGTTTATAATATCAACGCCATCACCGCCAATTAATGAATTAGCGCTAGCACCACCGGCTAAGGTTGTGCCGTCATTGCTATTAAAAAAACTGCTTGCGGCAAAATCAGAGATAGTTCCGTTACTATTGGTAAATGAAATTGTGCTAATGGTATTTCTATCGGTAAAATAATTTTTAATAAAAACAGCGTCAGATGTATTGTTTACAAAAGAGATTTTTAAATCATTAGTTTGCTTAGACAAAATTATATCATTTTTAGAAAGACTTTTTCCAAAGACAATTTTGTTAGTGCCGCTATTATCAATTATCGTATCTTGGCCATCACCTTTATTGAAGTTATAATGATCATCACCGGCGCCACCATATAAAGTATCGTTTCCGGTTCCGCCAGCTAAACTATCGTTACCATTGCCGCCATATAAAGTGTCATCACCGGCACCACCAAGCAAAGTATCGTTACCATCATTGCCGTATAATATATCAGAACCTTTGCCGCCATCTATTGTGTTATCTAAGGTGTTTCCATATACTATATTATCGCCACCACCGCTACTGCATGATACAGTAGTAGATGCCATTAAAGTAAAATAATCACCATTATTTATAATATTTGAAATATTATATGAAGAGCCATCAGCGAATTGTATGGTCTCAATTTTATTATTGTTATTTGCAAAATGATCTTTAATTAAGATTCCGTCATTACTTATTCCGTCACTACTTAATAAAGAGCCATCGCTTTTGACAAAATTAAGCAATAAGTCATTACCCGTTTTTGAGAAAAATAAATCTTTTTTGGCAATTCCGCTGCCAAATAATATTTTATCATTACCACCAAAGTCATTTATGGTATCAAATCCATCACCTTTATTGTATATATAAATGTCATTTTGACCGCTGCCATTAATAGTGTCATTACCTTTCCCAGCATTAAAAATATTACTTCCCGCACTATATGGAATAATTTCACTAAGATCGCTTCCTATGACTAATTTATTACCAGGAGTTGCTATTGATAATCCGTTATTAAAATTTATCGAAAATGCCGTAGTACCAAAAGTAATGCAGTTAACAGTTGTTGGAATATTATCTATTTTGCCCGAAAAATTATCGAATGTGATTGAATAAGTGTTTGTTGAGCTATTTTTAATAAATTTTACGCTAGACATGTTAATGCCCGCCGGAAGTGTAATGCTACCATTTATCGTAGCATCAAAGGAAACAGCTTGATTGGAACTCGGATTATATTTCAATGCTGGTTTAGATACGGTGGTAGGAAATAAAAAGAAAAAATCAACAAACGGATCCATAAAATGTGTATTAAATTAAAGCAGATAAATAATTTTTATAAAAAAGTAAGTATTTACTATTGCTTAGACATCATACCATATTTTTCGGCATCTGAAAAGCTTTTTTTTATATTTTAGGTAAAGAAGGGCGCTGTTTAGTAGATTATTATATGCTGTGAATACTAGAGTCTGTAAGAGTAGGGCGTCTGACTAATTTTGGCTATTTTTCTCTAATTTTTTGATTTTTTGGCGATTTTTAGCATTTTCAACGGTTTTTTTAAATAGACTTTTTGATATTATTAAGGCCCCTAAAACGACTCCGGCTAGGAAAAATGCCATAATTACCAAGAACATTCTAGTCTCAATATCAAAGTTAAGAGGGGTAAAATGAAGAGTAACCTTATCGCGATTATTTACTAAAAAAATCACTAATAAAGTTAAGAAAGTTAGAAATATTACGGATTTAATGAATTTAAAAATGGTTTTAAAAAAATGCATTTTTACCCCAATAAAATTTTTACTAATTCCCCGTCAACTTCCGGCTTTTGTTTAAACCAAGCTTCGAAGCCGACAAGTGCTTGAAAAATTAACATTCCGATGCCAGTTACAATTCTATTTCCTTGCTTTTGCGCTGTAACTAAAAGATCCGTCATTAATGGTTTGTAAACTATATCATAAACGATGGCCGATTTTTTTAAACTTTGCAAATCAATTGTTAGTTTTTCTTGGCCTTGCATGCCAAGAGACGTTGAATTTACTAGTAGGTCGCAATTTTCTAAATTATCAAAATTTTGTAAGAATTTTAAGTGGCAGTTTTTTTCGCGCGCAAAATTTTCAAAATTTTTTATTAATTCTAAAGCGCGTTCTTTACTGCGATTAGTAATAAAAATTTCTTTAACTTCAGATTTTATAAGCCCGTAAACAATAGCACGCGAAGCACCTCCGGCACCAATTACAAAAGCATTTTTGCTTTTTAAATCAAAGTCAGGAAATTCATATTTTAAATTATTCAAAAACCCTTCCGCATCAGAATTATGCCCAAAAGTTTTTTTATCCTCGGTAATGATAACGGTATTTACCGCGCCAATCAATTGTGCGGTCTTACTTACACGATCGCATAATTTAAACATATTCTCCTTATGCGGAATGGTAACATTAAATCCTGCAAAGCCGCTTTCTATCATGTAAGAAAGGCATTTTGACAAATCATCTTTTTTTACTTCAATCGGAATATAAGTGCCGGAAATATTATATTTGGTGAGAAAATAATTGTGTATTTTCGGCGAAAGCGAATGCGAAATCGGATCGCCGATTACGGCGGCTTTTAGGATGTTCATAAGAAAAACTGCTAAGTATCGTTACGTCCTCTGACTTTGCAGTAGCGTTAGCGCATGCAAGTCTTCCCCCTATTCCTTTATTTAAAGGAAAGAGGAGGTGGGTGTTAAAGTTATGGTACTCTGACTTTGCAGTAGCGTTAGCGCATGCAAGTCTTCCCCCTATTCCTTTATTT
>CAZDLU010000003.1:60123-95152 GCA_964506725.1 uncultured Rhizobium sp.
AAAGTTATGGTACTCTGACTTTGCAGTAGCGTTAGCGCATGCAAGTCTTCCCCCTTATTCCTTTATTTAAAGGAATAGGGGGCTAGGGGGTCAAAGGATTGCATATTGACAAACTTAATATTATCCCCTTAAATAGCCACCTCAATTTTAAAAATGGCAGGCGTAGCTCAGTTGGTTAGAGCATCAGGTTGTGGTTCTGAGGGTCGCGGGTTCGAACCCCGTCGCTTGCCCCACTTGTAGGTTTTTGATGGACATCATAATTTTTGCAGCAATTGCGACATTTATTTTTTACAAGCTGAATAAAGAGTTAGGCAAAATTGATGAGGGTGAAAAGAAAATAATCGAAGAAAAAATTGCCAAGAAGCGTCAGGAAGTCGTAAATATTCAAGAAAAAATAAAGCAAATCGACAAGATGATTGTGGTTAATGCTAGTAAAACCGCAGAGGTTGCGGAGGCTGTAACGGCAAAGCTCGACGAAGTCTCAAAACAAACTTTTTCCACTATTTTACAAAAAAGCAAAATCACTGCTGAATTTTTTGTAAACGGCGCGAAGTCAGCATTTGAAATGGTTATTAAAGCTTTTGCTTCAGGCGATATTGAGGTTCTAAAATTTTTATTGTCACCAAAACTTTTTGAAGGATTTTCAAGCGTAGTTGCACAAAGAAAAGCAGCAGAGCAAACATTGGTAACTAATTTGATTGCGATTGAAAGTCCTGAAATAGTGTCAGCAACGCTTGTTGATAATGTTGCGACAGTTAGCGTAAAATTTGTTTCAAAACAAATCAATTATATCACAAATAAAGAAGGCTCGATAATTCAAGGTGGAAAAGATGATATTATTACTTTAACAGATGTTTGGACATTTAAAAAAGATGTCGCTAACCCTGATCCAAATTGGGCGGTGGTTTCAACGAATTCCAATTAAACATGACGGCATATATCGCAAAATCTTCACTCAAAACCAAAGCCAAAGAATATAAATATTTTTCCCTCGCGGAAACAGCAAAAAAAACCGGCGGCGATATAACAAAATTGCCCTTTAGTTTAAAAATTCTTCTCGAAAATTTAGTTAGAAATTTTGACGGTGATGTTGTAAATGAAAATCACATTGCGGCTATAATTGATTCAGTAAAAAATCCGGAAAAAAGAATTGAAATTGCTTATTCGCCGTCGCGAGTTTTAATGCAGGATTTTACTGGAGTGCCAGCAGTTGTTGACTTGGCGGCGATGCGTGATGCTGTTGCAAAAATGAAAAAAGATCCGAAAAAAATTAATCCGCTAGTGACGGTTGATTTGGTGATTGATCATTCGGTGCAGGTTGATTCTTATGGATCGAATGACTCTTTGACGAAAAATGTCAGCATGGAATATGAGCGTAATTTCGAACGTTATGAATTTTTAAAATGGGCGCAAAAATCTTTTAATAATTTTCGCGTGGTGCCGCCAGGAACGGGAATTTGCCATCAAGTAAATTTGGAAAATTTGGCGCAAGTTATTTGGAATCGCGAAATTGAGGGTGAAACTGTGGCCTATCCCGATACAGTGGTTGGAACTGATAGTCATACGACTATGATTAACGGTCTTGGAGTGCTTGGTTGGGGCGTTGGTGGTATTGAAGCGGAAGCGGCGATGCTCGGTCAGCCTGTATCAATGTTGATTCCGGAAGTTATCGGTTTTAAATTGACGGGACAATTAAAAGACGGTGTAACCGCGACAGATCTTGTTCTAACCGTAACGCAAATTTTGCGCAAAAAAGGGGTGGTGGGAAAATTCGTCGAATTTTTTGGTCCGGCGCTGGCCTCACTTTCTTTGGCAAACCGCGCCACTATTGCAAATATGGCACCTGAATATGGTGCAACTTGTGGAATTTTTCCGATTGATAAGATTACTTTAGACTATTTGCATCTTACAGCTCGTAGTGAGGAAAGTATAGAGTTAGTGGAAAATTATGCTAAGGCGCAAAAAATGTTTGTGGAAGATTATGATTTTGCACCGGATTTTTCGGAAGTGCTGGAGCTAGATATTTCAACGGTTGAACCAAGTTTAGCCGGACCAAAACGTCCGCAAGACCGCGTTATTTTAAATAAAATTCCTGAATCATTTGCTGAATTGCAAAAAGAATTAAATGCCGATCATCAAAGAGCGGTCTTAATTCCAGAGCTAAATAGTGATGTTAATGATGGCGACGTGGTGATTGCCGCTATTACTTCTTGTACCAATACTTCTAACCCTTCAGTGCTTATTGCGGCAGGATTGTTGGCTAAAAAAGCCGTAGAAAATGGTTTGAAGGTTAAGGGTCACGTTAAGACTTCTCTCGCTCCGGGCTCGCAAGTTGTTAGCGAATATTTAATGCAATCCGGTTTGCAGGAATATTTAGACAAACTGGGTTTTAACGTTGTGGGATATGGTTGCACGACTTGTATCGGTAATTCCGGTCCTCTGCATTATCAAATTGAAGAGGCGGTAAAATCAAAGAATTTATTGGTTGGTGCGGTATTATCGGGGAATCGCAATTTTGAAGGGCGCGTGCATCCTTTGGTGAAGGCAAATTATTTGGCATCTCCGCCTTTGGTAGTGGCTTATGCTTTGGCCGGAACTTTGAAAGTTAATTTAGCTAGTGATCCAATTGCAACCAATACCAGTGGTCGTAAAATCTATCTCAAAGACATTTGGCCAAGTGATAAGGAAGTTGAAGAGGTGATAAATAAATTTGTAAAACGTGAAGTTTTTGCAAAAAAATATGCCGATCTGTTCAAAGGAGACGCGGCTTGGCAAAAAATTAATGTTGAAAAATCCGATACTTATAATTGGAACGAAAAAAGTACTTACATTCGTTTGCCGAATTTCTTTGACGATTTACATCGCTCTAACGCTAGTGAAATCAAGGGCGCGGGGATTTTGGCGATTTTCGGTGATTCAATTACTACAGATCATATTTCGCCGGCCGGCAATATTTCTGCGACTTCGCCGGCTGCTCTTTACTTAAAAGAGAAAGGTGTGAACTCGCAAGACTTCAACTCCTACGGGGCACGGCGTGGCAATCATGAAGTTATGATGCGCGGAACTTTTGCCAATATCAGAATTAAAAATGAAATTTTGGGTGGAACGAAAGAGGGCGGATTTACTAAGGTGGCAGGTCAAGAAAATGTAGTTTCGATTTATGATGCGGCGATGGTTTATAAAGAAAAAAATCAGCCTTTAGTAATTTTTGCCGGCAAAGAATATGGCACGGGCTCTTCGCGTGATTGGGCTGCTAAAGGCACATATTTACTTGGTGTAAAAGCAGTAATTGCTGAAAGTTTTGAAAGAATTCACCGCTCGAATTTAATTGGTATGGGCGTTTTACCTTTGATTTTCAAGGCCGGACAAGATCGCAAAGCTTTTGCGTTAAGTGGAAATGAAACAGTTGATATTTTAGGAATTAGTCCTAATATAAAGCCAAAACAAGATATTAAATGTATCATTACTAAGCTAGACGGTTCTAAAGTGGAAGCTATCTTAACCTGTGGCCTTGATACCAGCAATGAAGTCGAATATTATAAAATCGGCGGCATTCTACAATATGTAATGAATCAAATTTCGAACTAACTATGCAAGTAAGAGTAATCGGCTCGAACATGGAAATTGGCCAATCTTTAACACAATTTGTTGAAGAACATTTGGTGAAATCTGTTACAAAATATTTTGATAAAGCAATTAAAGCTGAAGTTCATTTCTTTAAAGAGGGAATTACTTTTAAGGTTATAATCACAGTAAATGAAGGAGTGCGCGGCGGTATTACCGTTAAAAGTGATGCTGAAGCAGGAGACGCATACGCTTGCTTTACTGAAGCTGCAGAAAAAGCGGCAAAGCAACTTCGCCGTTATAAAAGAAGAATTAAAAATTATCGTCGTAATGGCGGTGGTTTAAAATCGGTAGAGCCTGATTATAAGGTTCTTGACGCGATGAAATATATTGTGCCGCCTACAAGTTACAATGTTTTTGAAGAAATGGAAAATGAAGAAGCGGAAAATGTTAGTGATGAATTAAAAATTGTTAGTGAAAAAACTACTGATATTGAAGAATTGGCAGTTGAAGAAGCGATCATGAAAATGGATCTAGCAAATCTTCCGGCTCTAGTGTTCATCAATAAGCAGAATAAAAGGCTAAATGTTGTGTATCATCGTCGTGATGGTAATATTTCATGGATTGATCCGAAAATATAGTAAAAATCGCTTTGCGATTTTTAGTACCGGTCGAATCAAATTTGTAAGGGCGGCCTTAAAAATTTGATAAGTTTTTTAATAATTAGTTAACGAAATTCAGTTAACGAAAACCTGGTTTTTCGTTACGGCCCTCTGACTTTGCAGCAGGACTTTGCAGCAGCGTTAGCGAATTCAAGTCTTCCCCCTGTCCCTTTATTTAAAGGGACAGGGGGTAGGGGGTTAAGGGATTGCATAAATAAACATACCCAAAGGAGGTAAATTAGAAAATGGAAGTTACAGTTCACGGACGCTCAAACTTAGAGATGGCTATTCGTACTTTTAGAAAGAAAACTCAAAAAGAAGGTTTGGTAAAAGAAGCTAGAAGAAGAAAGGCTTTTGAAAAACCTTCTGAGAAAATTAAAAGACGTATTGACGAAAGTATTGCACGTAGAAAAAAAGCTAGAAGAGGTGAGTTCTTTTAGTTAAATAGTTAAAAGGGGTCAGACCCCTAAGGATCTGGCCCCTTTTAATTTTGAAAAATCATGAAACTAAATCAAAAAGATAAATCACTAATCTTACTTATAATTGCCACTATAATTGTGCTTTGGGGAATCTTTTCAGTTTTTTCAGCGCTGTTTTTTCGGGCCGCCTATCATATTTCTGACATAAATAAAATTCTGGTTGAAAAAGAAGATAAGCAAAAATGGTTTAATGTAGAGCGTCCTCTTACTGTTGAGGATTTTAAGGATCGCGTAATTTTGCTCGATTTTTGGACTTATGCTTGCGTTAATTGTATTCAAGCGCTTCCGGAAATTAAAAAAATAGAAAAAGAATTTGGTAATAAATTATTAATTATCGGTATTCATTCCGGAAAATTCGATAATGAAAAAGATGTTGCGGCTATTAGAAAAGCCATTGTGAAATATGATATTAATTATCCTGTTTTGCACGATCCGGATTTAAAAATTTGGAATAATTTTGCTTTAAAGTCTTGGCCGACTTTTATTGTTATTAATCCTCACGGAAATATTGAAAAAATAGTAGTAGGAGAGGATAATCTTGGAAAAATCAGAAAAAATATCAGAAAATTAGCTTCGCGATTTAAATATGAAATCAATCGCGACCCGGTTCCGCTGGCTCTTGAAAAAAATAATATCATTGGCAATGTTTTAACTTTCCCGACCAAGATAGAATATGCGGCGAATTTTTCTTATAAAACGCGCAAAATTCCGGTTTTGTTTATTTCTAATAGTGGTGCTAATAGTATTATCGCAAGTTCATTGACTGGAGAAACTGTTTTAAAAATTGGTTCCGGTAAAGAAGGTTTTGAGGATGGAAGTTTAGGGGTGGCATCTTTTAGTAAGCCGCGCGGTTTGCTTTTTGACGGAAAGAAATTATATGTGGCCGATAGTGGCAATAATGCTTTGCGTATGGTGGACTTTGAGAACGGTATGGTGTCAACATTGGTAGGCTCTGGTAAGAAGGGTAAAATTATTAGTGATAGTTATATGGAAGCCAAAAATGTTGATTTGGCCTCACCAAATGATATTGCATTTTTTCCAAATAAAGACGTGATAGCTATTGCTAATACCGGGTCTAACCAAATTTTGGGCTATAATATTGATAAAAAAACTATTGCAGTTTTAGCAGGAAATGGCGCGGCAGGAATGGCGCAAAATACTTTGGCTGAACCTTCGGCTTTGGCTCCTTATCAAGATAGGCTTTATTTCCTTGATGCAGCAAGTAGCTCACTACGTGTGCTTGATAAAAACGGTTCAATAAAAACTTTGGTCGGGCAAGGAGTCAATAAATTTGGTAATAAAAATGGTGACAAGGAAGTGGCTTTAATGCAACATCCTATTGGTTTGATGGTTGATGATACCGGCGCTTATATTGCGGATAGTTTTAATCATATTATTAGAAAATATAGTTTTTCAACTAATAAAATAAGTGATTTGATCGGTAATCATAAAAAAGGTGATGCGCTTGGAAGCGCTAGTGCGACAGAGCTTGATGAGCCTGACGGTATTGCGGCGGTTTTAAATAATTTTTATATTGTTGATTCGAATAATAATCGAGTTTTGGTTACTAATCGTGCTAGTCTGAAATCTGAAATTTTAGATATTATTCCGCCGCTAAAATTACCGAAAGAAGGTTTTTTGGAATATTTACCGAACTTACAAACAAATGATCGTGCAACAGTTAAGGACGACACGGAAATTAATTTAAACATTGATTTAAATCAGGGTTGGAAAATTAATGAATTGGGACCAAGTTTTGTGAATTTACTTGAACTCATTGATGATCGTAAAGCTAATTTGATTGCTAGTTTTGATTGGCACATGGTAAAAAATAAAAAGATGAAATTACCGAAATTAAAAGCCGGACAAAGCTATATGTTACAGGGTACGATTTATTACTGCGAGGATAAGAAAAATGCTTTGTGTTATGTAAAAAGTTATGAGCAAGAAATTGCAGTTGACGGTGATAGTAAAGTTCTTGATGTTGCGATTAAATTAGGCTATTAAATATCACAAAAAACTTCTTCTTTTTTACTTTCCTTGATATAGAATTTTCCTACTTACAAAGGCTAACGGCCACATCAATTTTTACCAAATAATTTACAAATGAAAGCAATGGCAAAGGAAAACGAGCAAGTTGAAAATATTGCAGCGGAATATGCTGCGGATTCGATTAAAGTTTTAAAGGGGCTGGAAGCGGTGCGTAAGCGCCCCGGCATGTATATTGGTGACACTGACGATGGTTCGGGTTTGCACCACATGGTTTATGAAGTTGTCGATAATGCAATTGACGAAGCTTTGGCAGGGCATTGCGATGAAGTTTTGGTAGCGCTTAATGCTGACGGTTCAGTGACGGTGCGCGATAATGGTCGCGGTATTCCAACCGATATTCACAAAGAAGAAGGCGTTTCGGCTGCGGAAGTAATTATGACACAGCTTCACGCCGGTGGTAAATTCGACCAAAATTCTTATAAAGTTTCCGGTGGTTTGCACGGCGTGGGTGTTTCGGTGGTGAATGCTTTGTCGGATTGGCTTGAATTAAGAATTTGGCGCGATGGCAAAGAACATGCCATGCGTTTTGAAAATGGCGATGCGGTTTCTTCTTTAAAAATTGTTGGCGAAGCTAAGGGACAGAAGGGTACGCAAGTTACATTTCATCCGTCGAATAAAACTTTTTCTAACGTTTTGGAATTTAGTTTTGCAACTCTCGAGCAACGTTTGCGTGAATTGTCTTTCTTAAATTCGGGCGTAAAAATTATTTTAAAGGATTTACGCGATGCTGAACCAAAAGAAAGTGTTTTGTTCTATGAAGGCGGCGTTGAAGCTTATGTAAAATATTTGGATAAAAGTAAAAATGCTTTGCACCAAACGATTAGCGTGGTGGCGGCTGATACTGTTAGCGGCATCAGCATGGAACTTTCGATGCAATGGAATGATTCTTATCATGAACATGTTTTATGTTTTACCAATAATATTCGTCAAAGAGATGGCGGAACGCACCTTGCGGGGATGCGCGCTGCGCTTACGCGGACGATTAATAATTATGCCGGCGATAATAAATTATTTAAGAAAGAAAAAATTGTTTTAAGTGGTGAAGATGTGCGTGAGGGGCTCACCTGCGTGCTTTCGGTGAAAGTTCCGGATCCGAAATTTTCTTCGCAAACTAAAGATAAATTAGTATCGAGTGAAGTTAGAACTCACGTGGAAGCTTGGACCAATGATAAATTGGCGCAATGGTTTGAAGAGCGTCCAGTTGATGCAAAAATTATTGTTGGTAAAGCCGTAGAAGCGGCGCAAGCTCGTGAAGCGGCACGCAAGGCTCGTGAATTGACACGTCGTAAATCAGCTTTGGAAGTTTCTAATTTGCCCGGCAAATTGGCCGATTGCCAAGAAAAAGATCCGGCTTTAAGCGAAATTTTTATTGTGGAAGGAAACTCGGCGGGTGGTTCAGCAAAATCCGGACGTAATCGTAAGAATCAAGCAATTCTGCCGATCCGTGGTAAAATTTTAAACGTGGAAAGAGCGCGTTTTGATAAAATGCTTTCTTCAACTGAAATCGGAACTTTGATCACCGCGCTTGGAACGGGAATCGGTGCCGAAGATTTTGATCCATCGAAAGTGCGTTACCACAAAATCGTTATCATGGCCGACGCCGACGTTGACGGTTCGCATATCAGAACTTTGCTTTTGACTTTCTTCTTCCGTCACATGCCGAAATTAATCGAGCACGGATTCTTATATATCGCGCAACCGCCGCTTTACAAAATTAAAAAAGGTTCATCGGAACTTTATTTGAAAAACGAACAGGCTTTGCAAAATTATGTAATTGATAACGCAATTAATAATGCGGTGTTGAAATCAAAGGCCGGAGATCGCTCGGGTGCTGATTTGCTCGATTTTGTAAATAAGTTAAGCAAATTTTCAAATTTAATTAATAGCTTCTCGCGCTTTGTGCCTGTTGATTTGGCAGAAAACCTAGCTTTGGCCGGAGCTTTTGATAAGTCTTGGATAAAAAATAAAAGCGAGACTAAAAATTTAACAACAAAATTAAATAAAATTTTTGCTGATATTTCTGATGAAGATGTATCGTGGAAGGTTGAAATTACTGAAGGTGATGACATTGAATTAGTGAAAGAAATGCGCGGCGTAAAAACTTCTTATTTGGTGAAAAGATCATATTTCGATTTACCGGAAGTTGATGCAATTGCGCAAATTAAAAAGCAAATTGTTGATGATTTTGAAGGAGCGGTGAAATTTATTCGTGGCGAAGATGAAAATGTGGCGACTAAACCGATTCAACTTTTAAATCTAATTTTAGAAACCGGCAAAAAAGGTGTTTCGATCCAGCGTTTCAAAGGTTTAGGTGAAATGAACGCCGAACAACTTTGGGAAACGACTCTTGATCCGGCTAACAGAACATTGCTGCAAGTTCGCGTTGACGAAGCCGAAGAAGCTGACCAAACTTTCTCAATTTTGATGGGAAATGTAGTTGAACCAAGACGTGATTTTATTGTGGAAAATGCGCTGAAGGTTGTGAATTTGGATGTGTAATGATCTAAATTAAGACTGTTTATTAATCGATCTCGATGTCATGCTGAGCTTGTCGAAGCATGTTGTTTATACTTAAGAGTTCAAACACATGCTTCGACAAGCTCAGCATGACTTTTCTAGTTTTTCATCCATTTTAATATGACCGACAATCTACCAAACTGCAAAAAATGCGGATATGAATATATTTATGAAGTGCAAGATAAATATGTTTGTCCGGAATGTAATTATGAATGGTTGAAAAATCAGACTGAGGAAGCGGAGGAAAGTGAAATTGTGATTAGAGATGCTAATGGTGTGGTGTTAGCGGATGGTGATACTGTAGTGGTGGTGAAGGATTTGAAGATTAAGGGTTCGTCTTCGGTGGTGAAAGTAGGAACTAAGGTGAAAAATATTCGTTTAGTTGGCGGCGATCATGATATTGATTGCAAGATTCCAGGGGTTGGCGCGATGGGATTGAAGTCGGAATTTGTGAAGAAAGTTGTATGATGAATCGCGTTAGCATAAGAGCTTACGAAGCAAGTGATGCCAAGGCTTTAGCTGATATTTATTATAACACAATTCATAATATTAATATTTCTGATTATTCGATAGAACAAGTAAATGCTTGGGCTCCGATTAGTTGTTTGGAATTAGAAGGCTGGCAAAAAAAATGGCAAAAACTTTCACCGATTGTTGCAATGATTGATAAGCAAGTTGTTGGATTTGCTGAATTTGCGGATGATGGTCACATTGATTGTTTTTATGTTCACCACAAATTTCAAAAAAACGGCGTTGGTTCAGCTTTAATGCAAGAAATTGAAAGACAAGCGGTTGCAAAAAATATCACTAAAATCTTTGCTGAAGTCAGCATCACAGCCAAGTCATTTTTTTTGAAGCAAGGTTTTAGAGTTCTAAAAGAACAGATGAAAAATATTCGAGGTATTGAATTGAAAAATTTTGTGATGGAAAAAATTTCTTAAGCATTATTGGGAGTTAGAATATGAACATAATAAAAATAAAAAACTGCGATGTATTTTTGGGTGAGAAAAAAGTTTTAGAGAATTTTTCGCTTGTACTTGATGAGCATGAACACCTGGCGATTGTTGGCCCGAACGGGTCTGGGAAGTCTACTTTGATTCGTCTGTTGACGAAGGAAATTTATCCGGCATTTAATCAAAATTCTGAAATTGAAGTTTTAAAGCGCGATGATTGGAATATTTTTGAGTTGCGTCATGAAATAATTGCGGTGTCGGCAAATTTTTCTGAAAGCTTGTTGCTGGCTTCGCCGCTAAGTGTTTTTGATGCAGTTATTTCGGCATTTTTTGGCACTTATGGAATTTTTGCGGATCAAAAAATTACTGAAAAAGAAATTGCTAAAACTGATGAAACCTTGAAAAACCTTGAATTGTTTGAATTGAAAAGTCAAATGATTCACGAGCTTTCAACAGGTCAATTGCGCAAAGTTTTAATTGCTCGCGCCATGATTTTACAACCGAAAATAATTTTGCTTGATGAACCGACTTCCGGTCTTGATATTGCTGCGTCAGCAGACTTTGTTAATTTCTTGCGCAAAATTTTAAATTACAGCACAATAATTTTGGTGACGCATCATTTGGAAGAAATTATGCCGGAAATTAAAAATATTTTGCTTTTGAAAGAAGGGGAAATTTTTCGTTACGGGAAGAAAGAAGAAATTTTAAATAGTGAGAATTTGTCAGGGCTTTTTGGGGCTAAAATCGAAACTCATGTTTCTTCTGATGGGATTTATAGAATGACAAGACTTGTTTAAGCTGACAGCCTGGCTATTTCCTGCCGTGCCGATTTAATTTGCGAAATTCTAATCAGTAATTTTTTTTGCAAAAATTTCGACTTAAAAAATATCGGCGCGATTAATTTTTGCATTATCAAAATTAGCAATTGACTGAAAAAAGATTTTTCAATTCCGCCTTGCATGGCGGCGTTGGTCATTTTTAGGATGTCAGCGATTATCGGTAATCTTTCTTTTTGGTAATTTTCTAGAATTTTTTTATCGGCATTTTCGCGCAAAACTTTTCTTAGTTTATTGCAAATGTTGAATGAATCTTGCAAGCCTAAATTCATACCTTGTCCGCCCACGGGACTGTGGATATGGGCGGCATCTCCCAAAAGAAAAATATTTCCGACTTTTAATTTTTCTACCATTCTTTTGCTGATTTCAAATTGGGTGAGCCATTTAAACTCAGAGCTTAATTCGATTTCGGGAATGATTTTTTTTGTAAGATTTTTGAAAAAGTTAATATCGATGACCTCAGGAATTTCAAGGCTTTGATGCGGGATTAAAATTACGCGAAAATAATTTTTATGGTTTAGCGGCAAAATGGCACCTAGATTATTTTGATTGCTAAAAACAAGGCCGCAATCTTGGTCGATTCCAGAAATTATTTTTACATCGCCCATCACGATTTTTCCGAAATATTTTTCGCCCTTAAAGGAAAGTTTTAAAATATTTTTGCGAATCACGCTGTGAGCGCCGCTGCAATCTAGTAAATAATCAGAAATTGTCTCAAATTTTTCTTCGTCTTTTTTTATTACCGCTGTAACTTTTTCGCCTTGCTTAGCATCAATAATTTCACAGCCTCTTTCAATTTTAACGCCTAATTTTGCTAAATAATTTTCTAAAATTTCTTCCGTTTCTTCCTGTTCCAAAGATAAGACAAAATTATATTTGCTCGGGATTAATCCGGCATCTAATTCATATTTTTTGCCGAATTTTAATTTTCTGATTTTTTTGCCGCGCGCTAGAATTTCTTTTAATAATTCGGGATGGCTTGCTGCAAGTATTTCCAAGGTTCCGGCATGTATCGCTAAAGCACGCGACAATTGCGATCTTATAATTTTGCTTTCAAAAATACGCAAAGAAATTCCGCTTTTTGCTAAATTAATTGCCGAAAATAAACCGGTCGGACCGGCGCCGATTATGGTAATTTGGGGATTAAACATATTTTTTGATAAAGTTAATTAATAAAATTATGAATCTCTCCAAAAAATAATGGAAGAAAAAAAGAAGCTATTTTGGTTGAATATAAGACAATGTCTTATAAAATATGAAAAAACTTTTTTAAAATTATATGCGTACCATGACGATTGACACCGGAGAAACTCTCAGAAATTTTGTTGAAGAGATGGTTGATTCCGGTTATTACAAAAGTAATAGTGAAGTAGTTCGCGAAGGCTTGAGGCTTTTGCAAGAAAAGCAGGCGTCTTCCAAGATTGCGGCTTTGAATAAGTTGCTTGAAGAAGGTGAGAAGAGTGGAAAATCAATAAAATGGGATATGGAAAAGTTTTTAAAACACCAAAGAAAAAAACATGTTGTTAAAAAATAATATAATTATTAAGCCTAGAGCATATCTTGATTTGAAAGAAATTTATCGTTTCAGCGCGAGAGAATTTGGTATAATAAGAGCGCAACAATATATTAAAGATTTTAATACGGCGACTAAAAAATTGTCGGCAAATCCGCTGTTGGGCTATAGTTATACTTACAACCGGGAATATAGGATTTACAAGCTTGTATCTCACCTAATTTTTTATCGTATTTTGCAAAATGATATTGAAGTAGTTAGGATTTTGCATAAATCTATGGACTGCGCAAAATATTTATGAAACAAGCTTTACAAGAATTAAAAGCAAAAAATCTTTATCGCGAATTGGTTGTTTCTGATGCTGTGGATTCAGTAGTGGTACAGCGCGGTGGCAAGAAGTATATTTCTTTTGCCTGCAATGATTATTTCGGATTGTCGCAAAATGCTGAGGTAAAAAAAGCAGCGATTGACGCGATTAAGAAATTTGGCGTAGGCGCGCGTGCTTCGCGCTATGTGACCGGAAATAATTCGCTTTACGAAAAATTAGAAAAGCAAATTGCGCGCATGAAAAATTGTGAGGATGCGATTGTTTTTGCTTCAGGCTATGCAACCGCGATTGGTGTGCTTCCAGCGTTGGTGGGTGAGGGCGATTTGATTGTGGCGGATAAGTTGATTCATTCGTCTTTGCTTGACGGCGCAAAATTATCGGGCGCGAAATTGATGCGGTTTTTGCACAATGATTTGTGGCATGCGCGGAAGATTTTGGAGGAAAATCGTGGGAAGTTTAAGAAGTGTTTGTTGGTTACGGAGACTGTGTTTTCAATGGATGGTGATGTTGCTGATGTTGAGGCTTTGTTGGAAATGGCTAAAGAATTTGATTGTGTTTTGCTTACTGATGATGCGCACGGGCTTTGGCAACCCCTCACTCCAACCATCTCCCTCAAGGGGAGAGGGAAAAGCTCGGAACAATTCCCTTTCCCCTTGAGGGAGAAGGGTAATTTTATACAGACTGGAACCTTATCCAAAGCCGTCGGCACTTTAGGAGGATATGTCGCTGCTGATAAAACTACCATCGACTATTTACGTAATTTTGCCAAATCACAAATTTATTCAACAGCGCTTCCGCCGGCAGTTCTTGCGGCATCAATTGCTTCATTAAAAATAATTGCCAAAAAAAACTTGAGCAAAAAAGCTTTAGAAAATGCCAAATATTTTTGCGATTTAATGAATTTACCCGCGCCGCAATCAACAATCGTGCCGATAATAATTGGTGATAATAAAAAAGTTTTGGAAATTGCTAAGTCAGTTTTACAAAAAGGTTTTATAATTTCGGCGATCAGGCCGCCCACTGTGGAATCAGGAAAATCAAGGCTTCGACTGACTTTTTCTAGTGAACATAAAAAAACTGATATAAAAAAATTGGCAAGAGTTTTGCGATATAAAAAATGACTAAAAATTATGAATTAAACAAAATTAAAGAAAATATCTCTGAGACCTTGCTGGCGATGGTTGGGCGTGAGGGTTTGAATGTTGAGTTTAGTGATGTGGTGGAAAATGATTTTAGTAAATGGGATCAGAGTTTGGTTTTAGAAAATAAAATAATTTTGCCGCAGGTTGTTGATGGTGATATTACTTTGTATCGCGCGGCATCTGATCTGGCAGCTTCTTATTGTTTGTTTCATGATGATAAAATCATTATTGGAAGTGATTTAGTTGAGGAAGAAAAAAAATTATTTGATGAGTTTGAAAAGGTGAGGGTGATGTTGAATATGCGTACTTGTTACGTTGGAGCTTGGAAAAATATTTTAGCAGCGCTTGAGAAGACGCGATTTTCCTCGTTGGCTTTGGTTTTGATTGAGGAATTTGTGAAGGGGTCGTGCTTCGACAGGCTCAGCATGACCCATATCGAAATTTTACAAAAAATAAAAAATCTTGCTGAAAAAATTTATGATCAGGAAAAATTTGCAAAAGGAGTTGTTGAGATTATTGAGTTATTAAGGAAGAAATCTGCGGCTTCTGAAGCCAAGAAGGACGAAGTTTCTGAGAATGATGCAAATGAAAAAGTAGAAAATTTTGGTGTAGAAAATATTGAAGCTGAAATGCAAAACATGGGTGGCGAAGAACAGGGCAAAAAAGAAATTACTGAAAAAATTGAAGAAAAAGCTGAATTAAAAGATGATAAAGCAAATGCCGAAGTGCAGATAAAGCTAGGAAAATCAAGCTTTGAGGAGAATGGAATAAAATTTGAGAATCCATATAAAATTTATAGCGCAAAATTTGATGAAATAATTTTTCCGCAAAAATTGGTTTCAAAAAATGAATTGGAAATGCTGCGCGATCAGCTTGAATTAAAAATTGCCAAGCTTGATAAAATTTCTAAAAAAATGGCTTTGAAATTGAAGAAAAAATTACTTTCAAAGAAAAATTCCTTTTTGGAATATGATGCAAATTCCGGAATTTTGGATCGTAAAAAATTTACTAAAATCGTTACCGATCCGCTAATTGACAATATTTATCTTGATCGAAAAAATCATGAATATCAGGATACGGCTTTAACTATTTTACTTGATAATTCCGGTTCGATGCGCGGAAATCCTATTGTGGTGAGTGCGCTGGCTTGTGAAATTATTGCGGAAATTTTGGAAAAATTTTCCATTAAAACCGAAATTATCGGTTTTACTACGGCAGATTGGCGGGGAGGTCGCGTGCGTAAGTTATGGGAAAGTAACGGCAAACCGAAAAATCCCGGGCGCTTAAATGAATTGCGTCACATCATTTACAAATCTTTTAACCAAAATTTTAAACGTGCTAAAATTAATTTAGCTTTAATGTTAAAAGAAGGAATTTTAAAAGAAAATATTGACGGCGAAGCCTTGTTATATGCGCGTTCACGGCTGATGCAACAAGATGAAAAAAGAAAAATTTTAATGGTGATTTCTGATGGAACTCCTGTCGATGATTCGACAATTTCGGCTAATGATAATGATATTCTGTCAAAACATTTAGAACATGTAATTAATAAAATTGAAAAACAGTCAAAAATTGAAATTGTGGCAATTGGTATCGGGCATAAGATCGATGAATTTTATCATAATTCAATTTCGATAAAATCCGTTGAGGAGCTAGGTGATGCAATGATTGAGAAATTAGCGAAATTGCTTTAGATGTTTTATTTTGGAAAAGAGAAATAATTATTAGCCCGATTTTTATAAGTGCTATTGCCTTTGACTGCTTGTTGCACAGAATTGATCTCCCATTATTTTTTTAAAGAGGTCTTTATGGCTACATTACGCAAAAAGCACTACAAAATTGTCAATATTGATATTTTGATTCCGGCGACGATTGTGGCTTATTTGTTGGTGGTGGTGACAATGCTGGTATTTGCAAGGCACAATTATATTTCTTATATTAATAAGAAGCATTTGGAAATGAGAGCTGCAGCTTATGAGCTTGAGATGAGTTTTAGTGAGATGTTGAGTTATTCCGAATCAGTTCTGAATTATATTAATCGCAAAATTGTAAATTCAAAGGCAACGCCTCAAGAGATCTCAAAAATATTAGTTTCTTTCAATAAATCTTATCCGGATTTTGAATCGATTAAAGAAACTTTATCAGCCGGTATGTTTTACTGGATTGATTCGCACAATCTTTTAACGATAAGCAGCGATGCGGTAGTAATGGCACCAATTGATATGTCGCGACGTGATTATCTAGAGCAAACAAGAAAAAATCCGTGGCATATTCAGGCCGGTATTCCTGCTGTGGGTGCTGCAAGCGGACAATATGTTATTCCGGCTGGTGTAGGAGTTGTTGACAGTAATTCAAAATATCTTGGTACAACAGTGATGAGTTTTAAAGTTTATGATATTGTGGAAAAATTTAAAACTATGACAAGACGCTATAATGCTGATTTTGCGGTGGTAAATGATAATGGTAGAGTTTTGCTTGAATCAAGCGCCGGTTTATTTTCAGAGGATAATAATTTGTTGCAAGAATCAGTAAATATTGAATCGGCAGAAAAAACTTTATCTTATTTTTCCTTGTTTCATCAAAAAAATAGTTATGTTATTGTGCGCGATATTAAGAAATATCCTTATAAAATTTTAGTGTCTTATCCTAACAGCCTGTTGACTAAAGAGGTGGCAGTGGAATTAATTCCTGACTTTTTTGAGTTGCTGATTATTACAACTTTTTTCGTTATGGTGTTAGTTTTGCTAAGTCGTAATAAAGTTAATTATTATCGGCGTTAGCTTGTAAGATCAATCGCCCACTTGCCGCTTAAATATTTTTCCACGGCTTTTCTTTCCTCGTCATAAAGTTGCCGAGAGAAAATAATTATTTCACCGATATAGCCGTTGAAATAAAAGCTTCCTATAATATTGCCGCCGATAGTTAGGGTAGAATTTTGATTCAGAGCATTAGTTGGTGTTCCACTAAGTGTTCCGCTTGAGGTTCCATCAATATAAATTGCTATTTTCTGGGTATTCATTGATCGTGTTGTAGTGATTATATGCGATTTTCCATCAATAATTCCGGCAGTACTAGTCAAATTAAATGTTGTGCCGCTAGCTTGGCCGGTGAAAATTTGTATTTTACCATTGGCTGTAATTGCCACAGGAATTATATCATCAGCACTTCCGCTAACATCGGCATTTAAAATTCCTGATGAGCTATAGGCTTGTCCGGAATCACTGCCTTGCGCTGATATCGGTTTTAATACAACAAAGACAGAAAAATTATAACCACAAACATTAGTCATCGAAAAATTATCGTTGCTGCCATCGAATTTCATAGCAGGAATGCCGTTTATTCCATCATAAACATAAGTTGGTTTTTGATTAGTAGTTGATTGAGTGGCATTATTTTTTGTTAAGTTTTGAGTGTTTAAATCGTGCCAGGTAGTAATAGTGCTGCCGTCTTTTGATTCTGTTGTTTCAACGCTTGTCTTGTCTGTTGTTTCAAGCCATACCGCAAGGTCAGGAATTTTGATAATGCCGGAACGCGCAGTTGCCAATTGGGCATTAGCAAGACGAGATTTCTTTATTAATTGTGCGCCGCTGGCAATTGCGATCATGATGATTCCGGTGATAAGAATTACCACTGAAAGTTCCATCAAAGAAAATGCTTTTTTAAAATGTTTCATAAGATGAGATCTTGATTCCGTAGCCTTCGAGACCTATAACCAATTTTTTTTCTTTGGCCAGAAGTGTTAAATTTTTAATGCCTAAATCAAGTAAAATTTGAGCGCCGATGCCGTAATTTCTAAGTTCTCTTTCTTTGTTCGTTGTGTTATTAATTAGATTCGCAATTGATTCATTAGGCTGGCGAATCAGTACTAGCGCGCCTTTGCCGACATCGGAAATTTTTTGCAAAGCTTTTAATAATAAACCGGAACGTCCATTATTAATATCAAGACAATCGCTTAAAATATTTAAGTGATGCATTCGAACCAATGTTGACGTAGCTTCATCGAATGTGCCTTTGGTTAGAGCGATATGTTCTATATTATCAATTTTGCTTTTATAAATTGTAAAATTAAATTCTCCGGCAGATTTACTGTCAAAAATTCCGCGTTCTACAACTTCCACTAATTTCTCATTTTTGCGGCGATATTCAATTAAATCAGCAATGGTAGCGATTTTTAAATCATGTTTTGTGGCAAATTCAAGTAAATCAGGCAAGCGTGCCATTGAGCCGTCATCATTCATAATTTCGCAAATCACGCCGGAAGGATTAAGGCCGGCGAGTTCAGCAATATCAACGGCTGCTTCCGTATGACCGGCACGAACCAGCACGCCGCCGTTTCTGGCCTTAAGCGGAAAAATATGTCCCGGACTGACGATTGCGTTGCGACCCTTGTTTTCATTGATCGCATCAGCAATTGTTTTAGCGCGATCAAAGGCCGAAATTCCGGTTGAAATTCCTTCGCGAGCTTCGATTGAAACGGTAAAAGCGGTTTTGTGACGTGATTGATTTTCGAAAGACATTAATGGTAAACCAAGTTGTTCAACCCTTTCTTCCGTGAGGGCTAAGCAAATAAGTCCGCGTCCATATTTGGCCATGAAATTTATTTTTTTATCATCGCACATGGCGGCCGGAATTACTAAATCGCCTTCATTTTCGCGATTTTCATCATCAACTAAAATAAACATGCGGCCGGCTTTGGCCTCAGATATGATTTCTTCGATTTTTGCTAGGGTCATTATTCTGCTCTAATTAATCTTTCGTTAGGAAAAGTGATAGTTGCAACAGTTCCTTTTTCGAAAACGCTGTCGATTTTAAGTGAGCCCTGATGAAGTGCAATCATTTTTTGGACGATCGGCAAGCCAAGACCAAAGCCTTGATTTGGATTGACGGTGCGGCTGTTTTTAGCTTGGCCATATTCTTCCATGATAAGCGGAATGTCTTCCTGTTTTATGCCAATTCCATGATCAATCACGGAAATTTGTAATTCGCCAAAATTACTAATTTGCGTATTCACCATAATTTTTTCGCCGTGATGACTGAATTTTATGGCATTGGAAAGTATATTAAGCAAAATGCGTTGAAGCATTGATTTATCTGCCTTTAACAGATAATTATAATGCGAGAAATTAGTATGAATTGTAATTTCTTCTTTCTTGGCTTCCGCAGTAATTACGTCAATCGCATTATTAATTTCAAAAGCAATATCAAGTTTGTCGTTAGAAATTTCTACTTTGTCGGAATTTAATTTAGAAAAATTAAGCAATTCATTTATCAGTGATAATAAATGTTGTCCCGACTTAAAAATTACATTAGATAATTTTTTATAATCATCATTAAGCGGACCGTGAATTTCCTCCTTCATTAACTCAGCATAACTCATTACGCCAGTCAAAGGGGTTCTAAGCTCATGACTCATATTGGAGAAAAAATTATTTTGCGATTTTTTAGCGTGCAGCAAATTAATTTTATATTCTTGAATAGCTTTTAACTGTTTTGACAATTCGTTTATCTCAGCAATATTTGTTTCCGGTAACAACAAGGAAGCCAATTCATTTTTATCTTGCGAAATTGCTTTGGCGGCTTCGGAAAGGCGAAGAATCGGCGTAATAATAATTGTTTTTAATATAAAAAGAATCGCAAATAAAATTACCAAGATTGCAGTAATTTCAAAGAGGCGCGGCAATAGATCAAAAAATAATTTAGTGGTAAAAAATTTATTACTATATTGAGTTACGACGAAATAAGGATATTTATCTATTTTATGATAATGGCTGTAAGTTGTGTAATGTTTGATTTCGCCTTGTGGAAGGGATAAATCAATTTTTTTTATTAATTCGTCCTGTTCTTTATCAATGGCATAATTTTTGGAATGAAGAATAAGTGATAAATCTTCTGAACTATAAATGGCAAATGCTACTTCGTCATTGCTAACGGATAAATGGATTTTTTCTATAAGTTTGGCGATATTTATACCAAAAACCATCGAGCCTAAATACTTGCCCTTATTATCTTTAATTCCCATTCCAACCGGAATGATCATCTCGCCACTAACTTTACCATAAGATGGTTTATTGAGATAAATTTTATCCTGATTTTCTTTACTTTTTAAAATATATTCGCGATCCGAAACATCTATTGGTTTTACAACTCCTAAGTTACTATTTACGACAAGAAATAATCCGTCATTAACCCAAGAAAACATATTCCAGGGAATTTTGTTATTTACTTCAGAATCGAGATGAAAAGAGGATAATAAATTGCTTATATAACCAAGATCTTTCGGATTATTTTTTATTCTAAGATTTAAATAGCGCATTAAATAAGCGGTGTAATCGATAGTATCGGTGAAGGAGGTTTCTATCCTTGAAGATTGTTCTTGCAGAGTTGATTTGATATTATCGGAGTAGATTTTCCAACTAAAGTAAAAATATAATATTGTAGTTAATACCGTTATTACCGAGGCAAAAATAATAAAAGATTTTGCGATAGATAATTTGTCTAAGGAGATATTTTTATTTATTAATCTGGTATTACTAATTAAACTCATTTTATTACTTTCTTGCTCCAATAGATGCGCCTTCTTTTCGTGAACCTTCCAGGTGCGAATGAACTTTTAAGTTCTTATTACTTTCGCACCAAGTTCTAAATTTATCAAAAGTTTCTTTATCGGCAATATTTATACAAGAATCGTTGTAGTATATAGATTCTTGTTCTACTCCATCTGGATCAGTATAAGTCGTTTTAAAACCAGGTTGTCCTTTATAATGTTTCTTAAAATTTCTGCATAAGGATTTCATCATAATTTGATCTGCTCTAGAATCAGTTTCTATCTCTATTTTTGGTTTTATTGTTAATTTGAAAGTTTCTTTCTCATTAGTTTCAAAAACCAATGATTCATAATTATTTATATCAGGTTTCTCTGATTCATAGTCACCAGATGAAGAGCTATTATATCCAGGTTGCGGAGAAATACCATTACGACGTAATGGCGAAGCAGCATATCCACCAGCTCCCGAAGCGGCCAATGAACGTTGAGCGGCTCTTGGGCTTGGTGGAGCAAGATTCATATCGACACTATTTTTTAGTTCTTCTAATTCTTTACTTATTTCTTCTCTGCAAACAGTAATTGGTTTTCCTTCTTTCATTTTTTTGGTTAATGAATGTAAAACTTTTATTAAGCTTTCTATAACATTCGTTGAAGTTCTTAATGCTAATTTTTTTTCAATTTCTACTAATGACTCAAAAATTGCACCTATTTCTAATTTTTTTCCAAAATTAGCATCTAATCCCATTGAAGTTATATGCTTTTGATTAAGCCGGATTCTTTCAATCAATTCCGCTCTATCTCTTAGAGTTACGTCAATAGGATGTTTTTTTGCTATGTTTAAAACTTGCATTGATAAGGCTTCCATCACTTTTACCAGTTTAGGATCCTCTAGCATTTTTTCGGTGGAAAGTCCGGTAATTGCTGATAAACCATTAAGCGCAATATTCACTTGTATTTTACGCATTAAATCTTCGAGTAAATCTCCACTTCTTTTTTGGACTGTAATTCCGGAAGAGCGTAGTATTTCCTGTAAATTTCGTAAATTCTTTTGTGATGTTATTAAATTTCTTCGTGAGTCTTCGGTAACGAAACTAATCGGAACGTTAATTGCATCTTTTGGTGTCGTAACTTTATATTTTCCGTAATCAGGAGTACCGTCAGGTTTAGATTCAACTCCGCACGCTAAATTTAGAACACATCCAACCATATTTTCGACACCTATTCCATTAAGCAGAATTTGGCTAGCGCCTATTGAATCTAATATGATATCTGGATGGCCAATACTGTGCATAAACCAACATGGAATACCATTTTGCGCCAAAGTAACGGTAGTTCTATTATCGGATGGCGTAATATTTTCAGGCTTTTTCATGCTGTTAATTTTTGCAACAATTGCGGTGCATGATTCTTTAGTTTCGTAAGCAGTTGTTTTTAAAGTAACAAAAACATGATCCTGGTTTTTGAGATCTTCCGGATTATCTGTTATTGCAAAAAATTCTTCCGGTTTGATTTCCTCAACTTTTCCATCTGCCATGGTAAGTCTTATTCCATGCTCTTGCATGGCTTTTAAACTATCGCTTCCTTCATTGCCCAAGATTGAAATATTTATTTTACTCTCGTCAGGTAAGTCACGATTTTTTATTGCTATTAATCCTGCCATTAAGGCTGTGACTTGTCCTGATCCGAAGAAGGTAATTGATTGTTTTGTTTTTGGGCTTGCAGCGGCTGCTGCTGCACCAGTTATGGTAATATCGAGTGGTTCTGCTTTTTTTGCAGCAAATTCTTGTTTTATTTTTGCGCTGGAAGGGATGGCTTCATCAGAAGCAACAAATTCATCAGCAGCAACAACGCCGATATCTTCTTCTGTTTCTTGAGCTGCTTTTGTAGCATCTATTTTTGGTTGCGCAATAGGTGTTGCTTCTGTGTTACGTGGTCTTGATAAGGGAGGTTCTTGGCTTTCAGATCTTTCGGCAGAGCGTCTATTAGAATCTTCAATATGTGATCTTTTCATTAATTCAACACCATCATTTTTTCCAGTTGCGCATCGATAGCATCAACAAGACTATTCATTAAAAATGGTTTTGCGACATAGCTATCACATTTGGTTTCTTTTGAAATTTTTTGAATTTCACCAGGCATAGCAAATGAGCTTACCACAATGATCGGAATGTTTTTTAACATTTCTTCATTTTTCATAATTTTGGCAATATCAATGCCAGAAATTTCTTCCGATAATTTTATATCAAGCAAAACAATGTCAGGAAGCTCGCTCTTTAGAACATCAATGGCGGTCAGTGGATTTAAAATTTTAATTGGATTGCAGTAAATTTTCTTAACAATCAAAGATAAATAATCCTGATTAGTTTCATCATCTTCGATTATTGCAATTTTTATAGCGTTATTTGTCATGCAATTATTGTAAATTTTTTAAGTAACGCGCAATTAAATCTATCTCGATATTTACTAAATCTTTAACCTTATAATTCTTAAAACAAGTATTGCTAAACGTATGGGGAATTATGTTGACGCTGAACCGATCATTTTGAACTTCATTTACCGTAAGAGAAACACCATCAAGCGTAACAGAACATTTCGGTGAAATAAATTGGCGCAAATCTTTTTTATTTTCAAATGAAAATTTAAAAGAATCTTTAATTTTTTCAATCGCCAAAATTTTGGTACAATCATCAACGTGACCTAGAACAATATGGCCTGAAAGTTCATCACCAAGTCTTAGAGAAAATTCTAAATTTACTAAATCGCCAACTCGCCAGTTTTTTAAATTGGTTTTGGTAGATGTTTCATCGGAAGCTTGAAAAGAAAAAATAATTTTTTCCCCCGCAACTTTTTTTTCAATTAAAGTTAAACAAATTCCGTTTACGGCAATCGAACAACCAATTTCATTTTTTCGTTTTACGGAATTTTTATCAGTTGAAATTTTTAAAAGAATATCTTTTTTTTTATTCCTACTTAGAGATTCAACACTTCCTAGATTGGTAATAATTCCGGTGAACATTAGACGGGCTGTTTTTGTAATTTTTTGATTTCTTTTTTGATTTTATTAATGGCATTTTCTTCGATTTGCCTTATGCGTTCGCGCGAGACTTTATAAAGCTTGCTTAAGTCATCAAGAGTATAAGAATTTTCTGACATTTGGCGTTTGATGAGAATGTCTTTTTCGCGTTCGTTTAATGTGGCAAAAGCTGATTTAAACAATTTTTGTTGGCGTGATTTTTCTTGAGTATCAATGGCTATTTCTTCTTGACTTGCATCATTTGAAACTAGCATTTCCATGGCTTCGCGGCCTTCTTCTTCGTCACCGATAATATTATTTAGTGAAGTATCACCTTGTGTTAAGCGTGAATTCATTTCAATAACTTCTTTCGGTGAAACATTTAAATTGTCGGCAATAAAATCAACTTGTTCCTTTGACAGCGCGGTTTCAGAAGAAAGAGCATTTAATTTTTTTCTGATTTTATGTAAGTTAAAAAATAATTTCTTTTGCGCAATCGTAGTGCCGATTTTTACCAAAGACCAAGAACGTAAAATATATTCTTGAATGTAAGAGCGAATCCACCACATAGCGTAAGTAGAGAAGCGAAAGCCTTTATGCGGATCGAATTTTTTAACGGCTTGAATTAAACCGAGATTGCCTTCCGAAACTAAATCATAAACCGGAAGACCATAATTTTTAAATTTTGAGGCAATTTTAACGACCAAACGCAAATGGCTTTGCATTAGCATTTTAGCGGCTTCGAGATCATTTTTCTCAAAATAGCGAACGCCGTAATTAAATTCTTCTTCAGCGCTTAAAATAGGAAATTTTTGGATTTCTTTTAAGTAATGTAAAAACCCGTTCTCCCCTGATTTTACAAGGCCGAAATTGTTTTTGGAAAGTGAAATTGTTGTCATACAAACAAAATTATAATACTTGACCGACAACTGTCAACTGGCAACTAATAATTAGTTAAAGCAATGTTATATTTTTTTGATAAATAGGTCATAACATCTTTGCGTTCCGCTAAATTTAGAGCGCGGTCATAAATTATGATTTCGCCAATATAGCCGCAAAAATTATCGGAAAAGCCGAGAGTGGAAACGCCTACTTGTAAGCCGACTAAAGAAGTGTTGCCGGGATTGATATTAGCGCCACCGGTGAGAGTGGTGAAATTATTTATGTAAACTCCGGAGTTTGAGCCATTAAAATAGGCAGCTATGATAGCGATAGTGCCGGTATCAAAGTTGGCAGCATTGGTTGAGCCGGTATCAATTGAATTGCCGGCATTTAAAGTTACCGCAGAGCTTTTTAGGGCAATTAGATGAGTGTTTGTTGAATAAGAATCGAGAACACCGAAATATGGGGAAGGCGGCATTGTTGGTTTTAAAACAATAAAAATTGTCGTGATTGGTAAGCTGCCCTGATAAAGTTGGGAAATTCCCATTACGGCGATATTGGAAAAGTAGGGAAATAAAAGTGCCGGCACGCCGTTGATAGCATCGGCGGTGTATATTGGACCAGCGCCAGCAAGTGGAGATAGGATATTGGCTTGGTTCTTATAGGAATAAGGGCTTATATCATACCAATAGCCAATAGATGATGAGTCAACAATGCCTTTACCGGCATCAAAACTTTCGGGAAGGGTTGACTCATACCAAGCAACTAAGCCGGGAATTGAGGTCACATTTGAGTTAGCAGTGATGGCACGGGCATTAGAAATGCGCGCTGACTTTATCATGCGCATTCCCTGCAAAATACTGCCTATGATTAGAGAGATTATGGTTAGGACGATGGCTAATTCTATGAGTGTGAAGGCTTTTTTCATTTTTAATAAAGTTGACAGTTGTCAGTTAAATGATTTCTAACTGTCAACCGTCAACTGACAACTGTCAACTAAATTTAGGCAAACCAAGTAGTAACCGGATTTTTTGCCGCTTTAACTTCGTCTAATCTTCTTCTTGGTGTAGAAAGCGGATAGTTGTGGAACCTGTCGCCGCGGCCTTCTTCTATTTCTTTAGCGATGTAAATCATGGTGTCAATAAATTGGTCGATGGTTTGTTTGGTCTCGGTTTCAGTTGGCTCAATTAGCATCGCGCCTTGCACTACAAGCGGGAAGAAAACGGTCATTGGGTGAATTCCATATTCAACAAGTGCTTTAGCAATGTCGAGCGTTGAAATGCCTTGGGCTTTCTGCAATTTATCAGTTAACAAGCATTCGTGCATGCAATTTCCGACAAATGGTACGTGATAGTAATTTTTTAATTTTGCTAAAATATAATTTGCGCTTAAAACTGCATCTTCCGCAACCTTTTGCAAACCGTCAGCGCCGTGTGAAAGCATGTAAGTCAAGGCACGAACGTGCATCCCGAATTGACCGTTGAAACCTTTTACTTTGCCGCAACTATTTTTTGGCGCGTAGAATTTGTAAGTATCACCTTCTTTTGTTACGTGAGGCGAGGGCAAGAATTCTGCTAATTCTGCACGCACCGCAATTGGCCCCGAACCAGGTCCGCCGCCGCCGTGCGGCGTTGAGAAAGTTTTGTGCAAATTAAAATGCATAACGTCAACACCGATGTCGGCCGGTTTAACTTTACCAACGATGGCGTTATAATTAGCGCCGTCGCAATAAAAATAAGCGCCAACAGAGTGAATTAAATCGGCGATTTCTTTAATATTTTTTTCAAATTTTCCACAAGTATTCGGATTGGTGATCATGGTTCCGGCAATATTCGTGCCGTGTTCCGCGATTAATTTTTTGAATAATTCCAAATCAATTAAGCCTTCTTTGTCAGATGGAATAACTTTTATTTCAAAGCCGCACATAGCCGCGGTTGCTGGGTTAGTGCCGTGTGCTGAGTCCGGAATTAAAACGATTTTTCTTTTTTCGCCTTTTTTCTCGTGAGCTTTTTTTATCACCATCATGCCGGCAAATTCGCCTTGCGCACCAGCTGCGGGAGCAAGTGAAACTGCGCCTAAACCTGTTAAAGTAGCTAGCCAATTTTGTAAGTTATACATCAACTCCAAAGCACCTTGCACTGTTGATTCGTCTTGTAGCGGATGCACGTCAGCAAAGCCCGGCAAACGCGCCATTTTTTCGTTCAAGCGCGGATTATGTTTCATCGTGCAAGAACCAAGCGGATAAAATCCGGCATCGATGGAATAATTTTGATTCGACAAACGCACGAAGTGACGAATCACTTGCGGTTCGTTAACTTGCGCGAGGCCAATATTTGCACGCTTCGCTTGCCCGGTACGAATTTTAAAATCGGCAATTTCCGGCAAATCCACACCACAAGCGCCTTCATGGCTTTGTTTGATTAGAAGTTCAGTTTCTTGATTAAGTCCGATTTCGGAAGGGATGTATGTCATTTATTTATTTTGTTTTAGTAATAATTCATAAAGTGATTCGGGAGCTAGGTCGGCCTCATTTTCCCAGGCTAAAGTGTCGCAAACTATTTTAAAATTTTTAAAATAGTTTATGTCTTTTAGTGGTTCAAAAACCTCTCCCCAGCTTATTTTTTCTGCAAGATCTACTTCGCCAGACTTGCCATCATTAAATTTTAACCAAACTTTGTAATCTTTTATGTATTTTGCTTCTATAACATGAGGAAAAAACATATTATTCCAAAGGTTCAATTTTAAATAAGTCTTTTTTCTGTGATGCTAATTGCCATTCTTTAATTAGTTCTTCTTTATGAAGATCGTGCCATTCTAGAACCGCTCTTAAAGCTCGTTTAGGAAATGTTCCTTTTACGATTCCTGATTCTATAAAAACACTTATTTCATAACTTCCATATTTAGCATGAAAATGAGGTGGATTATGTTCATCATAATACATTGCTATAATTATTCCAAGGAAACGACTAATTTCGGGCATATTTTTGATAGTTTATTAATGTTAAATTTATTTTAAAATGTTTTCCAACTCCTTCGCAAATTTTTCCATATCATCCGCGCTAGTTAATTCACTAACGGCAACGATCATTTTATTGCCATCGGCAAAACCGCCGATGATGTTTTTGGCGAGTAATTTTTTGTTAATTTCTTTGGCGTCTTTGCTTAATTCGATGGTAAATTCGTTGAAGAAGTTTTGGTTTAAAACTTTTACGCCTTTTACTTTAGCTAGTAAATCCGCTAATTCGCAGGCTTTTTTGTGGTTTATTAATGCTAATTTTTTAAAGCCGATTTCACCGAGCAAAGAAGCGTGAATTGTGAAGGCTGTAGCACACAAGCCTTGGTTTGAGCAAATGTTGGAAGTAGCTTTTTCTCTGCGAATATGCTGTTCGCGGGCGTTTAATGTCAATACGTAACCCGGCTTGCCGTCAGCATCCACCGTAGCGCCGCAAATTCTTCCCGGCATTTGTCTTACAAATTCTTTTCTGCAGGCAAAAAATCCAAGTAACGGGCCGCCGAAATTTAGGCCAACGCCCAAAGATGAAGCTTCGCCAACAACGATGTCAGCTTGTTTTGGTGCTTCAAGAAGTCCGAGTGCTAAAATTTCGTTTACAACCACGATTAGCAAGGCTCCAACTGCTTCGCATTTTTTTCTAATTTCGTCCAAAGCAGAAACATCACCGTAAAAATCAGGATATTGTACAATCATCGCCGCGCAAGATTCATCAAGCTCGCGCACAAATTTTGCGTCGTTTAAATCAAGATAAGTTTTAGTAACTTCCACATAGTCCGGATGAATATGGCCGTGAAGCGCGATATTTTTACGTCCTTGCTTAATTCTAAGAGCCATCAAGCAACTTTCCGCCATTGAAGTTGCGCCGTCATACATCGAAGCGTTGGCAATTTCCATTCCCGTTAATAGAGCAATAATGCTTTGGAATTGGAAAATTGTCGCCAAAGTTCCTTGTGAAATTTCCGGTTGATAAGGTGTGTAAGAAGTTAAAAATTCCGAGCGTTGAATGATGTGATCGACAGCAGATGGAATATGATGTTTATAACAGCCCGCACCAAGGAAAAATGCGCCGTCAGAGGCTGCGCGATTTTTTTTCGCTAAGTCTTTTAAAATATTTTCTACTTCAATTTCACCTTGATGATTCGGCAAACCGTTGATTGGTTTGTGAAGCAAAAATTCTTGTGGAACCGCGTCATATAGTGCGTCAATTTTAGAAATGCCGATAGTTGCAAGCATTTCTTGTCTGTCTTTTTCAGTAAGTGCGAGATAGCGCATTGATTTTTTAATTATGATTATTTAGAAACGAAAAATCGGCGCCAAATGCTAGGTTTATTATCAATTAAGTCAATATTTTTATGAGTGCGAGAGGAGCATCGGCCGGAGGAGCTGGCGGGGAAGTTAGTGATAAGATTCCTGTTGGTTCGGATATTTTTCAACTTTTTATTGGTAAAAGATTTTTAATTTTCAATTCCGATCATTGCGCGGAAGTTGGTTCATTACTGCGCGCACTTTCTATAGGAAGCATTATTTATAATTTTTTTTCCGGTTCAGTTAATAGAGAAAGAGGTCTGAAGATTTTACTAAATTCCGCCAATAATAATCAGGCCATGCGGGAATTAATGTCGGATCCAGACTCTATCTCGTTAATTGACATAGTTGGTACAAAAGCTGTTGGACAAAGAGTGATAAAAAACTTAGGTGAGCTGATTGAGTATACGCAAAATGATCCGCAGGTGCTTGCTGCTTTACAACAAAATTGGCAATATTTTTTACCAAATCATTCAGATGTAATTTTCACCGATCCTAAATTTGATTTTCATAAAATTTCCAAGAAGGTGTTTAAAGTAAAAGATGAGTCGGACTCTGTCATTGTTGAATCAAAATCAAATTGGAATGATAAAGAAAGTGCAGAAATATTGGCTGATTTGATTAACATAACGCAGCCTTATGGCAATTTTCGTAAGGATAATAAAGAATGTTCATATAAGGAAGAAAAATTGCGCCATCCATCGGGTTTAGTTTTATACAACTCAACAAAGATTTATCCTTATTACGATAAAATTGAAGGAAGAACACGTATTATTTCTTTGGGGCAAATTTATGATAGAATTTTGTTTGGAATAGAACTGCAAAAGCTTTATGTCGAGGAAGAAAATTATGAATCAGTAGTTGATGGTTTTTTTTCAAATTGTGTTTTTACGGAAGAGGTTGCAGAAGAATTAAAAAAATCTTTGAAAGAAGAAAGGACTAAAAATATTTTGCTTAATGCGGAAGTGCAAATTCGAGGTATCGGATGGGGAAGTTTTACTGAATTGTGTAAGGCGGCAAATGCCGGAAGATTTCCTGAAGTTATTGCCGAGGCTTGGGGAATTGATGCAAAACATGTTGCGATTTTTGAAAATAAAATTGTTATTGATGAAAAACTTGCTTTGCCAGATGCGTTGCCATTTGCAATTCCGGGAATGAAATTAGTGCGATTGCCGAAAAATGTTTTTGAGATGCGAATTGATGATGTTTTGCTGTTTGAAGAGGTTGGTTTAAAGCAGTTTCAAAAGTGGTCGCGATGTAATGAGAAGGCACAAGCCGTTCATTTTGATGATATTTTGGGGGAAGAATATGAAAGACAAAAAATAATTGAGGATGCAAAAAAAATTCCAAAAGCGCCGAAGACGAAAAGTCCGGAAGCAATTTTAGCAGAAAAAAAACAAAAAACCGCTGAATCTTTAGAAGAATTAAAAAAAATTTTTAAAACTTTTGAAATAGGAATTGGCCTTTCTTTTCCAAAATCGGCGCAAATAATAAAGGGAACAAAAACGGAAGTTATAATTGCCGCAGCGGCTACGGAAGCTTATTTCAATGAAATGTTTGCGCGTGATGAATTTTCATCAATTTTATTTGATGGAAAAAAATTGGCAATTGCGGCGCGGTCGGTAGAAGAATTTGCGGATGAAGTAGAAAAATTAAAAAAATTTGCCGAAGGTTATAAAAAATTTAAAAGGGAATTTGTTACAAGGCCGAAAGAAAAAATAGTGGTTGAAGCTTCTCCGGCAACAGCTTCTTCATCGTCTTCTATTTCCACTGAAGCTGAAAAAAGGCCGAAAATTACCGAGGTAGAAAAACCAAAAAGCAAAGGACAGTTAAAAAAAGAGCGCGCTGAAAAAGCGGCTGCGATGGATGTATTAAAAAAGCAGCAAGAGGCAGAGCGCATTGAACGCGCTAGGGTTCGTAAGGAAGCGGCAACGGACATTCAGGCTTTGGTACGCGGCTTTAGGGAAAGAAAAAAATTTAAGGAATTTAAGAAAAATAAAAAAACCGCCGAGCTAAATCGCCGAGTTAATAATTTATGCAACATGGTTGCGGAGGATAGTTTTTATGGTGAAGAGCATGATCGAGAAAATTTTTTAAACGCTGCGCTTGGAACGAGTTTGGTTTTACAAAAATTTACCCGGCATTTTTGTTCTTGTGACGGAGAAGTTTATCTTCATGGCGGAATGGCTTATAGTTGGAATCCGAAGGATATTGATTTTGAAATAGTAATGGCGGATGCTGATTTTACTGGCTTGGCGTGTGAAATTCCGAATTTAGGATTTGAAAGAAAAGAAGAAATTTCGGCAATTGCGTTAGAAAAATTCGGGCATTTAATTCCGGAAGAATTTCGCGATATTGCAAAGGCTGAGGTAATTTTTTTAAAAGGAAGTGCCGCGATTATTTCTCTCAAAATTGGAGAGATGGATATTACCGTTACCAGCGAATCAACGCGTGAAATTGCGGCGAATTGGACTAATGAAATTGATGCGCGCTGTTTCTTTTATGATAAGAAAAATAATGAATTAATTTTAGATTATAAGCCGGGATTTCCGATTGAAAAACCGACAACTCTTAATACTAATTGCCGTGATTTTTATTTGCGTTCCATATATTCGGCGGTGATGCCTTCTACCTTTCTAGGCGAGCATTGGCCTATATTGGAAGAGGCTAAAGAATCTTTAAAAAAGGATGTTCTTACAAAAGGAGTTGATGGTGTTTTTAAAAATATAAATAAATTTAAAGAATATCATAAAATCGGCAAGAGATTTCCAAAAGAAGAAGAGGTTTTTGATTATAATTTAGCTAGAGTTTTTGAAGAGTTGCTTAAAGAAAAGATTGATTTTATTAAAGAAGATGACAAAAGAATATTGTCGGAAAAATTTATTCCATCAGGCGTGGCAAGATCATCATTTTTTGATTTATTGCAGCGAGAGGATGGAAAGAGCAAGTAATATTATTGACGCAATTAATTTATGAGTGCAAAAGCAAGCGGTAAAATTCAAGAATTACCAAGAAAATCCATGGGTGCGGCGTTTGAAGCTTTTGGCGGTGATGGCGGGCCTGGTAGCGATAGTGCAGAAAATCAAAAATTTAAAGAAGCAATCGTAACAAATTTTGGCGATGAAGACATTGTCTTTGACGAATTCGACAGTGACAGACTAGCCTCTTACTTGGTTCTTAAGGGCAAGAGAATCGACAGTAGCGATGAGACGCATGTTGAAGATGTGCGAAAAATGTTTGCTAAAGTGCATGGAGTAAGAAGTAATTTTTCGGAAGGTTACCAAGCTTTTGTTTTGGGTGATCATGCCTTGCGCCAACTGGCAGTATCTTCACCAAGATTTAATGGTATGATAGAAGAAATTGGTAAAAAAATATTGGATTCAGGAGTTTTGGAGCCGACACCCAAATATGATTTAGCTAATGTAATAGGTTATTTTGAAAAAGAGGAAGTTTCGCCTCATAATTTTCTGGGTTTAATTAAAGCCGAGCTAGGAAAAATAATAGGTACGCCGGTTATTGATCCAGCGTTGGTTCCGAAGAATTCCAAAGTCAAATTGGATGATGAGGATTTTCTGCGTGAAATAAATTGTTTTAGTGATGATTGTGGTGATTTTTGGTCGCTTAATCCAGAAGAGGATTGGACTGATAAAGAAAGTAATCGCTTTTTGGCTGACCTGTTTGATGTAACAAAACCTTATGGCAGTTTTGAATGCGAAAATATGCATTCACTTGATCGTATCAATGATGGTTCATTTTTATTCAATACTCCGCCTTTTGAGCTTTATCGTTGCTACGATCCGCATAAAGCTCGCATGCGTTATATTTCAATCGGGCAAATTTATGATAAATTATTATATGCCATTGCTTTAGGAAACGGTTTGGCAAAGTATAAAGGAGTTGCTTTCGCTTATGATCATAATGCGATTGTTGCCGGATTATTGCGTAATAATATCTTTAGCCCTGATATAGAAAATGAATTGCGTGAAAAGCTTTGCAGTCCTGAGGTTGTTGCTGCGGTAAAAAAAGCCGTTACTGAAGAACGCGGCATTGGTTTTGATAGC
Organism: uncultured Rhizobium sp.; assembly: GCA_964506725.1. Classification (GTDB taxonomy): domain Bacteria; phylum Pseudomonadota; class Alphaproteobacteria; order Rickettsiales; family UBA1997; genus UBA2645. Next base: position 92,988 of record CAZDLU010000003.1, read on the forward strand.
TATCTTGAGCTTTGTAAAGTGATGCAGAAACCAAAATTTATTAAATATATTGCTCAGCAATACGATGTCAGTCCAGAAAATGTTAGTGTTGATAAAAACAAAATTATCATTAGAGATTTTGATGATGAAAACGAGCATGGAGTGGTGGAGGAAAGAGGTGGAATAATTTTTAAACATATCGATACCAAGCCTGGTGAATATGTTATGGAAGTTGGGATAAGTGACATTATAGAATTTGAAAATGTCGCCCTTCCTGAGTTAAGGAAATCAACGGAAGATGCTATTGATTTGCCTGATCTTTCTAATCCGGATGATCTTAAAGCATGGAAATATGCCGCAGCAAATTTGTTAAGTCTTGTTGGTAAAAAACCTGAACCTTCCGATAGTGCCGCACCAAAACCAAAATCAAAACCTAAACCGCCGCAATCCAAGCCGGCCAAACCATCAAGCAATTCAAAAATTCAGGAATTTAAAAGAAAGATACGAAATCTTAAAGTTTTGAAATTAGGCGAATTGCAGGAGGAAGATGGACAAGAATTTTGGAATGTTTCTGATATAAAATTAGTTAAATTTTTTGAAACGAGAAATTTTAATGAACAGGGCTGGAAGGCATTAAGTTTTGAGGTTAACACTGACGGTAAAAGTGGTAGATTGCGTTTAGAAGTAAAGTCGCCGGATGATTTGGTGGAAGAAGCAAAAGTTTTTTCCGGATTTACTTCAACTTATGCGCTTTGGGAAAAAGATGGCTATAAGAAATGGAAAAAAACCGAGGAGGAAAAATTGGCGAAAGCAAAAGCCGTTTCTGCACCGCCAACTCGCGCCATTTCTGATGTAGCGTCAACATCTTCAACTACTCGAGGTAGAAAAGGGAGTGACAAGGTGGAAGAAGAAGCAGTTGCGGCTGCCGCGCCAAAAATTGCAGAAAAAAAACCTACTAAAGAAGAATTGGATAGAATAAAAAGAGCCGAGAAAGCACTGGCAAAAAAAGTGCGAAGAGAAGAGAGAATGGAAGAGGCTAAAAAAATAGCTGATGCAGAAGCGGCAAAACAAGCTGAAATCGAGAGAGTTGCTAAGGAAGCAGAAGCTAAAACAATCGAAGAAGCAGAAGCCAAAAGAATTGCCGATGAAGCTGAAGCTAGAAGATTAGAGGCTGAACAAGCTATCGAAAACTCCAAGCAAAAAATTAATTCATTTGTAAAAAAATGGATCAAGGAAGGAATTGCTCCCGTAAGAGAGGAAATGGCAAAGCGAGCCGAGGATAGAAGAATTGTCGAAGAAGCTGAGGCGGCGAGATTGGTGGAAATAGAAAGGGTTAATTATTTAAAACGTGAAAAAGAAGAATTCTGCGCCGAAATCCCGCAGATTTTTCAATATGTGCAAGATAACAATCATATTGAACGTAAAAAAATTCTAACAAACTTATTCAAAGAATTTCCTCCTTTTAATAATCTTGTGGCCTATATGTCTCATGATTTAAGAGATGGTGATGATCTTTTGATCAGCGGCGATCTGGCTTTTCATGACTTTCCGCGTAAATTAAATTTTGAGATGGTCATTGATGATGCAAGATTCGATGAGGTTGCTAAAAATGCTTTGGATAAAACCATGTTTCCGCAAGCTTTGTGCGATCTGGTGCAAATTGATTCTAAAAAAGGCGGAATAAAAATAAAATTCGGTGATCTGCCGATTGAAATCGTAGTTAAGAAGAAAAGCGTTTATGAAATAGAATGCGACAATTGGAGTTCGGAATTAGATGCCCGTTGTTTTGCTTACGAGTTTCTAGATGGTGTTCCGAGTTTTGTAGAAGATTATAAACCTAATTATTACCAAGTTAGTGATTCTGATCCGAGTAAATTTTACATAAATAGTGGCCAGAATAATTTTTATTTGAATTATATTTATTCAAATGTGTTGCTGCGTAATGCGCCTTTAGCTGATTGGGAGTTGAATTGCGCAATTATGCCGTTTGAATATTCTGTATATCAGCAAGGTGGCTTGACAGGAATGCTGGAAAATGCTGATAAGTTTAAAAAAGAAAACAAAGTGGGCGAGCATTTTCCGGGTGAAGAAATTATTTTTGATTATAATGTTGCGTTAGTATTTGAAAAATGGTTCAAGACAACTTAAGCTTGATTAAAACCCCAATCAAGCCAATATTTGTCTAT
>CAZDLU010000004.1:0-74444 GCA_964506725.1 uncultured Rhizobium sp.
CAAAGCCGTCACTGACTTACCAGAGCCGCTTCTACCAACGAGCGCCGTGATTTTGCCTGATTTTAAATCGAAAGAAAAATTATTAAGGATTGGTTTTTTTTGGAAGGAGATGGAGAGATTTTTGATGGAGAGAATTGGCATTAAACGAACTCGATGTCATGCTGAGCCTGTCGAAGCATGATTTAAGACTCTAAAGCCCAAGCCTTGAACATGCTTCGACAGGCTCAGCATGACATTTGTAAAAAACTAAAATTTTCCCAAATAAATCTGAATAATATTATCCAACATTTTCAAAGCCTCATCACGCGGACGTTGAAAGGCATTGCGACCAATAATAGAGCCATTCGCGCCACCTTTATAAATTGCCCGGATTTCATTATAAACATCTTCTTCACCTTTCACATTTCCACCGGAAAAAATTACAATTCTGCGTCCATTAAATGTTGATTTAACAACGTGAGAAATTCTTTCTTCAAGAGTTGCAACAGGAATTTTTAACTTTTCAAAAACCTTAATCGCTTCAAGATTTTCTAGGGCTTGAGTAGGAGGTTTTACTTTAATAATATGAGCACCAAGCAAAGCCGCCATATGCGCTGCGTAAGCACAAATATCAATGGCAGTTTCACCAATTTTTGACAAATCTCCACCTCTTGGATAAGACCAAATAACAACCGCCAAACCATGTGATTTCGCCTCTTCTGCCATTTCACGAATTTGTTCAAACATATCAAAAGCGGCGTCAGACCCAGGATAAATCGTAAAGCCAATCGCTGAGCAACCTAAGCGCAAAGCATCTTTTACGGAAGCAGTAACGGCTTGGCTTGGGGCCGTTCCACCATTGCTTAAAGAATTCGAAGAATTAACTTTTAAAATTGTCGGAATCGCACCGGCAAATGAATCAGCACCAGCTTCAATCATTCCCAAAGGCGCTGCATAAGCGTTCAAACCCGCATCAATTGCCAATTGAAAATGATAGTGCGGATCATAAGCTTCAGGATTGACAGCAAAACTTCTGTCCGGCCCATGTTCAAAACCTTGATCCACCGGCAAAATCACCATTTTTCCGGTTCCGGCCAATTTACCGGTCATCATTATGCGTGCTAAATTTGTCTTGGTTCCGGCGTTATCACTTTCGTAATTATCGAGAATTTTCTTAACTTTCGGGGAAATTTTCATTGTTAGTTTGAAATTTAATTAAATTTTGCTAGTTTTTATAGAAATAATAATTTTCGTCAAGTTTTTTAATGTCTCTTGAAACAAAAAAGCATGTCGCCATTAACGAAATAAAAAAGTTTTGCGACATTAGCGATTCACAAATAAAAGCTGTGGAAGAATTTGTAAATTTGCTTCTGCAAGAAAATCAGCAATTTAATTTCATCGGCAAATCAACCATCGATGATATTTGGAATCGTCATATAGTTGATTCGGCACAACTTTTAAAATTCATTGAAAATAAAAATTTAAAATTTGCCGACTTCGGAACCGGCGCCGGATTTCCCGGAATTGTGCTTTCAATTTTGGGCGTAAAAGAAATTCACTTAATTGAAAAAGCCTTCCGCAAATGCGAATTTCTAAGGCGCGCCAAATTGCTTTCGCCAAATAGAATTTTTATTCATCAAAATAAAATTGAAGAATTACCTAATTTGGAATTCGATTGTATAGTTTCACGTGCCCTGGCTCCGCTTGATGAATTACTTGATTATACAAAAAAATTCCTTAAAAAAGACGGCTATTGTTTGTTTTTAAAAGGTAGAAATTTGAGCAAGGAAATTGAAATTGCACAAAAGAAATTTCAGTTTGAATATGAGCTACATCCAAGCCTGACCTCATCTGAAAGCAATATAATTAAAATTTTAAAAATATGTTAATCGGAATTCCTAAAGAAATTAAAAATCATGAATACCGCGTGGGCGCTACTCCGGCAGGCGTGCGCGAGCTTATTAATGCCGGGCATAAAGTTTTGGTTGAAACAAATGCCGGAAGCGCAATTGAATTTAAAGATAAGCAATATATCGCTGCAGGCGCTGAAATTGTTGAATCGGCAGCCGAAGTTTACAAACGCGCCGAAATGATTTTAAAAGTTAAAGAACCGCAAAAAGTCGAATGTGACATGATTCGCGCCGGGCAAGTAATTTTTTCCTATTTGCATTTAGCAGCTGAACCGCAATTAACAAGGATGCTTATTGATTCAAAAGCGATTGCCATTGCTTTTGAAACCGTTACTGCAAATGATAGATCCTTGCCGCTACTAGCTCCAATGAGTGAAGTGGCCGGAAAACTTTCGATTCAGGCCGGTGCTAAAGCTTTGGAAAAAGCGCAAGGCGGCCGTGGTTTATTGCTTGGCGGAGTTCCGGGAACGGCGCGTGGTAAGGTTGCAATTTTAGGTGGCGGAGTTTCCGGGACCAATGCTGCCAAGGTTGCAATCGGTATGGGTGCCGAAGTTGTAATTCTCGACAAATCACTTCCGCGCATCCGCTATTTATGCGACATTTTTGGTAATTCAGCGACAGTACTTTACGCTTCGATTGAAAATATTGAAAAATCAGTTTTGGAAGCTGACTTAGTTATCGGCGCTGTTCTAATTCCGGGCGCTGCTGCTCCAAAATTAATTTCAGAAAATATCGTTAAAAAAATGAAAAAAGGTGCGGTGATGGTTGATATTTCAATTGACCAAGGCGGTTGCTTCGAAACAAGCCGACCAACTTCGCACTCTAAACCAACTTATAAAGCGCATGGCGTGGTGCATTATTGCGTAACCAATATGCCGGGTGCCGTTGCGCGCACTTCAACACAAGCTTTAGAAAATTCAACTTTACCTTTCACTTTAGCACTTGCAAATAAAGGCTATAAACGTGCGCTGCAAGAAGATGTTAATTTGCTAAATGGTCTGAATGTTTGCAATGGCAAAGTGACTTACAAAGCGGTGGCTGAAGCTTTGGGCTATGATTTTGTTGAAGCAAATAAAGCTTTATAAATCATAATAAACTCGATGTCATCCTGAGCCTGTCGAAGGATGTGTTACACTCCGAGTTCAAACACATCCTTCGACAGGCTCAGGATGACATCGAGTATTTTAATGAGTAAAAAAATCGCAATAATCGGCTTTGGAGCTAGTGGAATTGCCTGTTTCTACAATATAGTAAAACAGGCAAATTGCGATTTATCCATCGATATTTTTGAAAAGAATATTCCTCTTACTAAAGGCCCCGCCTACTCTACCAAGAATTTCCATCATCTCTTAAATGTCGAAGCCAATCACATGAGTTTGGAAATTTCCGATCCGAATGATTTCCTTAGTTGGCTTAAAAAAAATAATTACGATTACCAAGAAAAAAGTTTTGCGCCGCGAATTTTATTTGGAAAATATTTGGAAGAAATAATTGCACGAAGCATTGAAACTGCTGAATCGAAAGGAATTAAGTATAATCTGATAAAAGAAAATATTTCTGAAATTAAAAAACAAAATAATAATTTTTTAATTAATGGAAATGCTTACGAAACCTGTATTTTAGCTATAGGAATCGATCTAAAAAACAGCCAGAAAAATTTTTGGAATGATGACATTAAAAAATATTTAGATGATGAAGAAATTCATATCGCCGGCACCGGCCTTACAGCCGTTGATGCCATCATCAGTTTAATCGACGAAAATTACTGCGGAAAAATTTTTGCGCATTCACGCAGCGGTCTTATCACAATGGCGCGCAGCACTCATGAGGTTTCCAACTCACCATTATCAATTGCCGATATGAATTTACCACTTTCACAAATTTTTCATAAATTTGTGAGAGCTTGCAAGAATAACAAGGATTGGCAATGTGTAATGGATTCAGTCAGAAATATCACGCAAGAATTATGGCAAAAGCTTGATTCTGAAAAGAAAAAAAGATTCAAGCGCCATTGCTTAAAATACTGGAACATCCACCGCCACCGCTGTCCTCAAGAACAATTTGCAAAACTAGAAAAATTACTCGCCGAAAAAAAATTATTTTTCACCACAGAAAAATTACCCAAAAAATTTATCGACTGCACCGGCTTTGATTTTAACTTCTCTTCCGATTTAGTAAAAAATTTAGTCGCAGAAAACTTAGTAAAATACGATGATTTAAAAATGGGAATCATCAGCAATTCCTCCAACCTTCACATCATCGGCGGCGCCAATTTCGGCGCGCTTTTAGAAACAACGGCAATTCCGGAGATTGCGGTTGAAGCAAATAATATTGCCCAAAAAATTTATACTCATAGTCATGCTGAGCCTGTCGAAGCATATGTTTAGACTGTGAGCTTAACACATGCTTCGACAGGCTCAGCATGACATGAGTTTTAATTACCGTTAAAAATGCTTTCAACTTCCGAATTAATAAAAAAATACGGTCTCGCCGCTCAAAAATCTTTGGGTCAGAACTTTATTTTAGACAAAAATTTCACCGATAAAATCGTGCGCGCCTGCGGCGATTTAACTAATGCGCAAGTTTTAGAAATCGGCCCCGGCCCCGGCAGCCTTACGCGCTCAATACTTGATGTGGGTGCAAAAAAATTAACGGTGATTGAAAAAGACCAAAGATGTATTGCCGCACTAAAAGAATTGCAAAATTTTTATGGAGCCTCGCGCCTTGAAATTATTGAAGGTGATGCACTAGAATTTAATGAGTCATCAGTCATCAGTCGTCAGTCATCAGCCAAAGCACCCGAACTGACGACTGACGACTGTCGACTGTCGACCAAACTAAAAATCATCGCCAACCTCCCCTACAACATCGGCACCGTTTTACTGTTTAAATGGCTGAAAAATGCCGACAAAATTTCTTCAATGCATTTAATGTTGCAAAAAGAAGTTGTTGATCGAATCACTGCCAAGACTGGCGACAACCACTACGGCAGACTGGCTGTTATGGTAAATTTTTTATGCGAAACTAAAAAAGTTTTTGAAGTCAGCAATTCAGTATTTACGCCACCTCCCAAAGTTACTTCGGCAATTGTTGAAATAATTCCGCGCGAAAAACCGCTTTTTGATGTAGAGTTTAGAAAGCTTGAACGCGTAGTCGCCCTCGCCTTTAATCAGCGCCGTAAAATGATAAAATCTTCGCTCAAATCAATTCCTAACATTGAAGAAATATTGCAAAAGTCAAACATCGATTCTAAACTGCGAGCGGAAAATTTAACCATCGCAGATTTCTGCAAAATTGCTGAAAAAATATGAAATATTCTCTAAGCGCACGAATCCTTCACTGGTCTATGGCCATAGTAATTATCGGCCTTCTTGGCATGGGAATTTACATGAAAGAATTTTTAGACAAGGAAGCGCCAAACCGCATGATGATTTATAATTTACACAAATCTTTCGGCGTTTTAATTTTGATTTTGATTTTAATTCGCTTTCTAAATCGCTTAAAAAATAAACCGCCGCATTTGCCTTACACTTTACCAAAATATGAGCGCATCCTTGCCCACCTTGCTCACATAGCACTTTACATTTTCATGGTAATAGTTCCGCTTTCAGGATATTTAATGTCAAATTCTTTCGGTTATCCCGCCATGTTTTTCGGCTATGAAATGCCATTCTTAATTGCAAAAAATTTCGATCATGGAAAAGTTTTTGCCGAAATTCATGAAGTTGCAGCCTACTCGCTGCTCGCTGTAGTGGCACTTCACATCTTAGGCGTAATTAAGCATCGCTTTTTTGATATTCCCGAAAATGATGTTTTAAAGAGAATGATTTAAATTAGGTGCTCGGGCATTTGGGTGCTCGGGTGCTCAAGCCTTTTGTTGGAACTCTCTACTTTCCACTTAGGCCCCGAGCACCTGAGCACTGAGCACCCGAGCACCAAATACCAAATACATATGTTAAAAACTCGCATAATTCCTTGCCTAGACGTCAAAGACGGCCGCGTTGTAAAAGGTGTAAACTTCAATAATTTAATCGATGCCGGCGATCCTGTTGCTCAAGCAAAATTTTATTATGAAGAAGGTGCTGACGAGCTCTGCTTGCTTGATATTACTGCATCCGAAGAAAATCGCGGCATAATTTTAGATGTTGTAAAAAATATCGCACAGGTTTGTTTCATTCCTTTCACAGTTGGCGGCGGCATTAGGGAAATTCAGGATTTTTCTAATTTACTGGCTTGCGGTGCGGATAAAGTTTCAGTAAATAGTGCCGCCATAAGAAATCCTAGCTTAATCTCTGAGGCTGCAAGTAAGTTCGGCTCGCAATGCGTAGTTGTTGCAATTGACGCAAAGAAAAACGAACAAGGAAATTACGAAATTTTTACTCATGGCGGCAAAAAACCAACCGGCATTGATGCAGTAAACTGGGCAATAGAAGCCGAAAGACTTGGCGCCGGAGAAATTTTACTAACCTCGATGGATCGTGATGGTACTAAGGCTGGCTATGATTTGGAATTACTGAAAAAAATTTCTGCCGCCACTTCAATTCCATTAATTGCATCAGGTGGTGTCGGTAATTTAGAACATCTAAAAGACGGCATAAAAGCAGGTGCTTCAGCGGTTCTTGCTGCTTCAATTTTTCACTTCAAGGAATATTCAGTCAGGCAAGCAAAAGAATTTTTACAAGCAAATAATATTGCTGTAAGAGTATAAATTATGCGGTATGCGTTGCTGCTTGAACAGGAACCACAGCAGAAGCAGCTGTTGCTATAGGATTAGGCGAAGGCGCCGCTCCTGCTTGAGTAAGTAATGTTTTTGATTCTGCTACCCCAAACCCTGCAGGTATTGATGGCGCAACTGGAGGAGATGGCGGTTGCGCTGGTATAACTTGGGCTGGAATAGCTTGTTTCGGTAAACTTCTCAAAATTTTTATTTCTTCATCTTTCTTACCCAACTCTCCTTTAAGTTCTCCTATTGCTTTTGCAGCCGCTTGCAGTTGTTTACTGGCATCTTCTACTATTTTACCTTGCGCTTGCTGAGAATGTTGCGCAACTTCAACAGCCGCTCCAGTAGCCACCGCAGCAGAGTTAGCCATACCACTTACTTGATTATAAGTAGTAACCCCACCTGACAAAAACATACCGCCTCCAAAGGCAGCAAGGGCAATCGGCAAAAATAACTCACCTAAAAGAGGTACGGCCGGTGCCGCTAAGCCACCGGTAAAAAAAATCACAGCTGCAGCAATAGCCGCTAATCCCAATACCATCATAAACATGCCAAATATACTACTGGCTTTGCGTTTTTGAGGATTTTGTATATCTTGAAATGCTTTGCTACGCTCTTCTTGCAAAACTTCTTGCTCGCTTTTTGGTGCTTTTTTTGTCACAGCTTTAGAAGGATTTGTGCTTTTTGTAGTAACAGAAACCGGAGCAGTTGAAGGCATACGAGATTAGAAAAATTAAAGATTTGCTATAAATGCCGCATTCTATAAAAAAATCAACATTAAATCAAACTTATTTTCTTCATTTCAGAAATAATACGACTTTTCGCTGTCTCGGAAGGCTCAACCAGAGGCAACCTGATTTCAGAGGTACAAATATCAATTAAAGATGCCGCATATTTTACCGGAATCGGATTGGTTTCGCAAAACATTGCCATATGTAAGTTAGTTAAGCGATCTTGCAGCTGTAAGGCTGAAGCATAATCACCTTTCGCACAAAATTTTTGTAAATCAGCCACCATTTTTGGCGCGACATTGGCTGTAACGGAAATCACACCATTGCCACCCATAGCATTAAAGCCCACCGCCGTAGCATCTTCGCCCGATAAATATAAAAAATCTTTTTTAATCAATAATCGCAAGGTCGCTAGACGCGCTAAATCACCCGTCGCATCTTTAATTCCAACTACATTTTCCAACTCAGCAAGGCGCGCCAAATTTTCATCGGAAATATTAATTACCGAACGTCCGGGAATGTTGTAAACAATAAGCGGAATGCCGCAATTATTGAGCGCTTTAAAATGTTGATAAACACCTTCCGACGTTGGTTTATTATAGTAAGGTGCCACAATTAAACACGAATCCGCTCCGACTTTTTTAGCATATTCCGTCATTTGAATAGCTTCCGACGTAGAGTTAGAGCCTGTTCCCGCCATTACCTTAATTCTCTTGCGTGCAATTTCAACGGTCAAACGAATCACTAAATTATGTTCATCATGCGATAAAGTCGGCGATTCGCCGGTTGTACCGCAAGGCACCACACCGTCAACTCCGCCCGCAACTTGCAACTCTATTAATTTTTCCAAAGCCTTCTCGTCAATCTTACCATTTTTAAATGGCGTAACTAGAGCGGTATAGGTTTGCGTCATCATAAATTTTTGTTTGATTTTGTTATAAGTTTATTTTATTTTCTTACTTAAATTTATTAAAATCAATTTTTTTCATGGATTTAACGCAAGTTCCCGCACAATATCTGCCTATTTTACTGTTTTTAGCAATCGCTATCGGACTATCTTTAGTAATTATAATTATTCCTTTCTTACTTAGAAAATTAAGGCCTGATCAAGAGAAACTTTCAGCTTACGAATGCGGTTTTGAACCGGAAGGACCAGTGCGTAACGAATTTGATGTGCAATTTTATTTAGTAGCAATTTTATTCATAATTTTTGACCTTGAAGTCGCCTTTTTATTTCCTTGGGCCGTAGCGCTTAAAGAAATCGGGGTTTTTGGTTTTTGGTCGATGATGGTCTTTCTAACGCTACTTACCGTTGGCTTCGTTTATGAATGGAAGCGCGGTGCTTTGGAATGGAAATAAATTAATTTAAAATGAACAACTTAAGTCCCCTCAATCAAGACGCTATTTTAAACCAAGTCACGGAAGAAATTAACAATCGCGGTTTTGTTACGGCAAAACTTGATGATTTAGTTAATTGGGCGCGAGCCGGATCATTGTGGCCCATGACTTTCGGGCTTGCTTGCTGTGCTGTTGAAATGATGCAAACTGCGGCGAGCCGTTATGATTTGGATCGTTTTGGCCTTATTTTCCGTCCTTCTCCACGTCAATCCGATGTTATGATCGTAGCAGGAACTCTTACCAATAAAATGGCTCCGGCCTTACGTAAAGTATACGACCAAATGGCCGAACCGCGTTACGTAATTTCGATGGGAAGCTGCGCCAATGGCGGCGGTTACTACCATTATTCTTATTCAACAGTAAGAGGTTGTGATCGCATTGTGCCGGTGGATGTTTATGTTCCGGGATGCCCGCCAACTGCAGAAGCTTTGCTTTACGGGGTTTTATTATTGCAAAGAAAAATTAAAAGAACCGGAAAATTTCAGAGATAAAAACTTATAGCAATGCAAAAAGACTTACAGAAACAAGCCAATTACATCAAAGAAAAATTTATCGGGGCAAACATTGTCGAACCAATAAAATTCGATAATCTAATCATCTATATAGCTCCGGAAAAAATCATCGAATTTCTAACTTTTTTACGCGATGATAAAAATCTTTCTTTTAAAGTTTTAATTGATGTTTTCGGCGCCGACCTTCTAGAGGTTAGAGCCCCAAGATTTGAAGTCATCTACAATCTCTTAAGTTTAAAATTAAACAATCGTATCACTGTTAAAGTAGCACTTAATGAGAATGAAGAAGTTCCTACAGTTTCCGGCATTTTTTCTACTGCCAATTGGTTCGAACGCGAAGCTTTTGACATGTATGGTATAAAATTTACTAACCACCCTGACCTACGCCGCATCCTTACAGACTATGGTTTCGAAGGCCATCCTCTGCGCAAAGATTTCCCACTAACCGGTTATAAAGAAGTGCGTTATGATGAAGAGCAAAAGAAAGTTGTTTATGAACCAGTAAAATTAACTCAAGAGTTCCGCAATTTCGATTTCGAAATGCCTTGGGAAGGCACTATTTATAAAGTTACCGATAAATAATATGCAAAATATTTTTGCTAAAATTGAAAACTCTTTTTATCTTGCGATGGAAGGCAAGGAAGATGTTAAAAAATTAATTTGGTGTTGGGGAGTTCCAAGTTATTTAATTTCCTTTTTTATTCTAGATCATATTATAAGATTACAAGGCATGCGAATCCTTGATATTGCCATATCCGCAATGGCAACAATTTTTTTCGTCTGGCATATTTATGTTCTAAAAAAATGTTCACCAGAAAAACCTAAATTAACTCCCGAAGAAAAGAAATTAAAAAGATTAGAAGCGCGCCGCAACTTTATGCGCAGCTTTTTTCGTAAGTTATTTCTAAAAGAACCAATTACCAAATGGGATCCGGTTTTTGTAACTATAGTGATCGATTTACTTTGTATCGCCACCTTTACCGGCTATATTCTTAATTAAGTTCCAAGAATTTTCCCGCCAAATAAAGAGATCCACATACCAATAACCGAGCTTCTCCATCACACTTCACTTTAATAAAAGCATCTTCTAAATTTTTTGCCGTAATAGTTTTTATTTTATTTTTTTTGGCAATTTCGCTTAGCTCCAAAACATCGCGCGACTTAGGCTCATCCGGTATTTCAATCACAATTAATTCATCAATTTCATCAGCGATAATTTTTAAGAAACTATCACAATCCTTATCTTTTAACATCGAAAAAATCACAAACACCTTAAAAGGGGTCAGACCTCTTTTTTCCTTTTTTATAAACTCTCTAACAGTCACAGCACCTTGTGGATTGTGGCTTCCATCAAGATATAGTTCGATGTTTTTTGGCAATATTTCACGAAATTTTCCGGAAGTAATTTTTTGTAAACGACCTGGCCAGGTGGCTTTTTTTAATGCGGAATAAATGGATTCCGTCAGACAAGAGGATGAGCTTGCTATATTTGCCACCCGACATGATGTTGATTCTATCACCTTGCTCATCGCTTCTAAGGCCACCGCCGCATTATCCCGCTGATGCAAGCCAACCAATCCCACTTCAAAATCAACGGGAATAAAATCACGTCCCAAAACTTTTATCTCACTTTCCATTTCGCGCGCCACTCTTTCAATCACCGCCAAAGCTTCAGGCTGTTGTCTTCCCACAATCACCGGACAGTTTCTTTTAATAATGCCGGCTTTTTCAAAAGCAATTTTTTCTATAGTTTCACCCAAAAAATCCATGTGATCAAAAGCAATCGGCGTAATTATTGAACATAAAACTTTTGGCAAAACATTTGTGGCGTCAAGTCTGCCACCCATTCCGACCTCAAGCAGCAAAACATCTGCCGGCACTTTAGAAAATGCTAAAAATGCCGCAACCGTAATTCCTTCAAAAAAAGTTACCGGAATTTTTGGCTCAATTTCTGCCGCTTTTTTACATTCAGTTAAAATTTCATTTAATAATTCATCTTGTATTTCTCTGCCTGCAAGCACTATTCTTTCATTAAAATTTACCAAATGAGGAGATGTGTAAATATGAGTTTTTAAATCTAACTCATCACAAATTGCTCGCAAAAAAGCGATAGTTGATCCTTTGCCGTTCGTGCCTGCAACATGTATTGTCGGGGGGATTTTTAAATGCGGATTATCAAGTCTTGCCAGTAAATCAAAAACTCTTTTTAGACCTAAATCAATATCGCGGTAGCCCGTGGGAGAAGGCCAAAAAGGCAGCTTCATCTTTTCTTTAAAAATACTTGATAGGCGCGGTGAAAATGATAATTAACTTGCGCTCCGAAAATAAAAACCAATGCAATCAAATAAAAAAACATTAATGAAATTATTATACCGGCCAATGAACCGTAAACAAAATTAAATTGGTGAAAATGCTCAAGATAAAAAGAAAATATTTTCACTAAAGCAAACCACAAGGCAACTACAACCACCGAGCCAGGCACTGTTTGCGTAAAACGCTGTTTAGCATTTGGCAAAGCAAAATAAAGCAACGAAGTTGCAATAGTAATCAAGATAAAAATTGTCGTACTTTTTAAGTAAATAAGATTGTAATTAACCTTAAAATGAAAAGAAAAAGTGCGTTCCAAATTTTCTAAAATTGTCGGCACTACAATAAAGACAACGATAGAAGCGATAATTGAAAAAATTATTACAAAAAACTCTAAAATACTTATTAAACGCCGCAAAATATAAGGTGGTGGAAAAGCCACTCTGTAGGCACGATTTAATATGGTGCGGCATCCTTCAACCGAAGAAGATGCTGTCCATATAACGCCAATAATAGCAATTGTTAGAAAACTTTGTTTTGGTCCTAAAATAATTTCATTAATACGTGGTTTTAGAGCTTGCGCCACTTCTTTGGGAGCTGAAGCTAAAATATTTTTTACAATTTCTGCGCCAATATCTGAAGCGCCCAAAATACCAATTATCGAAATTAGAAAAATTAAGAAAGGAAAAAGAGAAAGAAGGCTTAAGAAAGCTAAATATCCAGCATGCTCTACACCATCCTGTCTTACAGTATCAATGAGAGCAATGCGGATAATTTTACAAGGAATTAGAAAATATTTATGAAAATAATAGCTAAGTTTCGATCGTCTTTTTGCCATTAATCTACATATCTTTGGTCAGACACTCCTTGAACTCTACTTGCTGATTCAATTGAAATAGCCCGACCTTTTTTCTCAGCTTCAGCTTGCATAGCTACATCTCTAGCAACTTTTTTACCAAGAGCAGCATCAGCATTATTTTGGGTAACCTTTATTTCTTTAGCATCTTTAGCATCAGCTACATTCACTGCAATTGTAGAAACAAGACCAGCTGCCGCAATACCTCCACCGATGCAACCAATAATAAGAGGAGTAGCAATTGTTGCACCAATTAAAGGAATCACACCAAATGAGGCAACCGATCCGGCAATTGCAAGACCAGCCAAAATAGCACCACCAATAGTTAATAATGGGCCACCGATAGCTCCCCAAAAGCGACGCCAAGGACTTTTTATTTTATCAGCATCATGACTTATGATTTCTGAGTTGGTTTTAGGAGCGGTATTAGACTTCTTTTTGAAAAAATTAAAAAAACCCATTTTTTAAATTAATTAATTAATATTGTTTTATTCGTGGCTATTTAGAAAGTCTTTTTACAAATACTAACAAGATTTGCAAAAGAAAAAACCATCTAAATTAAATTTTTCTCGCGAAAAAATTCTTTGAGACTCTATTCTTTTGGTTTCAAGATTACCGATAATATTCCTGCAACCAAAAATTGCCGACTGCCATTCAACCCAGCGAATTAGCATCTTGCCGACACCAATGCCGCGTTTCTTGCGATCGATCATAAAGTCTTCAATTTCAATTGCTTTGCCATAATGCAATTTTCTAATAACCCTTATTCCAACTACGCCAATACAACGTCCATCCTCTACTTCCCTGTCTTCAAACACCGCGGCCATTTTATAACCGCGCTGCATCATATTCAAGACATCTTCCACATAAGCATCTATATTCAGCTCGCTATATATCTGATTTAAAACACTGTAAGTTTCAAATATTTCTTCTCGAGTTTGAATTTCTTTTATTTGCATTTTATTAATTTAAAGAGCGTTAACCCTATTTTGCTCTTGTTGGTAACTAACTTTAGACCAATCACGAGGAGTTATTGCTATTCCCTTGTTAATGTTTTGCTCTATATTATCAATTCTTTTTTTTGTTTCATCTTCCACACGTCCAATTTTTTTAAAATCACTTTGATCTTGAGCATCCGTAATAATTTTTACACCAAGTCCTGCCAATAATGCCGAACCGCTAGCAATCACCACAGGAATCAAAGGAAGTGTAAATGGAATAGAAACACCAAAAGATGATGCAGCAGCCGTTGCAGCAAATGATAGACCAATTAAAGCGGCACCAACCAAGCTAGCAATAATCAGTCCTTTAGAAAGCATTCTAAAGAGTGATCTTAATGGGCTATAAATTCTACCATATGAATCTTCCGCTGTTTTAGGCATAAATTATCTTCTTGTGAATACGTTAACCAGTGGTTGAAAAAATTTAGATATTTTTGCACCAACTACTGATCCGGTAGGAGAAGCGTCATCATGAAAATCAGCAAATGCAGTTTCAGCCACCCCTCTTGCTTCCTCAAGCTGTTTACCATGTATATCTTTTCTTTCTAATTTATATTTAGTTAATTCTGCTAACTCTTTACCGGTTCTTTTAGCGCCTCCAATGCTTGCGGCTATCTCTCTTCTTTCCTCACGATCATGATAAAAAGTACTTGCTACAGAAGCCCCGGCACCCATCAATCCTCCAAGTACAAGAGTTGCCGCAAGCGCACCCCCGGTGAAAATACTGCCCAAAACAATAGTTATAACAGAGCCGGCAAATAGTAATTTATTTCCAAGATCTCTAAAAAAATTTTTCCATGTTTGCTTGGGAGAAACCTTTGCTTCCAATTTTGCAATATTATCTTGATTACCCTTAATCAGCTCTTCTGCACGTGTATTGGTATAGCTTTTCTTGGTCATGTCAAAGTTAAAATTATATTAGTAAAAACGGGTCTCTTTTATTTGCATTTTATTTTTTTTACAAGAAAATTGCGGCTTTGTGCACCACGATAGCACAATTTTTAATTCAATTCAACAAAAATTAAAATGACAAGCAAAAAAGTTAAGAAAGTTGTACTCGCTTATTCCGGCGGCCTTGATACTTCGGTAATTTTAAAATGGTTGCAGGAAAATTACGATTGCGAAGTTGTAACTTTTACCGCGGATTTAGGCCAAGGCGAAGAGCTTGAACCGGCACGCAAGAAAGCGCAAATGCTGGGAGTGAAAGAAATTTTTATTGAAGATTTGCGTGAAGAATTTGTCCGCGATTACGTGTTTCCGATGTTTCGCGCCAATACTTTATATGAAGGAGTTTATTTACTTGGCACTTCGATTGCGCGACCTTTGATTGCAAAAAGACAAATTGAAATTGCCAAGCAAGTTGGCGCAGATGCCGTGGCTCATGGTGCGACAGGAAAAGGTAATGATCAAGTTAGATTTGAACTTTCATATTATGCGAACAAACCAGACATCAAAATTATCGCACCTTGGCGTGAATGGGATTTGAATTCGCGCACAAAATTAATTGATTACGCCGAAAAAAATCAGATTCCGGTTGCCAAAGACAAACGTGGCGAAGCGCCTTATTCCGTAGATGCGAACTTGCTTCACACTTCAAGCGAAGGAAAAGTTTTGGAAGATCCGGCCCAACCAGCTCCAGAGTACGTTTATCAAAGAACGGTAAGCCCGGAAGCCGCGCCGGATAAGGCTACATTGGTGGAAATTGAATTTAAAAATGGTGATCCGATTGCAATTGATGGCGTAAAAATGTCACCGGCGACTATTTTAACAAAATTAAATGAGTTAGGTGGAGCCAATGGAATCGGGCGTTTAGACTTGGTTGAAAACAGATTTGTCGGCATGAAATCCCGCGGCGTTTACGAAACACCGGGCGGCACGATTCTTTTGACTGCGCACAGAGCTATGGAATCAATCACACTGGATCGCGAAGCCGCGCATTTAAAGGATGAATTGATGCCGAAATATGCCAGCTTAATTTACAACGGTTTTTGGTTTTCGCCGGAAAGAGAAATGTTGCAAGCCTTGATTGACAAGAGCCAAGAAAATGTTGAAGGAAAAGTTAGATTAAAATTATACAAAGGAAACATTTACGTAATGGGCCGCGAATCCGCGAAAAGCCTGTATTCCGAGGCGCATGTTACTTTTGAGGAAGATTCGGTTTATGACCAAAAAGATGCGGCTGGGTTTATTAAGTTGAATGCTTTGAGACTGCGAATTGGTGGAAGATTGAAAAAATAGGAACTGAACATACGGACGGGGTTACAAACCCCGTCCGGCGATAGTATTAGAGCCAGTGTTCAATTATTGTTATAACAATTGGCAAAACAAAATATATCAGAATATAAAGTGTTATAGATGTTTTAGGATTTTCTTTATAAACCTTTATTAAATAGGAGGTCATATTTTTGTATAAATATGATCGTCAGCCGCTCTTATAGATCGAGTTAAAAAATTGAACTTTATTCAATTAAATATAAACAAAACATCCGTCACACCTTGTTTTAATTGAATAGATAGAAATAAACATCTGACCACCGTCTGATAAGATTGTTGTATTTTATTAGGAAAAAATAATTTCGTCAATTAATTAGGAAAAATAAATACACCAAAACAGGTCGAGGTTTGTAATCCCGATCTTACGTTCATGTCCCATTTTAAAAAACACACATCGAGTTATTGCAAAAAAACCAATTTACAAATATCCACCTTACTTCTAAATTCTAATCCCTCATTAACCACATTCATCACATATGAAAAACAATTCAGAAATCATCATTTACAAAACTAAAGATGGAAAAAATTCTGTTGAAGTTAAGTTAGAAAAGGAAACTCTTTGGCTGTCACTACAAGAAATTGCTGATTTATTTGGTCGCGACAAGTCGGTTATATCACGGCACTTATCTAATATTTTTAAGGAAAAAGAATTAGAGAAAAAAGCAACTGTTGCAAATTTTGCAACAGTTCAAATTGAAGGTGAAAGATCGGTTTCAAGAAAAATTGAGCATTTCAACCTCGACGCAATCTTATCAGTTGGCTATCGCGTAAATTCAAAAGAAGGCACAAAATTTCGCCAATGGTCTTCAACAATCCTCAAAGATCATCTAACCAAAGGCTTCACCATCAACCGCCAACGTTTTGAAGAAAATGCGCGTGAGTTAGAATCGGCTTTAGAATTGGTGCGCAAGGCAGCAAAAAATCCGGAACTACTAAATGATGTCGGATCAGGTTTGGTTGATGTAATTACATGCTATACGCAAACTTTTTTGCTTCTGCAAAAATATGATGAGGGACTGCTTAGTGAGCCTAAAACAAAGGCTGGAGGCAAGTTAGCTTCGCTTAAGGAAATCAGAAAATCTTTAGCACAATTAAAAGCTGATTTGGTAAATAAAAAAGAAGTAACGGCGCTTTTTGCTCAAGAACGCGGCGAAGCCTTAGAAGCATTATTAGGAAATTTAGAACAAACTGTTTTCGGTAAACCAGCCTATCCAAGCATTGAATCAAAAGCTGCACATTTACTTTATTTTGTTGTTAAAAATCATCCTTTCACCGATGGCAATAAACGTTCAGCAGCATTTTTATTTATCGATTTTTTGAACCGCAATAAACGTTTATTCGATAAAAATAATCAACCAATCATAAATGATATTGGGCTTGCAGCCTTGACATTATTGGTTGCAGAATCTGATCCGAAAAATAAAGATATTATGATAAAATTGATTATGAATATGTTGAATATTCACAATTAATCCTAAAAATTTAATTTTATAACTTTGCCTTATTTAATTATCGCTCACGATTACGAAAATTGCTCTGAGATTCGCGAAAAGCTGCGGCAAGAGCATCGTGATCATTTAAGATCTGTCGGAAAAAAATTACTAGCCTCCGGTGCGATTCTTGACAATGAAAAAAATGTTATCGGAGGAATGTCAATACTTGATACGGAAAATTTTAAGGAAGCTAAAGAATTTGCCGATAATGATCCTTATAGCAAAAACAATATCAGAAAAACTGTCGAGATTCTGAACTGGCGCAAACGCTGGTGGGAAGGAGAATTTTTATTATAAATTTTCTTTGCTGATTTCTCTTCGTAAGCCTAAGTAAACACTATGCAAAAACTTACCACATCCCTATTCCTTCTTCTATTTACCTCACTTTCATTTGCCGCGTCACCACAAATTCAGCTGGCTAATATCTATCACGACAACATAAATCTCAAAGAATATTTCGTCAGCGAAAAGCTTGACGGAGTACGTGGTTATTGGGATGGGAAAAATCTAATTTCGCGGGAAGGTAAAATTTTTACGGCACCGGAATTTTTTACTAAGGATTTTCCGAAGGAAGTAATTGAAGGTGAATTGTGGGTGGGGCGCGGTAGGTTTGAAGAGGCTTGCGGCATTGTTAATACTAAGGATTTCAACAATCCCGATTGGCGCAAAATAAAATTTATGTTATTTGATCTGCCAAAACATCCGGGGAAGTTTTATGAACGGCTTGAGGCGTTAAAAACACTAGTTGCGCGATCTAATTCAGAATTTTTACAGGTGATTAAGCAAGAAAAAATTTCTGATAAAAACAAGCTAAAACAAAAATTACAAGAGGTGGTAAAGCAAGGCGGCGAAGGCTTGATGTTGCATCATCTGGATGCGCTTTATAAGGCGGAAAGAAACGATGATTTGTTGAAATTAAAAACTTATCTTGATGCTGAGGCGCAAGTGATTGCGCATATTGAAGGCAAAGGGAAATATAAGGGAATGCTTGGTGCGATTTTGGTGAGAAATTTTGACGGGGTGGAATTTAAAATAGGCGGCGGGTTTAGTGATGAACAAAGGAAAAATCCGCCGGAAATTGGTAGTGTGATTACTTATAAATATTTCGCGACTACTAAAAACGGTAAGCCGCGATTTGCCAGTTTTTTACGAGTGCGAGAGTAAAAAGGGGCCAGGCTACTTTTGCCTAAAAGTAGCCTGGCCCCTTTTTAAGAAATGAACGTGCGGACGGGGTTACAAACCCCGTCCGGCAGAGGATGTCATGCTGAGCCTGCCGAAGCATGTGTTTGAACTCGGAGCGTAAACACATGCTTCGACTGACCTAAGCATGACTATGAGAATTTTTACTTCTTAAACTCCTTCGCATACTCCCCATAACCCTTTTTCTCCAACTCTTCCTTCGGCACAAATTTTAACGATGCTGAATTAATACAATAGCGCATTCCACCCTTGTCTTTCGGGCCGTCTTCAAACACATGGCCTAAATGTGAATCGGAATTTTTGGCTCTCGCCTCTACTCGCGTCATGCCATGCGAATTATCAGTTTTTTCCACCACCGATTTAGGATCAATTGGCCGTGTAAAACTAGGCCAACCGCTGCCGGAATCGAATTTATCTTTGGAAGAAAAAAGCGGTTCACCGCTTGTTACATCAACATAAATTCCCTCTTTTTTATTATCCCAATATTCGTTGTGAAACGGCGTTTCCGTAGCATTTTCTTGCGTTACTTTTTTCTGCAATGTCGTTAGATTTTGCGTGTCTTTTTGATATTTTGTCATATTCATCAACATTAACGAAGTTAGTATTAACAAGGATTTGTGGACTTTCATAATTTTTTATTTTAATTAAAGGGGTCTGACCCCTTGTAACCAAATTAATCAATAATTATCCTATGTCAATTCAACCTTTCCACCTTGCAATTCCGGTGAGTGATTTAAAAAAAGCACGCGAATTTTATGGCGAGTTTTTAGGTTTTTCGGAAGGTCGCTCAAGTGAACACTGGATTGATTGGAATTTTTTTGGTCATCAATTAGTTACACATTTAAAAGAAGATGCACCGAGCAAGCCTACAGCTCATAATCCCGTAGATGGCCACGATGTGCCGGTGCCGCATTTTGGCGTGGTACTTGAATGGGACGCTTGGCATGAATTCGCCAAAAAATTAAAAGCGGCAAAAATAAAATTCGTCATCGAACCTTACATCAGATTTCGTGGCAAAACGGGAGAGCAAGCTACCATGTTTTTTTTCGATCCAAGCGGCAACGCCCTTGAATTTAAAGCCTTCAAAGACATTTCACAATTATTCGCCAAATGATAAATTTTACACCTTACATTACAATTTCGCTTTTGCTTTTTTCCAATATTTTCATGACTTTCGCCTGGTACGGCCACTTGAAATTCAAGGATCAACCGCTTTACTTAGTGATTTTAATAAGTTGGTTAATCGCTTTTTTTGAATATTGCTTACAGGTTCCAGCCAATAGAATCGGGCATGCACAATTTTCTGCCGCCGAATTAAAAACAATTCAGGAAGTAATAACTCTTTCGGTTTTTGTATTTTTCTCCGTTTTTTATTTAAACGAACCGATAAAATTAAACCACGTTTTAGGCTTTGCCTTTATTGCTTTAGGCGCATTTTTTATTTTCCAAAAATGACAAAAAAAACAAAAATCGCAATTTTAATTTCCGGCCGCGGATCCAACATGCAAGCGCTTATTGAGGCTTGTAAAAATCCTGATTTTCCGGCGGAAGTTGTTTTGGTTTTATCAAATAAAGCTGACGCTTTGGGACTTGAATTTGCCAAAAAAGAAGCTATATTAACAGCAGTTGTAAATCATAAAAATTATGCTTCGCGCGAAGAATTTGATCGTGCGGTTGCTTTTGAAATTGATAAGTCGGAAGCAAAAATAATATGCCTTGCCGGCTTCATGCGTCTGCTTTCACCGTGGTTTGTAAAAAAATATTCTAATCGCGCCATAAATATTCACCCTTCCCTTTTGCCTGAATTTAAAGGTGCTGATGCGGTTGGAGATGCAATAAAAGCCGGTGCAAAAATTTCCGGTTGCACGGTGCATTTTGTTTCCGAGGAAATGGATTCCGGGGAAATTATTTTGCAGAAAAAAGTAAAAGTTTTACCGGAAGACACCAAGGAAACATTGGCAGCACGGATTTTAGAGCAAGAGCATAAGGCTTATCCCGAGGCTTTAAAGATTATTTTAAGATAAAACATGAAAATTCTACCGCTAGTAATAGCACCAGATCCATTGCTAAAAAAAATCTCAAAACCCGTTGAAAAGGTTGACGCAGAATTGCAAACATTAATGAAAAACATGGTGCAAACAATGTATGCTGAAAGCGGCGTAGGACTTGCTGCGGTGCAAGTTGGCGTGTTAAAAAGAGTTTTAGTAATGGATGTTGATTACGAAGTTGAAGAACATCATCATCACAATCATGATCACTGCGGAGGCATTCACGTAAAAAATACTAATCCGCGCTATTTTGTAAATCCGGAAATAGTTCACATTTCCAAAGAAACCAATATTTACAACGAAGGATGCTTGTCTTTCCCGGGTGCGCGCTCGGAAGTGGAACGTCCCAAAAAAGTGAAAATAAAATATTTAGATTTTCACGGCAAAGAAAAACTTGAAGAAATGGATGAGCTTATGGCAACTTGCATCCAACATGAAATCGATCATCTTAACGGCATAACTTTTGTCGATCATATTTCAAAATTGAAGCGGGATATGATTTTAAAAAAAATGAAAAAATTACATAATTAATGAATTCTTATCGCTATCGCGCTATCAACGAAGCCGGCAAATATGTAAACTCCAAGATCATGGCCGAAAATCCCGGGGATTTGGCTGCGTTATTGCGAGACATGAAACTGGAATTAATTTCTTATAAAATCGAAAAACAACAGCTTTCATTTTTTCAATCCAAAATAAAACCTAAAGATTTAATTACAATTTTCGTTCATCTTGAACAGCTCAGCAACGCAGGAATTTCAATCATTGATGCCATTTCCGATTTAAAAGAAACTGCGGATACGCCGCAAATAAAAAATCTGATGCAAGAACTTCATGAATCAATAAAAAACGGCAGTTTATTTTCGGAAAGTTTGGCCAAACATCCCGATATTTTCAATCATACTTATGTCGGATTAATCGCGATGGGTGAAAAAACCGGCAATCTTGGCAATTCTTTTGCCAGCATTATCGAAGACGTAAAGTGGAATATGGACATCAAAAGAAAAACCCGCAAAGCCACTGTGGGACCGCTTTTTGGAATCTTTATGATGTTTGTCGTACTTGGCATTATGACCACAGTTGTAGTTCCAAAAGTTACCGGATTTTTATCAGCACAAGATGTAGCGCTACCAATGACAACAAAGTCATTAATGGCCTTTTCGCAATTTATCCAAAATTATTGGTACTTAATAGTTTTTTCAATTCCTCTAATTTGGATAACCTTGAAAATACTGGGTCGCTCTGAAGAAATTGCTATAAAAATTGATGATGTAAAATTAAAAATTCCGATATTTGGCGCAATTATGACCAAAATCGATGCCGCAAAATTTTGTCAATTTTTTGCCATGACCTTCAAAAGCGGACTTGGCGTTATTGAATGCTTGGAAGCTTCATCGCAAGTCATTAGAAATCGCGCCGTAAAAAGAAGTATTGCTGCAGTAAAACAAGATGTTTCCGACGGCAAATCAATAGCAGCGGCCATTGCCAATACCGGCTATTTTCCAAGCTTGGTTATTAGAATGTTTAAGGTCGGCGAAGAAAGTGGTAACATGGAAAATGCTCTGCAAAATATTAAATTCTTTTATGATCGCGAAATTAATGATTCGATAGATCGTTTGGTTAGCATGATCCAACCTACTCTCACAATAGTTATGGGGTTAATGATTTCCTGGATAACTATTTCAGTTTTTGGTCCGATTTACTCGACATTTTCAAAAGTTAACTAATGTATCAATACCTGATTTTAGGCACCGGGACAGACATAGGCAAAAGTTTTCTGGTTGAAAATTTTTGCCGTATTTTTCGTAAGAAAAAATTAGCGATAAACGCCATAAAACCAATTGCCAGCGGCTTTCTTGACCATGATTTAAACAGCGATAGCGCCAGAATTTTGCGCGCTTTAGGTGAAGAAATTTCGCTTGAAAATATTAATAACATAACTCCTTGGCGCTTTGAAGACGCGGTTTCTCCACATTTTGCGGCAAAGAATTGTGGTAAGGAAATTAATTTTTTTGAAGTTGTTGACTTTTGCCAAAAAATGATTTACGCTTCAAAAAATAAAGGTGAGTGTCTGCTAATTGAAAGCGCCGGCGGCGCCATGACACCAATCAATGATACCAAGACTTTCCTTGATCTCGCTAAAGAATTAAAAATTCCAATTTTATTAGTTACTGCCAATTATTTGGGCTCTATAAGTCACACACTTTGCACAATTACTGCGTTAGAAAAACACAAAATTAATATCAAAACAATTATAGTTAATCAGCATCTTACCGAAAAAAATTCTTTAACTTCAAATAGCGATTTTACTAAAACAATCCAAGGTTTTAGCGGAATTGATACTATCTTGATGTCAGAGTTTCTAGAAAAAATAAGCGCTTAAACTTAAACGCTTAACCAATTAATCAACAAACAAATGTCCTCTACACTTACTCTACGTTACGGTTCCAAACCAAATGATTTACAACCACAAGATTCAAATATCGAACAAGAACAAGATGAACGTTCTTCTGCGCGTAAGCCAATGAAAATCTCTTCGGGAAATTTAATTAGCCGCAACAACAATAATAATTCAGCGCAATTTCAGCAAAATGATGACGATGTGGACAATATTCCTGAGCAAAATGGCGGCGGTAATGTTTTAGAGTTAAAAACTTTAAAAACAAAATCTGCTGAAAAGTTAATTGATGTGGCTAAGGAACATGGTCTTGACAATATCGGCGACTTTAGCAGACAAGATATTATTTATCATATTTTAAAAAATTTCTCTGACCAAAGCCCGGCCAATGTTATTATCGGCGAAGGTGTTTTGGAAGTTTTAGAAGATGGTTTTGGTTTTTTAAGAGCTCCGGAAAGCAACTATTTCCCGGGTTCCGACGATATTTATGTTTCACCAAGCCAAATTAAAAGATTCGGTTTAAGAACCGGCGATACTGTAAAAGGCCAAATTCGTGCGCCGAAAAAAGGTGAAAGATATTTTGCTTTATTACGTGTAAATGAAGTTAATTTTTTATCACCTGATAAAATCAGAAATCGTGTTTTGTTTGATGATTTAACGCCGCTTTATCCACAAAAAAAATTGGATCTGGAAGAAGATAAGCCACTTACTAATAATGATTTCAGTACGCGTATTATCGATATGATTACGCCGCTTGGCAAAGGTCAGCGCGCTATTATTGTAGCGCCTCCGCGCACCGGTAAAACTTCTTTGATGCAAAATATTGCTCATGCAATTACTTCAAATCATCCGGAAGTTGTATTAATTGTGCTTTTGATTGACGAACGTCCGGAAGAAGTTACCGACATGCTGCGCACCGTTAAAGGCGAAGTTGTAAGTTCAACATTTGACGAGCCGGCAACGCGTCACGTTCAGCTTGCCGAAATGGTAATTGAGAAAGCACGTCGTTTGGTGGAAGCTAAAAAAGACGTAGTGATTTTGCTTGATTCAATTACGCGTTTAGCTCGCGCCTATAATACCGTGATTCCGTCATCGGGTAAAGTTTTAACGGGAGGTGTTGATTCGAACGCTTTGCAAAAACCAAAAAGATTTTTCGGTGCAGCAAGAAATATTGAAGAAGGTGGTTCATTAACAATTATCGGAACTGCCTTGATCGATACAGGCTCTAGAATGGATGAAGTTATCTTCGAAGAATTTAAAGGAACCGGTAATGCCGAAATTGTACTTGATCGCAAAATTTCTGATAAAAGAATCTTCCCGGCAATTGACATTACAAAATCCGGCACTAGAAAAGAAGAATTATTGGTTGATCGCGCTACACTTTCAAAAGTTTGGATGTTGCGTCGTATCGTCAACCCAATGAATTCCTTGGAAGCCATGGAATTTTTACTTGGAAAAATCGAGCATACAAAAACTAATGAAGAGTTTTTTAAGTCGATGAATGGATAATTTTATTCGACAGTCGTCAGTCGACAGTCGTCAGTTGATTTATTTTGATGAGATTGGTTTTACTGTCACTTATTTTTCTTATCACGTCCTGCTCCAAGCCAGCATTGGAGCAGCTTTCCGCTCTTGAAGGAAATTTGCGTTCAAAAAATACTTACGACTCTTATCTGGCGCTGGAATATCTTGAATTTGCGCGCAATCTTAAAGTAATAAAATTAAATTCTGCTTCCGAACATTTTGCTCACAAGGCCTTGGATATCAAGCGCGGCGCCTTTGTTTTTCCGGAAAATCCGCTGAAATGGGGTGCTGATAAAACACAGATTGAGGAAATGGTTTTGATGCAAAAAAGATTGGAACAAGTTTTGAAAGCGCCGCAAATCAAGACTTATCTACCTATTCAAACTGCCCACCTCACCTATCTTTATGATTGTTGGATTAGCCGTGAATCAAAAGAAATTTTTCGCGCTGAAGATTTGGGACGTTGCAAAACGAGGTTTTATCGTTTGCTTAGTGAAATTGAAAGTTATGTTGATGATTTAAATAAGGATAAAGAACCAAAAGTAACTATCACCGAACCGGATTTTGAGCGGTTCGAAATTATGTTTGATTTTAATAGCGACAAATTTAATGACAAAGCCAACAAGGATTTGATTGCAATTTTAAAGCATATTACTGAATTAAAAGCCGATTATCATATTTTAATTGTTGGCAATGCAGACCGCGTTGGCAAAGTAATTTATAATCAAGATTTGGCATTGAAACGCGCTGAAGTTACACGAAATTATTTACAAAAGAATGGAGTGATGGATGATTTTATTGAGATTCGTTCGGTTGGTGAAGATTTTCCTGACATCATAACAAAAGATGAATATCAAGCTCAGTCAAATCGTACTGTCGGCATTTATATTTTAAAAGGCGCAAAAACTTTTGCTGATTATCCGTTACCCTTGATAGAGAATTATGTTTATCAAAAAGAGGTTGAGAAAGCGCGGAAGGAGCGCGGATTGAAGTAAAGTACTCAAGTGCTTGGGTGCTCGCGCTTCGCTGGTGCTCGGGCCATATGTTTAAACTTTTTACTATCAGCTCGAGCACTTGAGCACTGTAAAAATTATGTTAGATATAAAAAATTACCAAAAAATCGTCATAAAAATCGGCTCTTCTTTGCTTGTTGAGCAAGGAAAATTGCGGCTTGATTGGTTACAAAATTTTGCGAGTAATGTTGCGGAATTGATTCAGCAAAATCATCAAATTGTTATTGTTACTTCCGGCGCGATTGCTTTGGGTAAAGAAAATTTAGCAACTAAAAAAACCTTGTCGCTTGAGGAAAAACAGGCTGCGGCGGCGATTGGACAAATTAAATTGATGAAAGAATACAGCAAAGTTTTTGCGGAATTTGATTTAAGCGTGGCACAAATTTTGCTTACGGCAGCTGATTGCAACTCTAGAACGCGTTATCTCAATTCCCAAAATACAATTGAGACTTTGCTTAAAAATAAAATTATTCCGATCATTAATGAAAATGATTCGGTAGCGGTTGAAGAAATTAAAATCGGCGACAATGATCGGTTGGCGGCGCGCGCCGCACAAATGATTTCGGCTGATTTGCTGATTTTATTTTCCGATATTGACGGGCTTTATGATAAGAATCCGCGCGAACATAAGGATGCCAAATTAATTACAGAAATAAACAAAATTACCAAAGAAATTGAAAACATGGCCGGAGGTTCAGGATCTAGTGTTGGTACCGGCGGCATGATTACCAAAATTCAAGCAGCAAAAATGGCGATGCTAACCAATTGCAAAACCATAATTACCAACGGAATTGAGCTTGATGCGCTAAAAAAATTATTCGCCAATCAAAAACTTTTCAGCATTTTCGGCAGCGAAAAAACTTCCACCAAATCCCGCAAAAAATGGCTTTCGGGACTAATAAATTCAAGCGGCGAAATTATTGTTAACGAATGCGCCAAAGAAGCATTACTCAACAAAAAAATAAGTTTACTTGCAATTGGAATTGTAAATGCAAAAGGCAATTTCAAAAAAGGCGATGCTATTTTTATCAAAGATGAATCAGGGAATCATATTGCCAACGGCATCAGCAATTACGCGGATTCAGAGGTTAAACAAATATTACAAAAAGATTCAAAAGAAGTGAAAAAGATTTTGGGCAGCAGCGCCAAAGAGGAAGTGGTTCATATTGATAATTTGTTGGTGTTTTAGAAAAAGGTCTGACCACTTTTATCGCGAGATCAACAAAGAGTAAGGTGTAGAACTTAAGTGGTCTGACCCCTTTTTCTAAAAACACTCGTATTCTTCATCCGCAATTGCCCTGGCGCAATGCCAAAAAAATCTTGTCTGGCAAAATTATTTTCAGTAAAAAACTCAAATATTTTTTTATAATTTTTTCTTTCCGAATCATCTAAAATAATCATTCCGCTTTCCTTCAGCGCGCTTAGGCAATTCTTGGCGCATTCGAATCTTTTTAGTGAATCTATTATTATTAAATCAAATTTTTTGCCACAATTTTTGGGAAAGTTTTCGTAATTTTCGTTGGTTAAACCGTCCGGCATTAATATGATTTCAACATTGGTTGTGGATAGCCTATTTTCAACAATTTCAGCCCACCTTTTATTCGTTTCAAGTGAGGTTACTTTTTTTACTTTTTGTGAAAAAAATAAAGTAGAAGCGCCGCAACCGAATTCAAAAATTTCAAAACCAGATTTTAAACTTTCTTTTAGAAATTCTATCGCCGAGTAAGTCATCCACGGAATCGGCGAACCATTTTCATCTTGGGAAATTCCTTCGATAAAAGAATTTATCCAGCCTTTTTTATTTTGTGCTAATTGGAGTTTTGCTATGGAATTCATTGTTCTTTTTTAATTGGTATGAACGTAGAGTGGTACATTGTCAAATGCCAACCCGCGCTAGATATAATTTGGACATAAAGCGGGTCGGGGTTTGTAACCACAACCCCATGTTCATATAAAATTATCGACCACGCCCATGCTCTCTTCCGGCCTGACGTTCTTTAGCCTCAATCATACTAACCCAAAAGCCTTGTTTTTCGCGCTTATTAATAACTTGCGCCGATTGAATTAAATAAGTTAATTTTTGGCCCAAAATCATCGAAGTCCAGAAGCCGATGGGCTTTACAATATCCACGATTTGCATGCTATTCATTTCTTCTTTATCTAACTCTTGTTCTTCAGATCTTATCAATTCATAACTGCCGCTTTGGGACTGGTTTTTCAAGCGTAATTCGGCCTTAACTTCTGAATGAGCCCTTGGTATTTCTTCTTTGTAACGCATTAAGGCTTCTTCTTCCTTAATATATTTTTTGCTTTTAGGAATAATTTTTTTAGCTGCTTTTTTTAATTCCTCATATTGTTTCAAAGCATGGTGCATCAAAAAGAAAAACACCAAGCGTACCAATAAAATCAAGGCAAAAACTGCAACAAAAATTATCGCTAGAACTGGAATTACTTTCTCTAAGCTAACTAAATCGAACATTATAAATCCTTACAATCCTCTTTCATTTTGACATAGGCTTCTTTAAAACCAATCAAGGAATAAGTATCAAGCGCAGCCTTGTTATCATAGGACACGGCATTAACAACCATATCATCATGTTTCTGCATTTCCTTGATAATATCAAGGTCGTCATTGCGATTATTAGCCCAAGCGGTGGTTTTAAAAGGAAAAAGATAGAATTTTTTTGAGCCAAAAGATAATTCAATATCAGATTTTTTATTGTAAAAAAAACCGGAAGCGACAGAGATTTCGTCAGCATCGTTAGGAATATCGGTTACCAAAAAAAAAGCCTCGCCCCTTTTAGGATAATTATCTTGTTTGTTGATTGGCAACGAAGCTAAGTAACAGACGGTTTTATCGCCTCTGTTAGTTTTAAAAAAGCTCCAATCTTGAAAGCGGTTTTGCAATTCCTGAGCGCTTGCGACACTACAAAACAGCAAGAATAGCATGAAATATTTCATAACTTGACTTTTGGCTTTGAATCTATATTTTATAGCCCCTCATAAAATCAATTTTTTTTAAAAAATCCAATTATTTTTAGATAAATGTCTGAAGAAATTCACGAAAAGCACAGTCCGCTTTCACAATTTGAAATAAAGAAAATTGTTGATTTAAATCTTGGCGGATACGATATAAGCTTCACTAACTCTGCCCTTTACATGGTGATTGCAACCCTTGCCGTTATTAGCTTCATGCTGTTTGCAACAAGAAGAAAATTATTAATTCCTTCACGCTTGCAAGTAATTGCCGAAAGCATTTATCACTTCATGTTTGATACTGTTAAAAGCAGTATCGGCGATGAAGGAACAAAATTTTTCCCGCTGGTTTTTTCTTTATTTACTTTCATTTTACTGTGTAACTTTTTAGGCATGACACCTTACAGTTATACGGCAACAAGCCAAGTGGTCGTAACGCTTAGCCTAGCAATGGTAGCATTTATAACAATTACTATTTTTGCAATTGTAAGAAACGGACTTTTCGGTTTTTTCCACATGTTTTTACCAAGCGGCGTGCCGTTTTGGATGGCACCTATTATTTTTGCCATTGAGTTTTTCTCATTTTTAATCAGACCGGTTACACTTTCGGTTCGTCTTTTCGCCAACATCGTCGCCGGCCACGTGTTACTTAAGGTTGTGGCAGGTTTTATAATTTCACTTGGCATAATTTTTGGTACTTTGCCGTTTTTATTTAGCGTAGTAATGACTGGGTTTGAACTGTTTGTGGCAGTTTTACAAGCCTATATTTTTTCGGTTTTAGTTTGTGCTTATTTGGGTGAAGTTACTAGAGCGCATTAGGAATTAAAGTGCTTAAGTGCCGAAGTGCTTAAGGGAATTAAAAACCGCTTAAGCACCCAAGCACTTAAGCACCTAAATAACCTTTACTTATTTAGGTTAAACTAACCTCACGGTTAGCCCTTCTACAATGGGGTAAATAAGATGAGTAGTCATGCTGAGCCTGTCGAAGCATGGCGGTAAACTCGGGGAGTACAACATCATGCTTCGACAGGCTCAGCATGACTTTTTAACTTTAATTTACTAAAAAACATGGAACTAGTAGCTCTAAAATATATCGGTGTTGGTCTATGCTCAATCGGCATGGCTGGCGCGGCTGTTGCGATCGGAAATATCTTCGGATCATTCTTCAACAGTTTGGCACGCAATCCTTCTGCTGCTGCAAAAATCGAAAAATACATCTATATCGCTGTAGGTCTTGCTGAAGCGATGGGTATTTTCGCTGTATTGTTAGCATTCCTTGTAATGTTTTCATAATTAAAAGTGCTCGGGTGCTCAAGTGCTCGGGTGCTCAGGCAAAAAAAAGCCTGAGCACCAGCGAAGCGCAAGCACCCCGAGCACCGAGCACTTAAAAAACTTATGCCTCAATTCGATTTTACCACTTACAGCTCACAAATTTTCTGGTTTGGCCTTTGCTTCATTACGCTTTATATTTTTGTAAGCAAAATAATTTTGCCAAGAATTACCAATATTATTAATGATAGAAAAAACCTGATCGATGCAGATGTTTCAATGGCGCGTGAGCTTGAGTTAAAAGTTGCCGATATTGAAATTAAAACTGAAGAATTAAGAAGATCAGCGACTGCGACTTATCAAAATAAACTTGATAATGCCTCTAAAAATTCGCAAAAAGAGCGTGAAGAACTAGTTGAAAAATTGAAAGAAAAATTAAATCACGATGCCAAAGAATCACGTCAAAAATTGCGGGATTTTGTTGCCAATTCAAAAGCTGGCAATGAGAATTTGATTAAAAATTTGGTACAAACAATAAAAGAAAAAATCTTTAAAAATGCTTAACGAAAAATTTTTCCTGGCAATGGCTTTTACGCTTTTTGCCATTTTAATTATAAAATATGTTTGGCCTTTGATTGCCAAAGCGCTTGATTCTAGGTCAAAACAAATTGCTGAAGAACTTTTAGCGGCAAAGGATTTAAAAGAAAAAGCTGAGAAATTGCTTTTAAGCGCAGAAAAATATAAGGAAGAATCGGAAAAATATGTTGAAAAACTATTGCGCGATGCTGAAAGTGAATCGCAAAAATTAATTGTGGAAGCCAAAGAATCGGCTAATAATGAAATAACTAGAAAAACTGCTGCCGCACTTGAAAGAATTAAAATTGAAGAAGCTTCCGCGATCCGCGAAATTAAAGCTCACATCATTGATTCAGCTATGGAAAAACTTAGTGCGGAATTGACAAATGTTTCAGCTGATGAACAAGCGAAATATTTTGATATAGCGGCCAAGAAGTTAGGGTAAAAATTATCCTTTCATAGTCACCTTGAGCCTGTCGAAGGGTGACGATACTCGGAGTTTGTTTACCGCCATGCTTCGACAGGCTCAGCATGACTATATTTTACGCTCATGAAACTTACTCTCTCCTGGCTTAAAGAATATTTAGATACCAAAGCCTCTCTCGAAGAAATCTGCAACAAACTTACCTTCATCGGTCTCGAAGTTGAATCGGTTGAAGATAAAGCCAAAGCCCTTTCTTATTTTTCGGTTGCTAAAATTATTGAAGCCAAACCTCATCCAACTTCCACCAAATTACAAATTTGTACTGTTGAGACCGCTGATTCCAAGGTTCTGTTGCAAATTATTTGTGGCGCGCCCAATGCGAGAACCGGCTTGAAGGTTGCTTATGCGCCAATCGGTGCGGTGATTCCCGCTAATCAAATGGTGATAAAAAAAGCTAAAATTGCCGGCATTGAAAGCAATGGTATGCTTTGTTCGGCGCGCGAATTGGGGCTTGGTAATGAAGATACCGGAATTATTGAAATTGCCGATAAATATGAAATTGGCACCAAAATTGTCGATATTTATGCCCAAAATGATGCGGTGATTGAAATTAATGTTACACCAAATCGCGGTGATTGTTTGGGAATTTACGGAGTGGCGCGCGACCTTACGGCGGCTGGTTTGGGAGAGTTGAAGAAATTAGAAATAAAAAAAGTTGAAACAAAAAATTCTTTGCCTTTTGCAATAAATAACAAAGCAAGCGAAGCCTGTAACTACGCGGCTTTCCGCCATATTAAAAATGTTAAAAATTGTGAATCGCCAAAATGGCTAAAAGATCGCTTAAATTCAATCGGCATTAATTCCATTTCAGCAATTGTTGATGTAACAAATTATGTTATGTTTTGTCTGAATCGCCCGATGCATGCTTATGATGCCAGTAAAATCAAAGGTTCAGTCAATATTACTTTTGCAAAAAATTCTGAAAAATTTATTTCCCTAAAAAAAGAAGAATTAACTTTAGATGAAAAAACTTTAGTGATTGCGGATGATGAAAAAACTTTGTCGATTGCCGGAATCATTGGATCTGACAACTCTTCCTGCAACTTAGAAACTAGTGAAATTTTGCTTGAAGCGGCTTTTTTTGATGCTGCGACAATTGCTCATGCAGGCAGAAAAATCAACGTATTAAGCGATTCGCGTTATCGTTTCGAACGCGGTGTTGATGAAAAAACTTGTGTTAGCGGAATTGAGATGGCAAGTGCTTTGATCCTTGAAATATGCGGAGGCGAAGCTAGTGAAATTAAAATTATCGGTGCGGCAAAGCCACTGAAAAAAATTAATTTTGATTTTGCTAAAATCAAAAAATTAATTGGAATTAATGTGGCAAAAGAGCAAGCTGCTGAAATATTGCAAAGGCTTGAATTTATTGTGTTGGGAAATGAAATTACAGTACCAAGTCACAGGCATGATGTGATGATAGAAAATGATTTAGTGGAAGAAGTGGTGAGAATTTTAGGATATGATAAGATTATTGGAGAACATCTTCCGCCATGCTTCGACAAGCTCAGCATGACTAGTTATGTACACCAAATCAGGAAATGTCTTGCTTCATCGGGTTTAGTTGAAACTATTAGTTGGTCATTTGTTTCAGAAAAATTGGTTGAATTATTTGGCGAAACAAAAGAAAACTTAACTTTGCTAAATCCGATTTCGGCAGAACTTGGCCATATGCGCCCTACTCTGGCAATTGGTCTTCTCGAATCTTACAAAAAAAATAATTTAAGAAATTTCAATAATTTATCTTTATTTGAAATCGGCAATGTGTTTTTGGATAAACAGCAAATGATGGTTGCGGCTTTACGAGCCGGCAAGAATAAAGAACAGAACCACTATCACGATGCGCGCGATTTTGATATTTTTGATGTTAAAAAAGATTTTTTAGATGTGATGGAAATTTTTGGAATTAAATCGGAAAGTTTACAAATCGATAGCACCAATGCGCCAAAATACTACCATCCACACCGTTTTGCGGCTTTAAAATTAGGTAAAAATTTAATCGGCTATTTCGGCGAAATTCATCCAAAAATTTTGAAAGAATTTGATTTAAAAAACGCCGTTAATGTTTTTGAAATTTTTATTGATAACTTACCAAGGTCAACAAAATCAAGTGCGCGTAAAGCTTTTGTGATTAATGATTTTCCGATTGTTGAACGTGATTTTGCTTTTTTAATTGATAAAAACCAAGCAATTGGTGAGTTGCAAAAAGTGATAAATAATTGCGATAAGGAATTGATAAAACAGGTTAATATTTTTGATATTTACCAAGGCAAAAATATCGAGGAGAGCAAGAAATCCGTGGCGTTGCGGGTTTTATTACAAGCCGAAGAAAAAACTTTAACTTCGGAAGAAATTGAAGTGGTAGCGAAGAAAATAATTGCGCAAGTTGAAGAGAAATGTAAGGCGGTTTTGCGTTCGTGACGATGACCCCTCACCCTAACCCTAAACGACCTAAACGGTCGTTTTCGGCATAACTCGATCTGATCCCATCTCCCCTAGGATGATGGTTCTACCAACAAACTCCTTGCAAAAAATTTTCCAACTAATAATCTTTCGCAGAAATTCGTTATTTACTAACACCCACATCCTTAAACCCAAATGCACTTCATATTTTTATTTTTTCTTTTCATCAGCAATTCCTACGCCGTTACTTTAACTTCCGGCCAAACTGATTATACAACACCTTCTGACATTACAACCAGCGGCATCGGCATTAGTAGTTCGCTTTCCGGCACAAGCTCTTCGCCTAACAAAATAAAAAATATTTTTACGATTACTACCGGAAATTCCGGCGCTACTTCCGGCGCTTATGGAATCAGGTCTAGCGGCACTTACAATCAAATTACTAACTCTGTTGGTGCTAACATCATTACTACCGGCAGTTCGGGTCGTGGCATTAGCATTACTAATAATTCTATTGCCATTAATCAGGGAAGCATCAGCACGCAAGGCACGACGGCATATGGAATTTACACGGGCGGCAATTCTAATAGCGTGCAAAATTCGGGAACTATTACTACCAATAATACCACCGCTTACGGAATTTATTTAAATGGCGATAATAACTCTGCAAGCAATAGTGGCACGCTTTCAACGAAAGTTTACGGAATTTATTCTGATGGCAATGTTAATCAAATTAATAATTCCGGAACGATCACCACCACTACCGGCTCATCGGCGCACGGAATTTTTATGAGTGCGGGAAGCGGCTCTACTGTTAGCTCAGGAAGTCATGGCACTATTTCCAATACCGGCATAATTAATAGCAGCGGCAATGGAATTTATGCTAAAGATAATTACACAGCAATTAGCAATTCCGGAACAATTGCTACCGCGCTTACCACCAGCATTTACGGTATTCGCAGCGAAGGTGACAATTCTACAATTACCAATTTAGGAACGATTACTTCGCAAAATTATGCCATTTATAATTCAGGAATAAATAGCGTGATTAATAATTACGGCGCTTTAAATGGCGGAGTTTTTATTGGGAACGGAAGCTTGAATTTACTAGGTGGAAGCATTAGCGGTGTTGTTGAAGGAAACGCTAGCGGTAATATAAATATTGGCACAAATTTTGCTCAAACTGCTGCTTTTAACAATCTTGATAATTTAACAATTAGTGCCGGCAATGCCCTAAATTCTTACGCTGCCATTAGCGCTAATAAAATTTCACTGGGGGATTCAGCGGTTTTAAATTTAAATAGTGGATCTTCTATAAGTGGTGCGATTGAAGGTACATCTGCTTCCACTGGCATTGCGAATATTTATGGCTCTATTAATGCAAATGGCACAATCGGCATTTTAGGAAAATCTTTGGCCAATTTAAATATTGCTTCAAGTGGTGCGCTTACTGCCCTTAGCGATATTTATGCTGATAATATTTCGGTCGGCGGCAATTTAAATTTTTTAGCCGCTGACAATATGACAATTCACGGAAACCTTGCCGGAAGCGGATCGGGCGTGGTTAATTTTGGTTCTAAAAATCAAATAATTGCCGGAAATTTTACTTTAAATAGTGGTGATAGCTTAGCATTAACTTTAAAAAATGGCGGAGTCGGAAATGTTACAGTGTCAGGAATTAGCAGTATCGACAGCAATTCCAAATTAGCAATTACCACTAGCGCTGATCAAGGTTACATTGCCAATAACACGCGCTACACCATTATTGACGGCGCTTCCGGCTCTGTTGTAAATACAATTCCAAATTCAAATATTTTAGTAAATGGCATAAGCTCAAATAATTATGGATTGCTGCGATTCAGTACTAGCGCGGTCTCTAACGATTTAGTTTTACATATTGATCGCATTAATGCGAGTGAAGTGACAACGAATAAAAATATTCAAAATATTTATCAAAGCTTGAACGATATAGGAAGCTCTAGCCGCGGCAAGCTTTTGCAATTTCAAAATTATTTAGATAACAGCACTTCCGATTTACGAGAAATTTCTAAAAGTATAAATCAATTAGCGCCGCAATCAAGTAAAGCCACGCTTGCAGCGACTTATAATATTACGAATAATTTAATTTCGGTTGTAGAAAACCGTTTGGAAAAAACACGTTTTAGTGAAGAAAAATTTAAAAATGGCATTTGGGGTGAAGCCTTGGGCGGCGCGCTTTCGCAATCTGAAGTTAAAGATGATGATGGTTATAAAATAAATTCTTTAGGAGTGGTTTTCGGTGCTGACCATGAATTTTTTGACAATGGCCGCATCGGCGTCTCTCTTGGTCTTAGCAAATCAAACATCAAAAATTCTGACAAAAATAAAGATAATGCAATTAATAGTTTTCATACGAATATTTACGCTGCACAAAATTTTGGCAAATATTTTACTAATTTTATTGGTGGAATTTCGCTCAATGAATTTAGCTCAAACCGCGCCATTACTGCGATCAAGACTAATGCTAATGCCAAATATTTTGGTGAAACTTACGCTTTAAAATTAAAGGGCGGAATTGTGAATAATTTAGATTATGGCTTAAGTTTAACGCCGGAAATTGCTTTGAATTTTTTGCGCAACAATATTGGAGGCTACAGCGAGAAAGGCGCGGATGAATTAAATTTAAATATAAAAAATGTCAGCGCCAATTTTTTAGAAACGAGAATAGGTTTAAATTTAACTTATATGTCACCAATTTATCCCGAAATAACTGACTTCCAGAAATTTGCCACTACTTTCAAAATCTCTTACGGACATGCTTTTATAAATGATGCACCAACCACGAAAGCAACATTTGCAAGCAACGGCACCGAATTTAATTCACAAATTTCCCATCTTGATAATGACAGCATAAAATGCGGCGCGGAATTTTTCGCCTATCACAATGACATCGCAAGCATAAGCGCTGATTATAATTTTGAGCATAAGGCAACTTCCAATTCACATCTAATTTTATTAAAGATTCGCGAAGAATTTTAAAAAAGATTCCCTGCACCTTTCTAGAGCCTGTATTCAAATACAATTAAAGAGAATTGCTTGACCTAACGCAAACCAATTTATTTTTAATGATATAACCTTTCTTCATTACTAATAAATTTGTTTCCTATGAGAAATTTTACTTCTTATATTACCAATTTTTTTAGAAATTCTGAGATTAGCTTTCAAACCCACGGCAAATTGACTCTAGGAGTAGAAATTGAATTACAAATAATTGATCCAAAAAGTTTAAGTTTAACACCACGTGCCGAAGAGGTTTTAAAATCAGCCTCCTCTATTACTAAAAAAATAAAGCCCGAACTTTTTTTAAACATGATCGAAATCAATAGCGATAAATGTTTCGATGTGCATGAAGTTGCAAAAGATTTAAATGAATCGTTTGATTTAATAAATAAAATTACCACGCTGCGCGACATCAGTCTTGCCACCACCGGTTGTCACCCTTTTTCAAAATATGCTAATTGCATTTTAACAAAGTCAGGTCGCTACCATAAATTAATGGATCGCAATCAATGGTTATCAAGACGCATGTCCGTTTATGGATTGCATGTTCATATCGGCATGAAAAATGGCGATGATGCGATTCGTTTCAATAATTTTTTCTTAAATTTAATTCCGCATCTATTAGCGCTTTCTGCCAGTTCACCATTTTGGCAAGGAGACGATACCGGCCTCGCCTCTTGTCGTCCAACGACTTACGAGGCTTTACCAACTGCGGGCCATCCTTATCACGTTAAAAATTGGCGTGAATTTGAACAGCTTTATTACACATTGAAAAAATGCCAAGCCATCAATTCTATAAAAGATTTATGGTGGGATATTCGTCCAAGTCCACATTACGGAACTTTGGAAATTCGTACTTGTGATGTACCTGCAACATTAGCAGAAACACTTGGCATTGTTGCCTTCATCCACCTTCTGGCTTATTGGTTTGATAATAATGGCAGATGGCTTGAACAAATTCCATTTTCGCCGATGTGGTTCGTGCGTGAAAATAAATGGCGCGCTATTAGATATGGTCTTGATGCCGACTTGATAGTTAATCTTGAAGGAAAAACCAAACCAATAGTAAAAGATATTTCTGACTGGCTTAAAAAATTAGAACCTTACACAAAAAAACTAGGATATGAGAAATATATTGCTGTTTTGCAAGAGATAATTACAAAAGGGAATAGTTCAATGCGCCAGCGCAAAACCTATGCTGAAAGCGGTTTGCTGAATGAAGTGGTAAAATTTAATATTGCCGAATTTTTGAATAGAAGTCCGATTTATAAATGATTTTAAAAGTAAATTAAAAAAATAATGCACTTAATATTAATTATTATTTTATTTGTTATTGGCATAACCACCGGTTGGTCTGCCGATCAAAAAATGGTCAAAGATAAAAACGGCGATATAAAAAAAATCGCTGAGGATAACAAAGGAATTTTTACGCTTGCAGTTGAAAATGATATTTTCACCGGAACTGATTTAGGCTATACCAACGGCATTCGCTTGTCTTATATTTCTTCGGAAAAACAAATGCCTAATTTTATCAGGCAAGCCTCTAACTACTTGCCGCTGTTAAATCGCCAAGGTAAAAAAAGAATTTCTGTAGCACTTGGCCAAAATATGTATACGCCAAGCGATATTACCAAAAGTGAATTCTTGCCAAATGATTTTCTTTATGCCGGATGGCTCTACGGCTCACTCGGGATTATTTCTGATAATGGTTCTACTTACGATAATGCCGTGCTTTCTCTTGGTGTGGTTGGCCCTTCGGCCCGCGCCGAGCAAACACAAAAATATGTTCATCATGTAGTTGGAAGTCCACAGCCTCAAGGTTGGAACCATCAATTAAAAGATGAGCCGGGAATTAATTTTGCTTATGAACGCAAATGGCGCAAAATTTTAGAAGCGCGTCCTTTTGGCGTGGGAGTAGATATCACGCCACATTTAGGAACTGCTTTAGGAAATGTAAATACCAATATTGCAACCGGCGCCACCTTTCGTATAGGTTATGATTTACCTTCCGATTACGGTCCGCCGCGCATTCGCCCTAACCTGCCGGGCTCCGATTTTTTTATTCCGACTAAAAAAATCGGCGGTTATTTATTCTCGGTAGTGGAACTACGCGCCGTTGGCCGGAACATTTTTTTAGACGGTAATAGTTACCAAAGCGGCCCCAGTTTACACAAAAGAACGATGGTAAAAACTTTACAACTTGGCGCTACCTTAACTTTCACCGATCTAAGAATTTCCTATACGCAAGTCTATGTTACCAAGGAATTTAAAGGACAAAAAAGTGGAACGGATTTTGGGGCGGTCACACTTTCTTACAGATTTTAGAAATGCTCACGCCCTTCCTTATCAGACACTGTTAGCTAATTATGGTCGGCTTGCCGGAACTTGATCGATATTACGCTCTTGATCAATCGCATTGCGATTCTTTCTGCCACTTTTTACTGCAGAATTAGGATAGGTTTTAGACGGCGCTTCAGCTTGTGCCGGATCTCTGTTCATGCTGTTATTAGTAACTCTGCCACCACCAATCGGAGCATTATTATTGTTGTTGTTAGTACCCGGGGTATTAATAGTACCAGTATTACCGGTCATCGGATTAACACTAGCTTGAGCATAAGCCGAAGCAGCTGAAATTGTTAAAGTCAGCACTGTCATAAGATTTGACGCTATTTTTTTTCCTTTCATAAATCTCCTTGTTTGAAGTTGAGAAGAAAAATCTAACTTAAAATCCAATCAAAAATATATAGTAAAATTCAGCATAAAAATAAAAAACATATAAAAAAAATTCTGATAATTTTTGAAAAACAGTAAGGCTACAAAAGCTAATATTGATACATAAGAGAATTTTTTATGCGCAGTTCTTCCAGCTCATAACGCCCTTCCGGCGTAGCATTATAATAATAAACCAACTCTTTTTTATTGATATTATCGGCATCAATCATCGCTTCCGGCACGCCCCACAAAATTGAAAATGGCCAACTTACTAAATTCAACGCGCCATAGAACCAATGCGATTTTGCGGTATTCGTTCCCATCGCTAAATAAAAATTGCCAAAGCCCGGCAAAATATTTAATCCACCCGCAGTGAATGTTTTCTTTTTATTGGGAATATCTCTTTCCCAAACACCATAATCCTTTAACTCTTGCCAACTACCTCGTTCACTTTCAGTTAGGCGGGAACAGGAAGTTGCAATAAGCAATATTAGCAAAATTATTTTCATAGAAACTAAAAAGGTACCTGAAATCTTTTTTAATTTTTACAAAAAATTTATAAATCTTCACTCATTTTCATATATCTTCCTGATATTAAATTAGCTTAAAATTTCGTACCTTACTAAAATAATTTAACGAAGGAGAATTTATGCTAAATTGGACTTTAACTTTCTTGATTATTGCCTTAATCGCCGGCCTTCTAGGCTTTACCGGAATCGCCGGAACTGCCGTAGGTCTAGCCAAAATTACCTTCTTTATTTCACTGATAATTTGGGTGATTGCAATTGTCGCAGTAGGAAGTTTTACCAAAAGAAAATAAGGTGCTTAGTACCTTTTAAATGCCTAAAATCCAGCTTTGAGCTTTTTCAATTTGATTATATTTAAAAGTTTTTACCTCAACGCGCGTACGGCTACGTGCTACGGCGATAACAACTTTTATAAAAAATCCGCCCATATTAAACGTCGCTTTCTTGAATTTATAATGATTGTTCTGGGCGAAGCTAAGATATTGCGTGCGGTTTGCCGCACCGCGCCAATAAGGAAATTTCTTGGAATTAATAATAATACCGGCAAGCTCGCCGCGTTCTTCAAAAAACGGATCAATAATTCCGGCAATAGTTGCAAAATCTTCTTCCGAAAACGGATTTTTCACATCAAGTAAAAGCACGCCATTTTGTTCATCAAATTGGCAAAACAAATTATTACTTGTAGTAGTCTCAATTAAAGTTTCAGGAAGCTGAATTTCATTTGCCATAAAAGGTATTTTGTCTTGAAAGAAAAAATATAATTAATAATTTCTTCCAATTATAAATTATATTTAAAGCGCAATGTTGTTTTTACGTCCTACCGCAATAGTTTCAACTAATTTTAATAAAGCTGATGAAATACCAACTGCAACTAAAGCTGTTGCAACTATAGGTTATGGACTAACTGTCATTGGTACGTGCTATAACTTATTTACCAACCCTTGGATTGCCGCTTCAATTCTGGCAGCCGGAGGATTAACGACTCATTCAGTAACTGGCGTTACGACAAAAGCATTTTCAAAAATTGAAAAATGCACGTTTAGAGAATTATCAGCATCTCAAAAAGAAAAACATAATTTAGCAGCTTGCAAGAGAATCACAAATTATTTTGGCAATAAAAAAACTCCGGAATATATAGCGGCAGAAAAATACCTAAAAAGAATTGATCCTAATTTCACTAATAATCAATTAGCTGATTTCTTAAATAATGAATTTGCACCCCTTTCTTCTACCAATAGAAAACCTACTGCAGAAGCAACAGATTTAATTACAAGAATGAATTGCGAAGAAAGCCAAGCGCAAACCATAATTTATGGAAATATTCTTTTACAAATTATTGAATCCGGAAAAGAATTTCCACATTTGCAACATAAAGAGTTAATAGATGGATTTAGAAATTTATGTGACAGAGTACTAGATAAAAAATTTGAGACCGCCATAAATAGCATGTGCGATAAACTAGAAGATTCCGCTCGAATTGTTGAAGAAAAACAGATACCTACTATTGGAAAAGAAATTAGCACTACTTTAGAACTTCATAGACCAACTGCTAAGCCAGCAATACAGGGCGCTCTTAGCAATATTTTACAATAGATATTATTCTTAAAACTTCCCTATTCCTTCTTTCTCGACAATTTTTTCTGATTGCGCAAAAGATATTTTAGTTTTTGGAATAGAAAAACTCATCACTGCCAATTGACGATCAGGATCTAAAGGCTTTCCGCTTTTTTCATCACGAGTTGGACTGCGTCCGTGTACTACTCTCTTATTATTGAAAAAAGTAATATCTCCGGGTTTAAAGAAAAATTCTACTACCTTTCCCGTGTCAATAATTTCTTCAATCGCACCAATAAAGGTTTGAACAGCACTTTTTGCTTCATCAAAATTTACTCTATGTTTAGCACATTCTTTCAAAATAGGTTGATAACCATAATTAAAATTAACATTTATCGCTCCATCCTTTCCACCAAATAAAATCGGCCGCACATCTTGGTGTTTTTCATGTTTAAACACCGGATTAAATAAAATATCTTTGGCCGAAGCAGGAATTTTTTCTAAAATTTGATCTATGTTAATGGCAAAAGTTCTAACTTTTCCTTGCGAAACAAAACACACCATTGCCAAAAAATCAATTCCTTCCTCATCAAAATCGGTATGACCTGTTAAATCTCTAGTAGTAGTTCCCTTTATATCAATACTAATATCTTTCAGCCTTTGGTTTTTCGCTGCCGCAATTGCTGCCGCACAAATCATTACCGCCCTTTCCTCTTCCGGATCACAATAACCATCCTCCTCTTTAGTGATAAGATCGCTTTTAAATTGCGTTAAATCATCAAATTCTACTTTAATTTTACCTAAAAATTCTTGAGCTTCTTTTGATCCTTCCGCCGCTTCTACATGAGCAATTTCACTCATCTCATGATGCATTTTCAATAAATCTGCACGATTAATTTTTGCCACATCAAAATAACGCTTTTCCTTTGCTTTCTTGCGAAACATTTCAGCAACGCCATCCGGTATTTTGGTAAAATTAATTGTTGAAAATGGCGCAACTAAACCACGTCCAATGGCAGCTACTCTACTAAATATCGACATTTGAAATATGAATTATCTTTCTAATATGGTATATTTCGGATTTAACTCACTAAAACTTAACACTGCAACCACCCGATCAGAATCAACAACTTCTTCTGTAGCTTTTCGCGTACTTCTATAGCCTGTCTTAAAACCTAATCGGTTTCAGATTTTGGCATATTTTTAGCGATTTTTGCGTAAAATTTTTCATAATATCAGGATATATTTTGATAAATTTTTACGCAAAAAAGAGCAACAATAGGACGAAATCTGAAACCGATTAGGTTTTAAGACGGACTCTAGTGTAAAGGCCGAAACAAGGCGGTTTTAATCATAGTAATTTATTTAGCAAGACGGTATTTCTATCATTACAAAATTTATAATTTTTGTAAAAAACATAATATCTCCTTTATGTTAGCTATGATAGAAATGAGAAAATTAAATTTAAAAAAGAGGTAAAATGAAAATATTATTAACTGCTTTAACATTAATATTATCAGCAAACTCCGTATTTGCCGCCGAAACATTAGGCGAAAAAATTGATGCCAAAACCAATGATGCCAAACGCACCGCCAAAGGCATAAGGCATCGCGCCGAAGAAGCAACTTGCGACCAGAATTGTCTAAAGAAAAAAGCTAAAAATCGCGGCGAGGAAGTAAAAGATTATTCGAAGGATAAATTGCGTGA
Source organism: uncultured Rhizobium sp. (assembly GCA_964506725.1). Lineage (GTDB taxonomy): Bacteria > Pseudomonadota > Alphaproteobacteria > Rickettsiales > UBA1997 > UBA2645. Next base: position 42,609 of record CAZDLU010000004.1, read on the forward strand.
GGGCGAAAATGCTGTGGATGATTAGAAACTGTTCAATGTATACCAATATCTAATTATGACCAAACTTTATGGAATAAAAAATTGCGATACTGTTAAGAAAGCCCTAAAATGGCTGGACGCAAATGGTATCAAATATCAATTCCATGATTACAAAAAAGAAGGAATAGATTTAGTTTTTCTTACAAAATTGGTAGAAAAAACCGGTTTTGAAAAAATTCTTAATCGTAAAGGCACAACCTGGCGACAAGTGAGCGAGGCAGAACAAAGCCAAATTTCTGACAATCAATCAGCCCTAAAATTAATGCAGCAAAAACCTTCCATAATTAAGCGCCCGATTCTAGATTTAGAAGGTAAACAATTGATAGGATTTGATGAAACAGAATATCGCAGCGCCTTTGGAATAAAAAATTTTTGACATCCTGCCCAAAAAAATTATCCCTTGCAAAAAAATCAATCCTACAGCAAAATAAACAAGTCGGGAGTTATCGCCCCATACAAGACCTTCACGGGGAAAGGGCGATAACACGTCGGGTTTACGTGGTGGTGGCTCCCGATATTTTAAAGATGATTTTTGGATAAAGAAACACGAGGTTGCTTTGATGCTTACAACCCCGCGCCTTTACGGAGAATTTCCTAAATAGATTCCTACTTAAGAATACAACACGTCAAGAAATGGGCTTGGTGGTGGTAAGCGTTTTACATCAATATTTCTCCACTTAATTAGAAAATATTTTATTTCTAATTTGTTTCTGAACTTCAGAAATACTGTTTTCTATATTTTCCATTCTAACTTCCACTTCATAACATTGTTCATCCGTAAAAGACGAAACAAGCTGTGATAGTTTTAATAAGTCATTATTCAACATCATTAATGATCTATTAAGAAAAATATATTTAAGTTTTCGTGGAAAAATTTTTCATTTTTTTTATTAATTTTGTGTATTAAAAATGTATTATTTATAAAATAATAATCAAGTCATTTTTAATACTAATTAAATAAATTGCTTTTTTTTAAAAATTACAATATAAATACATTTCATAACAAAAATCTGGGTATTTTTAATGGAAAATAAGGTTGTAAAAAATTTCTTAAAAAAAATCAGAGAAGATAGAAATATGACGCAAGAGCAGTTGGCAGAAGCCTCCGGCGTTACCAGATATATCATCTCCGATTTCGAAAACGGCAAACGCAGGCCCTCGCCTCGCACCATAAGCCGATTGGCCGAAGCTTTAGGCTGTAGCTACATCACCTTAATGAAAGGCAGTGAAAAAAATGATGAGTCAGAAAAAAAAGATTTAAGCCAAAATAGACATCAATATTTGTTAGAAGCCATTAATCTAACCAAAAAACACTACGGTAGCAAAGGATTTAACGCCGAAATGATGATGAAAATTTCGGGCTATTTAAGTTATCTGATTGAAGAATATGAAATCTCGTCAAGCCAGGAAAAACAGAAAATGCTAAAAAAAGCGGAAGAACAAAATGCACAATTGCTGGCAAATAAAATTTTTCTACAAACTAAAAGCTAATCTCATGACCAAAAAATTTAACTTAACATTATTGGTTGCAACCGCTGTTTTCATAGCCATCGCTTCGGCAATCATAATTTATAATTTAATACAAATTAAAAAAGATCAGTTAAATAACTTGCTGTTACAAGAGGAATCGGTGGTTGAAAATATTTTATTGGAACGCTTTAACACCGCATTTTTCTTAATTGAAAAAATGGGCCAAGAAATTGCTAAAAATCCCGACAGTAGAGCGCATATATTGAAAGTATTAGAAAAATATAAATCCGATCCGGCGCTGCACCAAGTTTTTTCCTGGACGATTTTTTCTTGGTCGGACAAAAATTTGCAATTAATCGTTGATGGCGAATATGGCATTATGAAAAAGCCGGTCAGCCTTGCAACGCGCAGCTATGTACAAAAATCTCTGCAAGAACCATGGACAAGATTGCTTGGCGAACCGGTTTTTGGTTCCACCAGCGGCAAATGGATGATCCCCGGCGGTATTGGCATTGCTGATTCAAAGCACAACATACTTGGATCGCTAACTATCGGATTTGAAATCGAAAATTTAGCCAAAGTTATAAAAGGTTCGCTAAAAGATAAAAACGTAAATGTTGAATTAATCTACGATAAAAAATTTCCGATTTTTAGTATTAATAAAGCGGAAATTAATATTTATTCCAAAGCAGAAAAACCTGCGACAAGCAATGATAGCGCGGTTTCAATAAGCAAAAAACTACAAACCTATCCTTATGATTTAGTCCTAACTTACGACAAATACGCCGTTTCGTCGATATTGTGGGAGATTATTTATTCGAGGATAATTGAGATTTTGGCCGCGGTTTTATTGTCTGGGTTTATTTTGGTTTTGATTTATAGGAATGAGAAACAGAAAAAAAAGATTATGTCTTTGGCGCAAAGAGAAATATTTTTTAATGAATCAAAAAGTGAATTCATGCGGCAAATCGGCCATGAGTTAAAAAATTTCGTAGCCGCCATAAGTGGCTTTAGCAATATCGCAAAAGAAGATCTCAAAGATATTAATTCCTTATCCGATTCAAAAATTAAAGAAGCTGTAGATAACTTAGAACATATTGAAGATATTAGCGGTGAACTAAATATTTTTATCACTGATTTAATCGATTTAAATCAAGTTGAAGATGGTAATTTTGCAATAGAACCATCAAGCAGAGCCCTTGATTTTGAAGACCTCATCGAAAGAAGCGTAATAATTTTAAAAAGCAAAATTAAAAATAAAAATATTACAGTTAGCATAAAATGTGACGACAATCTCAATAAAATTTACAACCTTGACCCACGCAGAATAAAACAAATTCTTATCAGCCTAATAAGTAACGCCATAAAATTTAGCGACCAAAATTCTAAAATTGATATTATTGTAGAAAATATTTATCACAAAGGAATCAGCGTTACTATTAAAGATTACGGCATTGGCATGAGTGAAACCGAGCTTAGAAAAGCATTGTTGAAAACGGCGTCGTGCAATAAAAGTAATTCGATAGAGTTAAAATTGCCGATAACGAAATTGTTGATTGAGAAGCAGAAAGGGACGATGGAGGTGATTTCGGTTAGGAATGAGGGGACTACTGTTAGGATTGGGTTTTAGGGGGTTTGGAATTGCTATTGGTGCTTCGTGCATTATTTCGCGCGAAATTTTCTCCTTTTGTCTAAATTTTTACCGATGCAGTGTTTTCAAGGGTAAAATGCGCATTTGTAAGTAAGATGCTAACTTTTGTCCTCTTGAGAAAGAGTTTTTTTTAAGGTTAAAAACTTCTCAAAGTCTAGAACTAACGCTAGTACAGTCATAAAAGTTATTACCACAATTGATCTGGGAATTGTGCAATCATAATTAAAGAATACCTGCTCTACATCCTTATTCTTATCTAAAAATGCTCCATGTTTTGTATTTCTTAGTAATCGGAAAATTTCATAAATTTTTTCTGGAGTGTCAGCATTGAGTTTAGATTTAAAATCATCTACAGCTTCCTTAAAAGCTAAATTTAATAACCTAATAATTTCCGTAGAAACTTTGGTAAATAATTTATTTTTAATGCAGCTTTCTAAATGATTTCTGTATTCATTCGACAATATTTTAGAAAAGAATTTCTTCTCATTGAATTTTTTCTCATTCATATAAAGTAAATTAGCTATCTTATCAAATAACGATGAGCAAAAAATGTTAGTTCTATATTGATCACATGAAATCGATATTTGAGCAAGATCAGAAAAAATCAGTTTCAAAGAAATAATGGTCTGTATCTGCTTTTTTAAGTCGACGTAATTATTTTTATCTAAAAAATTAGAAGGGTTTGTAACATAATTTAAAGTTTCGTTAATGGATGAACCCAGAGATTGTAAGTACAAACTTATAAAATTTGCATCTCCTACTTTAATACTCTTAAAAGCAGTTTTTGGACCATTATCGCTAGAATGAGGAGAAATATATGAATGGAATTGTTCGCTGAAACTAGAGGTATAAATTGATGAGGTATATTGATACATTGCTTCTGCATAAAAATGTGCGGAAGATGAGATATTATATTGAATAGGAAGAGTAAAAGATATTGGGGATGAGCTAGTTAAGCTATTAACTAAAGTTAAAATATCTTCTGGACTCAGTAAAATTTTATCTAAAATATTTTTCTCTAAACTTTGTTTTACCTTCTCAAAGTTGTGATTATGATGCTGAAGCAAAAAGAGTACTCTTGGAATTCGAATTGATCTAGAAAGAGAAGTGTAATCAACAGTTACCAATGTGATATATTTAGATTCCATTTCGTTAACCATAAATGGAATTATTTCATCTTTGATTATTTTCTTATGATGAGGTGAGCAGTTACCAAATAGCTTATTTCTTAATTCGTAAATTTTTGATAATTTTCCAAAACTAGGATCAAGCATTAAAGGATATTGCTTATCTATGATCATACGATCTAACACATCTCTCAATTCTTTGGAAACTGAATTATATATTGCATTCGTAGCCTTATTATGGCCATTAGATAATTTTATTCTATGAGAAACTGATAATAGGCTCTTACTGACAATAGAATTAACAGGGATAACAAGATCATTTCCTTCCGCCCTTATTTTTTTCATTCCGAGCTGGCTACTTAACAAGTCGATAACTTTGTTTGCATTATTCTTATAAGCTAATTCTTTGTATCTAAATTCATTTTTTTTCATTAGTAGTGCTGTATTATAAATGGAGATTTGAGCTTAATAGAAATTTGGGGTACATTGCCGTATACTAAATTACTGATTAATTAAGTATACCAATAAGCCAGCTTGCAGCTGGCGTTGATTTTTGCTTTTAGCAAAAATCAAGAGAGGAAGGGATGGCGCGCATTCGCGCTTGCAAACGCTTGTTTTTCTAAATTCGCTTTGCTCATTAAGAAAAAGCTACGCTTATTGTCGAACCCGATCAACGAACCGAAACCATCCCTTCCTCTCCGCCAATAAAAAAGGCTCCCGTGTGGGAGCCCTTTTTATTGGCGGAGCATGTGCTACCTCTTGCAAACTTTTCTCCTTCGACTCAAAATTTTTTCGATGCAGTGTTTGCAAGGGTTAAAGGCACATTTCAACTTAACTAAAACAGTTCGAAAGTTGCAGATGCTATTCGGTTGGGATTCGAACCGACGAAATTAAAACTATTAAAAAATAGACTCGTTTTTGAACACTCTTTAACCAATTTGCCGCAAAACAGCTCAAGAAAGTTGATGTTTCTGATGAAATCAGTAAATTTTTATACTGCGTTGCTTTTTTTGATCAAAAAATTTACCAAAAATTTACATGAAACTTAATCACAAACACTTTCTTTCGGCTTTAGCTATTTTGGCCGCAACTACCAGCCAATCTTTTGCTGCCGGATATTCAACTGATTCAACTTCTGCTTCTGGTTTAGGAAACGCTTATGCCGGTTCAGTTACTGGCGTGCATGATGTCAGCGATATGTATTTTAACCCTTCGGTGACGGCAGGTCTTAATAAAAATCAGTTTATTGCGGCGATGACTTACATTAAACTCGATGTTGATTCAGATGGTGCTGCAGGAAAATTTTCAGGTGGTGGAAGTGTAAGTGGCGGTGATTCAAGAAATGCCGGATCAAATAATTTTATTCCAGCTTTTTATCTCGCGACCCCAATCAACGACAAAACAACTTTTAACCTTTCAGTAACTTCACCTTTCGGTTTGGCTACAAAATATGATTCGAATTGGGCTGGAAGATATCAGGCAGTTAAGAGCGAAATTTCGACAGTAAACTTTAACCCATCTTTGTCTTACAAACTTACTGACAAACTTTCTGTTGGTGCGGGTGTTGTTGCTCAATATTATCAGGCAACTCTAACAAAAGCGGTATTTACTGGCGGCAATGACGCAACAGGAAGGCTAAAAGGCAGCGACTGGGGCTATGGATATAATTTGGGCGCAAATTACAAATTTAACGATCAATTAAAAGTTGGTGTTGGCTATCGTTCAAAAATTGATTACAATCTTTCAGGAACAACAAAAGTTGCTGATCTTGGCATGTATTCAGATTTCAGTGCTAAAACCGCAACTCCTGAATCTTTAACACTTGGTGTTGCTTACAAGCTAAATCAAACAGTTGAGTTGGCTTATGATACCACTTGGACAAGATGGTCTCGTTTGAAAAGCCTTCAAGTTAATGCTTACCAAAATTCAAACTTGAATGACACAACCAAATTTAACTGGCACGATTCTTTCCTTCATTCACTTGGTGCAAACTTCACTGTTAACGATAAAACTTTAATCAGAGCTGGTCTTGCTTATGAAAAAGATGCAATCACTGATGCAAATCGTGGTCCAAGAGTTCCTGGTGGTGATAGAGTTTGGACAACTCTTGGCTTTAACCAAAAAATCGGTAATGGCTGGTCATTTGATGGTGCTTATTCTCACCAATTCTACAGAGCGGCTAAAATGAACATTTCCGACTCATCAACTACAGTGCCAAGTTTATCGGCAAAATATAAAACCAAAGTTGATGTCTTCTCAATCGCTTTAAAGAAAGATTTCTAAGCAATTCAAACTCAAGTTCACTTAACAAAAAAGTTTTGTGGACTTGAGTTTTTTGTATTTTTGTGCAAAAATATATTTTTTGAATTAATGAATAATTTTGATGGAAAATTCGATAAATCATCTACCAGATGTTAAGAGGAAAGAACTAGAGCGTATCGTTGCTGTCATTAAGAAGAATTGCGATAATATTGAAAAGATCATCTTGTTTGGCTCTTACGCCAGAGGTAATTACAAAGAAGCAAAAGATTTAAGCCCAACCAGTAGAACTGGACATGTTTCTGATTATGATATCCTGATCATTACAGGTAAAAAAGAAGTTGCCCTCAATTCAATTTTATGGGCAGGAATTTCTAAAGAATTGCAAGGTTTAAATCTCAGCGCCTTTCCAAAAATTCTCACTCACGATATTGAAGAACTGAATAAAAAACTTTCTGAAGGTCAGTATTTTTTCTCTGACATCAAGAAAGAAGGAATTGTGCTTTTTGATACGGGAAATTTTGAGTTAGCTGAGGAAAAGAAATTAACTGCTGAAGAAAGGCAGCAAATCGCACAAAAACACTTCGATTATTGGTTTAAGAAAGCTGAAAGATTTTTTGGCGATTACAGTTCAAACATAAACAATTTTGATGTTAACAAGGACAACAGTTTTTTAACTCAGGCGGCTTTTCATCTTCATCAAGTTGCGGAATCATGCTATAAAGCAACTCTGCTTGTTTTTACTAACTACACTCCGCGTGAACATTTTTTAGAGGTTCTTGGTAAAGAGTCGGAAAAATGCTCTGCTGAGTTTGGCAATATTTTTTCGAAGACGATTAAACAAGATGAAGATCGTTTTAATTTGCTAGAATATGCTTATATCGGAGGCAGATACGATCCCGACTATTACATCTCAAAAGAAGATTTAAAAATCCTTGAAGTCAGCGTGCAAAAACTTCTGAAACTAACCACTGAATCTTGTAAGCAAAAAATATCAAATCTCACCTAATTACAGCAAGTAGTGCTGATTTCAAAATAGATTAACTTGTTTTCTTTTTCTGTAGAAGTGATTAAGCGTGATTGGTTTGTCGCCCAAGAATAAGTGAGAGAAGCGTTAAAATATCTGCTGTTAAATAAAGTTTTTACACCCGCACCAGCAAGCCTTCCATCTGCGCCATTGCTGACATATTTGTTTTTGACATAGCCGTAATCGTAAAACGGTTCTACGGAAAATTTGTTTAGATGAGCAAGGTTTTTAGCGACAATTCCTTCACTGTTTTTAGCAAAAGGTGCAACGAGTGCTCCGATGTTAAAATTGGCTTTGTTGCGGAAGTAATAACCAGAATCGCCATTGATGTAATTTTCTCTAAACCCACGCACCGAATAATATCCACCAACTGAAAATTGCTCTGTTCCAAAAAGTGTTTGCTTGGAATATTGACTGTCCATTTCTGTTGAAAGTGTGAATGGAATTTCAGTTTTTGGAATTGTTAATCTTTTTGAAACTGAGGCGTAAAGTTTGAAATAATCAAACTGCGCTTTTGGCGTATCTGCGGTTAAATTTGATCCGTCTTGTTTTGCATTTAGAAGTTTTAAGCCTTTGGAATAGCTTGGCTTGAGATAAAGATTAACACCGTTTTTGAAATAATTGGAAATTGTAAAACCAATATTGCCGATAGTTAATTTTCTTTCTGAAGTTTCAATTTTTTCGCCATTTAAATAGCTGGCTGATGATTTGGTTGTGAGTGAAGCATTGGTTGAAAGGCGAAAATTCCCTTTATTTAACAACACACGATCAATTGTGGCGTTATTGCGTTCAGAAAAGCCTGTTAAACGAATTGGTCCGTTAGTTCCTGCATTTGTGCCACGAAATTCTGATCTTGAATAATCATAAGAAAATGTGTTGTAGCCAAATGGAACTGAGATGCCGGAAGTGAATGATTTTATGTCCTTGGTTTGGCTATCATCATTTAAGTTTGTTGTGTAGCTTAAGTTGATGGCATCATTCAAAGAAAGTAAGTTATCAATCCCGCCAGAAAAATTTGTTCTTTTCACTCCAGTAAAATCATTTCCTAAATTGTCATAACCAACTGTTGCACGAGCGGGGAATTTCTTTTGATTGGCGATATAAACTTTTGCTTCACCTTCATTTACCGCTGGCTCAATTTTCATCGTGGCGTTGTTTGAAGGAAGGCGATTCATCTGATAAATGCCTTGGTTGATATCTTGCAAATTCAGCGTGTCACCTTCCATAAAACCAAAGGCAGTAAATTCCTGCATCTTGTCGGTGAAATGGTTGTCGCCAACAATCACTTCATCAATTTTTCCTTCCAAAATTTTTAACTCTAAATTGCCGCTTTGGATATTTTGTTTTGGAACTGAAACTCGCGCCGTGACATAACCTTCATCATTGTAAAAAGTTTGAATTGCGGTGATGATTTCGCCCAAGGTTTTTGCTTCAACGCATTTGCCGATAAATGGTGAAGTTAATTTTTTCTGTTGTCGCTTGGAAACAGAATTGGCATCAATCAGAGCAATTGATTTTATTGGAAAACACTCAGCTGGTTTGCCTGAAATCGGCGTTTCTTTTTTACCTTCTTCCTCGGCTTCTTTTTTCTTACGCAGACGATCTTTGCGAATTGTTTCTTGTTCTCTTAAACGGCGATCTTCTTCAATTTTATTTTGCTGCTGGCGCGTGATCCAGTCTTGTTGGTTGATGATGTTTTGGTCAACATTTTGAGCTCTTACTTCACAAACAGCAATTAGCATTAAAGAGAGCGCCAATATTAATGTTTTTAGTGAAGAGGTTAGTTTCATATTTTGTTTTACGATACCTTATTACAAAGCTTGAATTCTTTCATTTGCTTGGTTCAATTTCTATGCTATTAATAATTTCTTTTATCTTTTTTCGAGTCTGATCATCTTCATTTTTTTTAATCCCCGCACCTATCATAAAAATATACTTACCACTAGGCACAATCCAAAATTCGGAGGTCATAGGAAAAGTTCCCAAATTTGATACATCTAAAGAGTAGCTAATTCTTGCATACGCAGCTTTTAAACCTGATATTTTAATATATACAGGCTCTTGATCTAATTGATAATTCTTAAAAATGGTTTTTAAGCTTGGTAATATAACCGACTCTAATGTTTTTTTTGGATCACCTTCTTTGAGCTGATCAATTGACTTAATTCCGATCTTCACACTTGGGTTAATATCATCATATGGTTCTGGATATTTTGCTATAATAACTAAAGGCAGTGAGGGATTTTTAACAAGTCGTTCTTGAAATGATTTATCTTGTAATTCTACTCTACCAAGACCTTCCACATACTCTTCTTTACTTAAAAAGTGCCAATCTGAAGGTTTTATTAGCTTGATTCCAGCTGTTTTATTCTCAAAAATATGCTGAGTAATATCAAATGCACAGCTAGATAGTAATAATAGGATTAAAGGTTTTGTGAATTTTTTCAGTATAGATTTTGACAAACCTACATAGCTTCTCAAAAAATTATTATTTTTTTTGATCATTTTATTACCATCCATACTTACTGTATAAATCTTTGATAAACTGATAATCTTCAGCAGTTAATTCTGCATTTAATCTCGATAGTTCGTTTGCTATTCCGATAATTGGAATTCTTCTATCTCTATATATGCTTTTGATTAACTCTTCTTTTTTGTCTTTTGGAATATTGATTTTGTTTATTATCCCCTCCAATTTCATTTTATTTTCTGAATCGTAAGTATTAATCATTTAAAACCTCCGTATTATTTAGCTTAATTTGTTGTGGATTTTTTGGAACCATTTGCTGACCACCCCCATTTCCATGAGTACTTTGTGGGTAAGAATTAGCAAATGGTTCTGGAATGCTTGTTCTTCCACCATGAGAAAAAGGAACTTCTGCATTTAAGTTTCCATTTTTGTCAAAAAGTTGTAAAGTATCAAACTCACTTCTCACTTTTGTATTGCTCCATTGCGGCAAGATTTGATATCTGTCCTGAACTTTTGTTGCAGAGTCAATTTTCTCAAAACCGAAATAAGAATCTAAATTACTACTCCCAGTATCTATGGCTTTTTTAGCTGCAGGAGAATTTGAATCCATATACCTATAAGCAGTTGATGGCATGATCTCGCCATTTGGACCAACATAAAAATCTGCCTTATTGCTTGATGGTACATCAATTTTTTGTACTAGTTTAGTGGAATCAGCTATCTCATCACTTTTGCCAAGAATTCTTTTTAGTTTGGTTAAACCTGCTGGCACTCCTGGTATAAGGAAAGCACTAGAATCGGCAGCAAGGTCAACCTTTCCCTCTTTTACCATTTCCTCGTTTTTGGTATATTTACCATAACCAATTTTAGCTACATCATAAGCAACCATTGTAGCATCAAGAATTGAGTCTGGGGTTAAAGCATTATTCTCCGCAGCGTTTTTCCCAATTCTTGAACCTTCCCAAGCATTTTTTGCCATTTGGCTATCATCTTGTCCTGATAAGGTTCCAGCAAATACTGATGATATAGCGCCACCAACTCCTGCCAATGCAGATCCAGTCTGTCTAATATTGTTTATATCATTGGTGGTGATTGCGCCATTCTCTGCCACTAAGTTTTTGAGTTGTGCATCTCGATAGCTTTGAGCTATCACTTCCGCTGCAACTCCTGCCACTGCGCCGCTGCCACAATCTCCACCAGTTGCAGCTCCAACTCCGCAGCCAAGCCCTGCATGCAGTGTTAATTGAAGTGGCTTGTTGATAGTTCCGGCGTTATAAGCACTTCCGATTTCATTAGCACCAACTTTGGCCACTGTATAAATCAGAACATTTTTACCTTGGTTTTTTAGAGCTTCTGTAAAGCTGTCACCATTGATTGCTGATTGAGCTGCGGTAGAAGCAACTGTCTGAGTTGCGACTTCTGTAAATGATGTTTTTAAATTTGTTGCCAAACTTGCATTGGTAGTGGATACGGCAGTTGGAGAAATCAATGTTGTTGCTCCAGCAGCAAGTCCTGCGCTAACAGCCGCAATTGCGGTATTTTTAAGAGCTTCTTTAGAAGTGATGTCTTTGGCAACTTTACCTAATCTTCCCTGATTATTGATTGCAGAAATTGATGCTTGCGATGCGACAGAAGAGGCCGCTGCAACTGTAGCGGCATTAAGTCCTGTAGCTAAAGCACTGGTTGTGGCTGCAGTGGTAGTTGTTGTTGCAGCGGCAGTAGTAGCTGCTGTAGCGGTAGTCGTTGCTGCAGTTGTTGTTGCCGCGGTTGCTGTTGTAGTGGCAGCGGTAGTTGTGGCTGCTGTTGCTGTGGTTGTTCCAGCTGCCGCTGTTCCACTTGCTGCACCTCCGGCTGTACTTCCTGCCGCTGCTCCAACTCCACTCATTGCACCCATGGTTAAGGCCGTTGCGGTGATTGCTACAACTGCTTGACCAGCACCAGTTAATCCTCTGCTGGTTTGATCCCAGCTTTTGTTTGTTTCTTCAATTGAATTGTAGACAGTAATTGAAGGATCAAGCTGATTTAGGTAAGCAAGTTTCTGATTTGAAGTATCTTCGCGACTTCCTTGTTTGTACTGAGCGACAATGGTATTGCCAACATTAAGATTTAGGTTTCCTGCGCCACTGCCAGTATCAATTTCAGTGTTAACAACTTTAGTGTTAACATTACCAGAACTTCCATTTTTGAAGAAGTAATTTCCTTTGTCTTTTAGCTGATAAGAAGTTTGGTGATTTTCTGTAGCTGAGGTTAAAAGAAGATTACCACCTGTTGTGATATTTAAGTCTTTCTGACCAGCAACATTTTCAGTTCCAGTAGTTATGTTTGATGCTTGGATTGTGGTATCTTTGGTTGAAGTTAGATCAAGATTTTTGCCAAAACTCAAATTACTTTTAACGATAGTTTCGTCATAATGAAGTTCGGTTTTGGTGGTTTTTTGTTGATTGACCGCTCCAACCGCTCCACCCCCAGCTCCTGCTGCTGCGATAACTCCTACTGAAGCCGGTCCCATTGCAACAACTGCTGCCACCATTGCTGCAGTCATCAGCGCATTTTCAAGACTTAAACCAGTTTTTGTTTTGGTTGATTCGGAGTAAAATCTTTTGGTATCAACGCCGTTAAGAATATTGAGGTTGGCATCAGTGTTAAATAATGTCTGGCCATAAGTTGCAGAACCAGTGTCATAATCGGTATAAGCACCAACTAGAATATTTCCATTTCCTTTGCCAGTAAGGTTAGAAGCGATAATATTGGTATCTTTACCAGAAGAGATATTAACATCACCTTGGCTGGTTAAATTTGAGCTTACATTTGTTGTGTTATCAGTTGTGGCAAAGTAAGTCTTTTTGACAGTAAAACTCTTGGAATTTGAACGCTCTTCTTTGTGATAGGTATCAATCGCTGAGGCGACATTAACATTATCCTTCGCTGCTAAATTTAAATTTCCTGTAGTTGAAACATTTGAACCGATAATGTTGATATTGCTACCTCCATCAGTTGCAGCATCGGCTGCAAGTCCTGTAGTTACAACACTTAGATTCCCACCAATGTTTATATTACTCGCAACATTTGTTGTGGTATCGACAACTTGGCTGCCACCTTTGCTTTTATGTCCCCAAGAAGTTTCAGTTCTGTTGCGAAGCTCTAAAGTGGAGAAATTAGCATTGTTTCCAGCGGTAATATCAGCATTTCCAGTTGTAGTAATATTTGCAGCATAGTTGTTGAAATCATTGCCAGCATTAACAGTTAAACTTCCCGCGGTAATTCCAGCAGTTTCAAGAGTTTTAGATTGGATGAATCCTGTATCAGAAGATGCCATCCCATTAGAAACATAACCAGAAATTCCGCTGGCAAGAAGGTTAGAATCGTTAGTTAAAACAGTTGAAGAATTGGTAATATCTTTTGCCGCAGTAAGCGATAAAGCGCCACCAGCTTTAATTTTTGAGAAGTTAGAAATTGATCCGGTTGATGAGGTTAAAGAAAGCGTGCTAAGCGCCGTGATGTTGCTGAAATTTTTATTCAAAATATCACCACTCGAAGCAAGCGCAACATTATTTCCGGTGATTGATCCAGCGTTAGTTATTTTTCCTGAAGATGAGTTAATGTTAACATCACCAGCGGCATAAATTGTAGCGCTGGTTGTCATATTACCATTTTTAAGCGCATCTCGAGTAGCCTGAGTTAAGTAAATTTTAGGAACGATATAAACCGCGCCATCAATTGTTTGTGTTTCAAACCAGACGATATCTTTTTGCAGATTGTTGATCTGGGTTTTAGTCAGAGCGGTATTTGTGGTTAATCCAAGACGCGCATATTCATCTGCAGCGTTATCAAGAAGTGATTTGATCTCGTTGTTAATATTGGTTTCGCTGTTCGAGAGCAGGAATGAATTTTTGGTGATAGTTCTAAGCTGCTCTTCAATAATTTTTGTTTGGAAAAATTGATCACCGACTAATCTTTTGCTGGTTAACTCAAACTCAGTTTGAACATCAGTTAAATTCAGACCGATTCTTTGATAAAAATAGTTTGATCCAAAGAAGCGTGATTGATCAAGAAACTCAGAGCGAGTTTCAAAAAGCGGTCCGTTCGGATTCGTGGATTTTTGAAAAAGTCCGTTTGTGTCCGGTCCATTGAAATAATTGCTTAAATCAACGCTGATCGTGCCATTCGTGGTAACATCAGAAACATTAAGAGCATTAGTCAGGCTTGGAGTTTGAGTCGCAATTGCACTGGTAGAAGCATTTGAATTAGTTGTCGCGTTGCTGACATTATTGGTGACATTAAGTGTGATTGATCCGCCGGATTTAATAGTTGATGGATTATTCTGTGCAAAATCATTATAATTTAAGCGCGATCCAGAGTGCCCACCATTCCCCGGATCATGCCTGATATAGTTTGTAGTCCCAAGAGAGTAAACATCTCTGCTACCCCAGGTGGTAACCATATAATAAAGCCCTGGATCATTGATTGAATGATTGTTTAGCGTATCGGCATTGATGGTAATATTTCCCACAGCAGAAATATTTGATGCCAGATTGTCCAAAGTTCCCGCATTAACAGTAAGCGTTCCACCAGATTGAACCACGCCAGCAATTGAACCTGAATTAGTTAATTGACGAGCGTAATATCCCCAATATCTATTCTCGCATTCATGCCCAAAGCAGCCATCATTGTTTAGTTGCCAACTATATTGATTCGTACTGGCAGATGGCGCGCCGTAAATTGTGCCGTTATTTAGAGGATCAAGAACTGCATTAAAAGGATTTACAGCTCTTTCATTGCTGATGGTTGCGGCATCAATCCTCATATTACCGCCGTAAGAAATGATCTGACCAGAAATGTTTTTTACGAGATTACTTTTGTTATTTGCAGAATTGTAAAGCGGATTGGTTAGAGCATATTTTTGAATCGTTAAAGACCCTTCAGAAAAAATAACCGCACCTGATTTGTTGGTTAGATTATTTACAACATTCAGCTCCATATTACCGCCAGCATAAATCATTGCCGCAGCTTCGTTGGTTAAATTATTTGCAACATTAAGAGTTAGATTTCCTGCAACATCAACACGGCCGGTATTTACAAAATCAGTTACATCCAAACTATAATCGCCATTAGCAACAATTGAGTGCAGCGAGTTTTGATAAACAGTCCCATTTTTTGCAGAAAGAGTGAGCCTTCCAGTTCCGCCAATAATTTCAGCGTTTACGTTATTGTTAATATTTCCGCTTGTGGAAGTAAGAGTAAGATCAGTATTTGAAGAAAGAGTTCCGTAGTTACTTAAAAGATTTGCAGCGGTGATGCTAAGAGCAGTTCCGGCAGCTATTTTATTATTAGAATTATCCCCAGCCAAAACGCCGTTAATAAATTTATCTGTTGCAATAATTTCAATCGCACCATTTGCCTGAAGGTTGGTTTGGTTGGTGACATTAACTGCTTTAATTTTGGTGTTACCGGCACTTTGCAAACTTCCAAGAATCGTGTAATCAGTATTTCCCAAATCAAAATCAAGAAGGCTTCCTGCATAAAAATTTCCACTGGTATTTGTGATTGTAGTTGCCTGATTTGTAACTGAGAACAAAGCAGCGATATCAGCAGCATTCAACGCAAGATTGCGAAGGGTTAAACTATTTGCCGCCTGAATTTTAGCATTTGAGTTATCAATTGAAGTTGCGTTTAGATTGATGTTGTTAAGTGCAAGAATTGTGCTATTGGCTGTGTTATTATTTAAAGCATTAGAATTGATGGTGATATTATTTTTAGCAGCAATGCGTTTGTTGTTATTGAGAGTTTTGGCATTAAGGGTAACTCCGTCATCACTTGCCATTCCAAGCGAAATTATATCTTTATTGTTAGTGAGATAATTTGAAGTGGTAATAGTGATTTTATTGTTAGCATAAATTGAATCATCGTTGGTGATTTGTGATGCTCTAAGAGTTAAATTTCTTCCACCAACAAGCTGCGCCGAGTTTGTTAAGCTATTGGTTGCGGTAATATTTAAATCACGATTGGCAGCAATTTGCCCAAGGTTGGTGAAGTTAATGGCAGAAATTGTGAAATCGTTATCGCTTAGGTTAAGGTCAGCGCTTTGGTTATTGAAAATTGCCGAAGTTGTTAAGCTGATATTTCTGGCACTTAAAAACTGGCCATAATTGGTGATATCACCAAAAGCATTTAAAGTTAGATCATTAGTTGCGTTTTTAGTCTGAGAAATTCCTCTTTGCGTGATCGAGCCTTTTTGCGAAGTAACCGATATATTTCCAACTTCTGACGCGATATTATTGTAATCAATATTACCCTGGTTATCGATTGTAATTCCTGCGCGAGATGCCAAGAGATCACCAGAATATTTAATCCCAAATCCTTCTTTGGTGGCCACAATAAAAATTCTACCAGCTTGAATTTTTCCAAGAGCAGAAGCGTCAATTGCAACTTCGGAAGGCAAATTACTTCCAGGTGTTGTGTTGTCAGAAGTAACCGCCTTAGTAAGATAATTAAAAGAAGCATCACCAGTTCTTAAATTAATATCATTAGTTCCACCATAAACTGGTGCCACGATATTCATCACATTTGCCACCAAGTCAGTTGAGGTAACATTTTCCAAATCAATACCAGCGCCCATAATTGTTAGCTTTGGCAAAAAGCCATGAGTTACAGCATAAGCATTATCGCTTAATCTGAAAGTGAGGTCGTTAGGATTTGGATTAAACTGATTACTTGAACCAACAACAGCCGTAAAACGACTAACATTAATAAACCCCGATCCATTAAAAACAAAACCATTAGGATTCGCCAAAACTAAATCAGCTTTTTTGCCCGCAATTTCTGTGTAACCATTTATTTGGGAAATATTGTTACTCGTAACCTCATTCAAAATTACCGAAGCTGCACCAGAATTTTTTAAGTTAGCATTATCATTTATCAGCCCGCCAATCTGAGTTTGAATAACGCCATTTTGACTGCCAATAGCGTTATTTAAAATTAGACCGCTGGGGTTCACATTGTAATTTTCAAACTTATTATGAGAAAGCCCGCCAGCATTGGGTGCGGCGATATTTACGATCGGAACATTATTTGCAGCTCGATCAATTTGTGTGTTGGTAGAGCCATCAGGAGTGATTGGAAGATCAGCGGCTTGAGCAGTAGAAGAAAAAACAAAAATAAATTGCTCAAATATCAAAGATATAATGGCAAGATTTACTAGGAATTTTTTTGACGCTTGAAGAAGTGAAAAAGAAAAATCAGAAACTTTGTGAGTAGCGCAAAGCATTAGCGATTCTTTATGGTGTCGCTGTCTAGTGATTGCCTCAAATTTGCTCTCATTTAGATTAAACAAATCTTAAATTGTTATGTTACGCCCAAATCTTTTTTAGAAATTAGAAACTTTTGTCCGTGGCAAAAAACAAAAATCATGTAAAAAAGGACTACACTATACATAAACCATTCAAAAAATCAATAGGGGGCATGATTTTTAGGTATTATTGAAGCATTTTCTCACAAAATAAGCGGGTTTATGAAAAACAACGATTTGCTGATTGTCTTTTCAACTTATTTCAATTATATTCTTTTAACTTCTTTAAAAGGTGGAAATTCAAAATGACAAAAAACGACATAATGACAATGAAAGAGTTGGCTGACTATCTAAAAATAGCAGAAAAAACAGCTTATCGTTTTGCTTTAGAGAAGAAAATTCCTGGCTTTAAGGTTGGGACTGCTTGGCGGTTTCGGAAGAAGGAAATTGACGAGTGGATAGAAAAACAAACAAAAGAAAAATAGATGCCAATTTTACACTGGTTAGACAGAGACAAAACAATAAAGCAAACAAGCAGAGCCTCATATCGCTTGCTTGAAGCTGATTTAAAGCTTTCTTATGGAGATCAAAATTCGCAAAATCTCTTGATCCAAGGCGACAATTTGGAAGCTCTAAAAGCTCTACTTCCTTACTACGCCGGCAAAGTAAAATGTATTTTTATTGATCCTCCATATAACACCAAAAGTGCTTTTGAGCATTATGATGATAACCTAGAGCATACCAAGTGGCTTGAGATGATGTATCCGCGTCTTGAGTTATTGCGCGAATTATTGAGTGAAGATGGAAGTATTTGGGTAACGATTGATGACAATGAAGCTCACTATTTAAAGGTGGTAATGGATGAGATTTTTGGGCGAAAGAATTTTGTTTCTAGTGTATGCTGGAATTCGAGAAAATCCAAGCAAAATGATGCGAAAATTAGTCTTAGCCACAATCATGTTTTTGTTTATTCTAAGAACGCTGAAATTTTTAATATAAATAAGCTGCCAATCGATAATTCTAAATTTTCAAACCCAGACAACGATCCAAAAGGATCGTGGGTTGCTGATCCATTTGATGCTCCGCAGATTAGGAAAAATCTTATGTATCCAATTGAAAATCCCAATACCAAGGAAATTTTTTATCCAGCAAACGGAAGGCATTGGAGAACGACTGAGCAAGAATATTTAAAGTATCTTGCTCAAGGTATGATAATTTTTGGAAAATCAGGAAAATCAAAACCGCAATTAAAAAGATATCTTAGCGATGCCCAAGAAAAAGGTTCTACGCCTGATACGTGGTGGTCAGATACCGGAACAGCCACAGAAGGAACTAAGGAAATACAAAAGATTTTTGAGAGAGAATTGGTTTTTGATACCCCAAAACCAGAAAAATTAATTCAAAGAATCTTAACTTTAGCTACAAAAGAAAATGATCTAATTCTCGACTCATTTCTTGGTTCTGGAACTACTGCTGCTGTTGCTCACAAAATGAATCGTCAATGGATTGGGATTGAAATGGGTGAGCATGCAAAGACTCACTGCGCCGTTCGTTTGCAAAAAGTAATTGATGGTGAGCAAGGAGGGATTTCAAAAGATGTTGATTGGCAAGGTGGTGCTGGATTCCGTTTTTATAATCTTGGTGAGACAATTTTTGATGAAGATGGACAGATTAATAAGAACATCAGGTTCGAACATTTGGCAGCGCATATTTGGTTTTCAGAAACCAAGGCTCCTTTTAGTCAAAAAGAAAAATCTCCACTTTTAGGAATTCACGAAGGCGTTGCTTACTATCTGTTATTCAACGGCATTTTAGGTGATAAGAGTGTTTCTGGTGGAAATGTCTTAACCTCAAAAATTCTTTCAGCTCTTCCAAATTTTAATGGTCCAAAGGTAATCTATGGTGAAACAAGTCGATTAGGTTTATCCAAACTCGAAGAGAATCAAATTACCTTCAAACAAACTCCATACGACATCAAGGCAAGGTAATTATGATTAAACTAAAAAAGTATCAGGATAAATCTCTCGAAATTTTGCGTAGCTTCCTTGAATCAGCTCGCTTCGAGGGTGTCAAAGTTGCTTATGACAAATTGCAGTATCAGCGCTATGGCAATCAAAATTTTAAACCATTTCAGCCTTTAAGTGGCTTGGAAAATACCCCATATGTTTGTTTGCGCTTACCGACTGGTGGCGGAAAAACTTTGCTTTCTGCTCACACAATTGCACTTGCGGGCAAAGCCTATATTGAGAATGAATATCCACTCACTCTTTGGTTAGTTCCAACCAACACAATCAAAACACAAACGCTGGAAACCCTCAAGAATCCTGACCATGCCAATTATCAGGTTTTAGAAAAATTTTTTGACGGAAAATTTAGAGTTTTTGACATTTCTGATTTTCGTAACATTCGCCCACAAGATATTGCAGACAGTGCTTGTATTGTGGTTTCAACTTTTGCCTCACTTCGCGTTGATAACACTGAAGGACGCAAAGCCTATGATCACGATGAAAATTTAGAGCCTCATTTCAGCAAAATTCCAAGTAATGCTGAAGGAATGGAAAAAAGCGAAGATGGTAAAATCAAATTCTCGTTTGCAAATCTTCTAAATTGGCATCGACCTTTGGTAATTGTTGATGAAGCTCACAATGCCAAAACAGATTTAAGTGTTGAGGTTTTACGCCGCGTAAATGCTTCTTGCGTGGTTGAATATACCGCAACTCCAGCACCAAACAGCAATGTGATTCATTCGGTCACTGCTGCTGAATTGAAAGCGGAACAGATGATCAAATTACCAATAATTCTTTCTGAGCATATTTCGTGGGAACAAGCGATTACTCATTCAATTCAAACGCGCCAAAGATTAGAAGAATTAGCAGCAAAAGATGCAGACTATATTCGCCCAATCATCCTCTTTCAAGCTGAAAACAAAGATCGAGAAATCACTGTCGAGGTTTTAGAAAAATACCTAACTGACAACGAAGGAATTGATCGTAAGCAAATCGCGATTGTTACCGGTGATCAAAAGGAGCTGGATTCAATCGATCTTTTCAATCCAAATTGTGAAATCCGTTATGTCATCACTGTTCAGGCTCTAAAAGAAGGATGGGATTGCTCTTTTGCTTATGTTTTATGTTCGGTTGCCAACACAAAATCAGCAACAGCGGTGGAACAGTTGCTTGGTCGTGTTCTTCGTATGCCTTATGCCAAGGAAAGAACTCAAGCTGATTTAAACAAAGCCTACGCTCATGTTTCGTCAAAAAGCTGGCCACACGCAGTCACTGAACTTCACGATCGTTTGGTTAGTATGGGGTTTGAAAAGCAAGAAGCTGAAGAAGTTATTTATGCCCAACCATCATTCCTGCCGCAAGAAAAAGCACCGCCATTTGAAATGATTTTGGCTAGTGAACCAGATTTATCGAATCTTGATTTGGCAGAAAAATCTTTGGTTTCGGTAAATAAAATTTCTGAAGGAGTTTTTGAGTTAAAAGTTGAGCAAGGTTTTAACTCGGCTTTAGCAGAAAAACTTACCACTTCCATTAAAGATAAAAAAGATCGCGCAGAAATTGCACTTCGGGCAAAAATTCACATCAAACATTTGCCAGAAAATTTATCTCCTTCACAGCGCGGCGAAATTTTTGTTGTTCCTCAACTTTGCTTAAATTTTGATGGTGATATTGAACTTGCTGAAGCTGAAATCTGTCTTGATGCAAATGGTTGGAGTTTGCTCGATTATCCGACAGTTTTAACAAAAGAAGAATTTACTGTTGATGAAGAAGCAAAACAATATATTGCTGACATCGTGGGTCAAAAAATCAAAATCGATTTTTTAAATAAATCAGAACAGTTAAGCCTTGAAGGAATCAGAACGGAGCTTGATGAAATCGGTCTTTGCCGTTGGTTAGATAAAAAGCTAAGAGCTGCAGATATTAAACAGGAAATTCTTTTAGAATTTTTACGCCGCACAGTTAAGAATCTTTTGGCTCGTGACGATATTGATATGCCGAAGTTGGTGCGCGGAAGATTTGTTCTTGAAAAAATTCTACAAAACAAAATCGCTCTTTACAGAAAAGCCGCATACAGCAAAGGCTATCAATCCTGCATGTTTGGCAATAAAGCGATTTCCACAATAAGCCCTGAAAATTTTAGCTTTTCTTTCGATCCAAATAACTACCCTTCAAGCATCAATTATGAAGGTAAATTTGGCTTTAGTAAGCACTATTATTCTCGCATCGGCATGATGAATGATGAGGAAGCTGAATGTGCTTTTGCGATTGATCAAAATCCAAATGTCAAATTCTGGGTAAGAAACCTTGAACGCCAGCCAAAATATTCATTCTGGTTGCCAACCTCAACTGATAAATTTTATCCAGATTTTTTAGTGCAACTTAATGATGGAAGGATTTTGGTTGTTGAGTATAAGGGTTCTCAATTCGCTGGTGGTGATGACGCGGAAGAAAAAGAGCTTATAGGAAAAGTTTGGGCTGATAAGTCAGGGAATTTATTTTTGATGGCTTGGAAAAAGAACGACAAAGGTTATAATATTGGTCAGCAGATTAAAGAATTATTCGAATATGGAAATACTTAGCTATGAGGAAATAGATTCGTTATCACATGGCACCTCATGCAAAGTTTATTGCATTCATGCAAAGGTTACCAAGATTAATGAATGCGCACAGGAAATGATATCGGTAATTTCCGATACTAGCTGGATCAATAAATTAGGGCCTGTTCCAAAAAAAACATTCGAAGCAACCTCTGCCAGAACCATATCAAAATTAGTAAATGATATTTTGTCAAAAGTTGCAAATGAGGTTACTGCAGATTTTGGAGAATATTTGATATCTCATTCAGCTCAAGTCGCTTTAGAAAGAAACTCTCATACCAAACTTCCTCTAGCTGAGTTGTTAAAAGACAGGGTTTCTGGTAATGCTGGTTTTGACTTTCACACCGAAAGCCATGAGCAACACATTATGTTTGGAGAAGCTAAGTATAACGCAACAGCCACCCCCAAGAAAGAGGCGATTGAACAAGTAGAAAGATTTGTGAGGGAGAAAAAAGATGATGCGGAACTGTTAATTCTAAATAACTTTGCTAGCGAAGCAGCGATGAGCAAAGCAGTAGATGGTAAAAAAGGATATGTCGCAGCTTTTTCCTTAAATGGTTCTGATGCTAAAAAAATCTTCCAAGACGCTCTAGCTTTAGAAGCTCTGAAAAAACTTCTAGTCCACCAAGAGCTATATTTGATAGGCATCGAGTGTCATGAAAATTAAATCAATAATTGAGCCAAAATATGATTTATTTTTACAGATAAACAATGCTGAAGAAGAGCTCTTTTTAATACAAACTTTAAATCAAATACACGCTTCTGGACCAGTTGATGCAGCAGTTTTTGAAAAATTGGCGTTGTTAAAAAAATTTCGTTCCGATCTTTTCTCTAAGTATGAGCCAAAATTAATCAGTCTGATGGGTCTGTTTTACAAAGCTGAACAGCCAAAAAGTTTAGTTGAAGAGGTGTACTCAATTTATGCATCTTCCATTAGAGAACTATTTGGTGATTATACACCGGTTCAAGCTGATGTTTACAAAAATATTCAGAACAAAAGATACTTCTCTTTTTCTGCCCCAACCAGCATTGGAAAATCTTATCTTTTTAGAGATTTGATCAAAAATTCTAAAAAGGATGTTGTTATTGTTGTTCCATCGCGATCTTTAATCTCGGAGTATATTAACGCCATAATCCAAATCGTTGACAGATCTACATTGGTAATGGAGTTTATTGAAATTGTTAACACTAGGTATGCAAAAAAAAGAATATATGTAATCACTCCTGAGAGAGGAATGGAACTGTTTAAAAAACTGGATCAGCTAGATATTGAATTTTTCTTATTTGATGAGGCTCAAATTTCAGAAGAGGAAATTAGAGGGATGAGATTTGATTCTTTTGTAAGGCGAGTCGATAAACTAATTCCGAATGCAAAAAAAGTCTTTACCCATCCATTCATAGAAAATCCTGAAGCTCAACTCAGAAAGCATAATTTTGAAATAGATGCGGGATACAGAAAATATGATCAAAATTCTGTGGGGAAAATATACCTTTCCGTGACCGGAACAAAAAAATTTAGTTTCAGTTACTTTTCTCCATTTACCAAGGAGCAAGATATTAAAACCAACGAAAATGTTGTAAGAGAGTGCCTCTTAAATGATGGAACAATTCTGATATATGTTTCCAAGCAAAGTATTTATGACGACAAATTTAATGAACATTTTGCCGAATACATCAGCCTCTGTCCAAAAATAACTAATCTCGAAGCTCTAAGATATATTGAAAAACTTAAAGAGTTTATAGGTGCCTCTTCTGAGCTAGAAGAAAAAAGTTCTACAATGATTGAAATGATGGGACGAGGAATCGTTTTTCACCATGGATCAATTCCATTGAAAGGAAGGCTCTTGATAGAGGAATTCGTTAACAAAGGTTTTGCAAAAATTTGTTTTGCTACCTCAACACTAGCGCAAGGCATAAATATGCCATTTAGTATTGTATGGATTCACAATTATCGCTTTACTGGATCAGAAGAGCAAAAAATGTTAACGCTAAAAAATTTAATCGGAAGATCTGGAAGAGTTTCAAAACATAAAAACTCATTTGATTATGGATACGTAATAGTTGAAAAAGAAAACGTGAAATTGTTTTGTTCAAGAATATTCAATTCTGTTAGATTATCGGAAGTATCTAAACTAGACAGTGACACTTCTGAAATAGATGAAGATATGCAAGATGTTGTAGAAGCTATACAAAACAACTCTTTTGATGACGAATTACAATTAACTAAAAAGCAGGTTGAAAGACTTCAAAAAGCCGATATTAACAATGACATTAAATTTATTCTCGATGAGTTAATAATTGATGGTAGAGCAATCAAAGCCAGAGAATATTATCAAATATCTGATTCGGATCGTAAGAAAATAAAAACTGCTTTTATGAGAATTTTTATCTCTCACCTTAGGAGGAATAAATTAAGTCCACATGAGCAGACAATTTTGAGCGCTTCAATACCAATTTTGTTGTGGCAAATTGAAGGAAAATCATTTTCCGAGATTATCTCTTTGAGACATGCTTATATCTCAAGAAAAGACGAGAGAAGGGAAATAAAGCAGCGATTGAAGAGAGAGGAAATTACCTTTGAACAAGCTCAAAAAGAAGTAGAAAAACTTACGGCTGTTTATTCTCCTCCTGCTTCTTCTATCCCAGATTCTTCAAAAAAACAGAATCCTCCAAGCCTTTTCAAGAATCTTTCAGTCGATAAAATTAAGTATGATATACTGGTTTATGATACTTACGACTACATAGATAAGGTGATTTCGTTATCATTGCGCGATCCTATATCGGCAGCTCTTATTTTGTATTTTCAAAGCACTAATGATAACAGAGCACTTATTTTGAATAATTACATCAGATATGGAACAAATGATACTAAAGAGATTTGGTTGATAAAATACGGTTTTTCGTTTGATGAAATTGAATGGTTGAAGGATTATGTAGACAGCGTTGATGAAAATGAGATAGTTTTTAATAAAAAAATTAATACTCTGGAAAGCGAAAAATTTAAGATAGTTGAAAGGTTTGTAAATTAAGCTAATTATGATTCATTTTACTTAAGAGATTTTTTTAATTTATGAGATAAAAATATGTTAGGAAAACTAGAAAAAGTTGATTTGCGCCAAATATGGCAAACTGAAGGACAAGATTTTACGCCGTGGCTTGCGCGTGAGGAAAATTTGGAGATGCTCGGAGAAGTGATTGGAATGGAGCTAGAATTGGAGGCCCAGGAAAAAGATGTGGGTCCGTTTAGAGCGGATATTTTGTGTAAGAATACTGAAGATGACAGCTTGGTTTTAATCGAGAATCAAATCGAAAGAACGGATCATAAACATCTTGGCCAGCTTTTGACTTACGCTGCCGGATTGCAGTCAGTAACGATTGTGTGGGTTGCAGCAAAATTCACTGAAGAGCATCGCGCTGCACTTGATTGGCTTAACGAAATTACTGATAAAAAATTCCGCTTTTTTGGCTTGGAAGTTGAGTTATGGAAAATTGGTAATTCTGCCGCAGCGCCAAAATTCAATGTAATTTCCAAACCAAATAACTGGAGCAAAACTGTTTCTGACGCAGCAAAAGAAATTGAAAATCAAACCACCTCTGAAACAAAAAAATTGCAATATCGCTATTGGTTGGAATTAGTTGATTATCTTGAAGAGGTAAAATCAAAACTTCGCCCTCAAACACCAAGCCCGAAACATTGGCTAACTTTCACAATTGGTCGCAGTGGATTTCATTTAAACACGCTTCTTAACACTCGTGAAAACAAAATTGGCGTTGAATTAGTGATATCTGATAAAAATGAGGCAAAGGCGTTTTATCAACTTCTTTTGAAAGATAAGGAAGCAATTGAGAGGGAAATGGGATGTGCTTTAGATTGGAAGGAAAATATGGAAAAAACTCAGTCAAAAATTGCGCTATTTAAAAATGGTGATATTGCTGATGAAAAAAGCAGATCTTCTCAACAAGAATGGATCAAAAATACTTTAGAAAAATTTGACTCTGTTTTTAGACAAAGAATCAGAAATCTCTAATCTGAACTCAATATTACCGCTGTAAATTCACCGCGCGTGGCAACCACTTTTAGGTTCTTTTTACCGCATTCAAAATAGCCGGTGTATTTCTCATAATTTTTAATCGGTTCGCGTTCAAGAGTAAGGGTAAAAAGATTAACGCCAGCGCGCTCAACTTCTTTAAAATCTTTCAAATCATAAAATGATTTTTTAGCAGAAGTTGCTGCCATTGAGTTCACAGCTTCTTCAAAAACATCTATCAGTTTTTCAATTTCCTGATCAGTGCATTTTTCATTTCTGACATCCTCAATAAATCCTTTGTAAATTAATCGGTTCATAAACTTTTTTAAAAATTGCTAAAGTGCCACGACACCAATGAACGCTTCGTTTTAAACACTTATCAAGTGGAATGATTGAGAATCTTCACTTCGTGCAATGTTCCTCAAATTCTTGGTTAAAATTGTCGATTTGGCGGAGAGTTTCTTCGCTCATTTGATCGTATTCTTCTTGACTCAAAGTTATGGGATTTGCCCATAAGCAGAAGCTATTTGCGGATGTATTTGCGCATCCGTTGCTTAACAGCAGAAATATCGTCATCACGGCGATTTTCTTGGCGTTTTTTTGATTCAAGTGCATCAGTAAAATCTTCTTCGAGCTGTTTGGTTTTTTGAGATTTTTTGCCGTAAAAATTTCCGAGAGTAAAAATGGCGATTATTGCACCAGCAATTGCTGCTAGTCGCGCCAGTAAATTTGCGATCATTTTCTTTGTCTTAAAAGTTCGAGTAATCCTGAGCCAATGAGTGTCGCACCAACATAAATCATGGTGTCGGCAGAGTTATTGAGCTGATCAAAAGATGTTGCTGTGACATGGCGAAGCCCATAAAGAAACAAGATAAATTTCATCAAAGAGCCAACCAAAAGACAGAACGCACCCGCCAATCTTTTTGACGATTTATTGCCGTTAAAATCTTCTAAAAATTTGCAAGCCATGTTAGTCGGTTATTAATTCAAAATGTGGTAAGTCGTAAAAGTTTTGATCTTTTAAATCGTTGTCAGAGTCCCAATCACCACCCCAGCGAATTTTGATATTAAGCATTTGTGCGATTCCTTGAACTCGGCCGGCGAAGTGGTAAAAACGATTTTTGTCATTCCAATCAATCGGCCACGGCGCAACATCAACTGCGAGTGATGGATTGTGGTTGTGATTACCACCTGATTTAATTTTTGATTTGCCAGCGTTGAATGCTTTTAGTTGATCTTCGTCTGATCTGTAACCTTCAAGGATTGTGCAGTCATAATGCTTTATCACCTCATTGAAGAGTTTCTGTAAATCTGGGTGACAAGTTGATAATTTTTTGAGCGAATCTTTTCCAAATTGCGGCATAAAATTTTCTTATTTGAGTTTGATATGATCGCCAAGAAGTGAGATGAATCCGGCCGTGAGAATGGTTACAAAACCAATGATAATGCACTTAACAAGAATTCTAAAGCTGTCCTTCTTTGCCATGCGAAAAGCTCTGAGTAATTCACGCAAATCACGAATGTCAGTTGGTGCGTTTTCATCGTGAAGACCAAGCTCGGTTAAGGCTTTTTTTGCGCCTTCTTTTGAAGCCTGTTCAAGCAACAATTCCAATTCACATTTGGTGATGATGAATTCGCCTTCGTCAGATTTTTTAATTTTATTCCACATCGGATAATTTGATGATTGCAGTTACATTGGTGACAAATCCTTGATCATTTAAAGAATGATTGACACTGGTGATGATCCAGTTTTTGCCTTTTAGATATTTCAGATCGGTAAAAGTGATTTTGTTTTCAGCGCTTAAAGAAGGATTTCCTTGTGTGGAAAATGTCAGGTTTTCTGCACCTCTTTTAAACTCAGTGAGCTTGGCTTTTGCAGCTTCAAGCGCTCTGTCAGCGCTAACGAATTTATATCGCATTGTATAGGCTGGATCGCCAGTTCCTGCAAAAACATCTTCTTCTTTTCCAGTGGCAAAATTATGCCATTTGGCAATCACCTTGCCGAACTTCTCCATGTCGGAAACACGCAGTTTCCAATCAGAAATTTGGGTGGCAGAAAATTTTGTGGTTGGCAGATCTTTGCCACTTTCTGAGATGCTGATTCCTCTTCGGAAGAATAATAATCTGCCGAGTGAAAGTTTTACGAATGCGCCGTAATCTTTGGCTAAACTGTTGAGAAATGAGATATCACTTTCGTCAGTCTGATCTAAATGCGAGATGTAAATTTGTTTAAAATATTCATCTATTGCCGATTTAAAGCCGTGGTTGTTGGCAATTGCAGTGATGATGCCAACTAGAGTATAGCCGTGCCAAGATTTACTTTTCGGCGCTTTGATTTTTTTGGTTAAATTTTTGTCGAGCGTGTTGCTTGCTTTACCTGTAATTCTCATCTGCAAAGGTGGTGAAGAAACTTCAACATCATCCACAATATAGCTTCCCATCTTAGTTAATGGTTTGTCATCATAACCAAGAGAAACTTCAAGCACCGCACCGCGTGGTGGAATTTCTAATTTTTCATCACGATTATCGAGAAGGATTTCGCAAGTGTCAGAGATAAGGCCAGTTTCATCAGTGATGTTAATTGAAACCAATCTTTGCGCGATTAACGCTGTGACATCTTTTTTATCTGCAGTAATTTTATATGCGGGATTCACGACCAAAGTTTAATGCTTTCTGTTTCTTCTTCCTGAGACAAATCTGGTAAAACAATTTTTATTCCGGCGTTAAATATCGCGCCTAATTCCGCTAAATGACGATTGGCTTCTAAAACTTTCTCAACTGTTCCAGAAGTGCTGCCATAATATTTAAAACAAATAGCATCAAGCACATCGCCGTCTTTGGTTATGTAAGTGATCATATTGCTTTGACGATGTTTTGAATTATCCCTTTAACACCTGGCTTGGCATCTTCGCCATAACGCTTAAGGCTGATTGAAAATTCAATTTTAAGCGGTGCTCCATCTTTCATAAAAACGCTTTGGTTTTCTGAAATTTTAACGATGCACCATTTGCCAAAAGCGTTGCCATTTCCCGAAATCAAATATAGCGGCTTACCAAGTCCTGCTTCGGCACGCATCAATGTAACTTGTCTTAAACCACCTTTGAAGTGCGGATAAATCACGCCATCAAGATCAATTGTTTCCACGCCAAAACCAGTAAATTGCAATGCGGGATCAGCGCCAATTCGATTAATTTCCTGCCAGCGATATTCGCTTTGTCTTTTTAGACTTTGGAAAGCGGCAGAACTGATTGCAAAACGATAAGCACCTAGAATCATCATCATATTGATTCCAAGCGCACTGTTGAGATTCAGCTTACCGCCAAGGTTTTTAAAAGAGTCGAAGATCATTGATCGTAGTTCAAAGCGAGTTTTCTTGCGGATAATTTTCTAAAAGTTTCATCAAGTGCCGCCTTCACATGATCAGCGATTTTTTTTTCATCAACATTGCCACCAGCATTAATTGTGATTGGTGCAGAGATTGAAATTTGCGGCGATGAATTATTGTTTGGTAAAGTTGAAATATTTGGAATTTCAAAGGATGAATTTTTTAGAGTAGAATTTTTTGTATCAAAATTGCCGACAATATTTCCAACTGTTGCCGAAGTTTTTTTGTCTGCTGAATCAGAATTTCCGGCAACAAAATTCCATGCTTTTCCTGCAACATTTGAAACTGTGCCAACAACTGATTTCAGTGGCTCAACCAGCTTCATCACCCAATCAAAGGCGCTTTTTACCCAACCAATAATCCCACTAAAAATATTCTTAAAAAACTCACCAACGGGCTTCCAATTTGCAATTAGCAAAGTTGCAGCAAGTGCGATTCCTGCAATTATGAGTCCGATTGGATTGTTGATCAAAGCCAAACCCATAACACGAATTGCGGTTGTGATAACCGGCAATGCCAGACCAACAAAAGTAAGCGCTGTTCTAAATGCCAACAACGCACCTTGCGCTGCTAAAAATCCGCCGCGCAAAAAAGTGAAAGTATAGCCAAGAGCAACTGATGCAACTTTGAATCCAATTAGTCCAGTAATCGTCAAACCGATATATTTTGTAATTACTGGAAATCTTTCTGCTAAGGCACTGACTTTGCTCGCAAAAGCTGCTGTGCCATTTGCCGCCGCCGTGAGAGTTGGAAGAAGCGTGTTACCAAGAGAAATTCCAACTGACTCAATTGATGATTCAAATTCTCTAAACGAGCCAATGGTGGTGTTTTGCAGACGCTCTGCCATTTTTTTGGCAGTGCCGTCAGCGTTATTGATTTTGTTTAAAACTTCATCAACCGAACCGGTTTCAAATCCTTTAAAAATTGCTAAAGCGCCAGATGTTGAGTAAGTTCCAAAAATATCTTTGATAACTCCGAGCTTTTGATCGTCAGAAAGATTTTTAGTTGCTTTGTGCAGGTCGCGTAAAATATCGACCATTGAACGCATTTTGCCTTTGTCAAAAATTTTAACTCCAAGACCTTTAAGTCTGGTTTGAGCAAGTAATGCTTCTTTGGCAACATCAGGCATTTCTTCAGCGCTGATCTTCATTTGATCGCGCATTTCGCCAAGTGCTTTTGCACCAGCTCTTGCGGGTGCAGCAAGGCGTAAATATGCCGACCTAAGCATGGTTCCAGCCATTGTTGCCTGAATACCAGCATTACTTAAAACGCCAGCAAGTGCTGTGGTTTCTTGCAAACTTCCACCAACTGCAGCTGCCGCAGGTGCTACGAATTTCATCGTTTCACCAAGCATTTTAACATCGGTGTTGGTTGCAATTGCAGCTTGTGCCAAAACATCTGCTGCTTCGCCAGCTTGCTCTGCTTTCATCGCAAAGCCGTTTAAGATGTTTGAAACAATTTCTGCTGATTGTGCCAACTCCATATTATCAGCAATTGCCAAATTCAAAATCGCTGGAGTTGCTGCCAAAATTTGATTGGTTCTAAAACCAGCCATGCCAAGAAATTTCATGGCTTCAGCAGCTTGAGCAGAAGTGTATTGCGTGGTTGCACCAAGCTCTCTGGCTTTAGCAGTGAGCTGCTTAAATCCTTCGGAGTTTGCGGCTTCTTCGGTAACAGCACCAACTTGTGCCATCGCAAATTCAAAATCTACTGCCGGTTTTATTGCGGCATAAAGCGAGCTTCCTAAAGCAACCGCATCAACCATTTGTGCGCGGTAATTAGCGCGGTTACTTAGGTTTTGCGATTTGGCATCAGCATTGGCTTGAAGAGCCGCTTGTCTCTTTTTTAAAGTATCAAAGGTTTTGCCAAGTGATGCTTGTTGTTGATTAAGATTTTTAAAATCAACACCAGCAGCACTTAAGGCTTTACCCATTTCACGAGTTGCTTGCGCCGACTCTATGAAGGCAGTTTTTGCTCTTTGTGCTGCCGCTTCTGCTTTGCGAAAGTTATTTTGAAGTTCTTTGGAAGGCTTGTCGGTTTTGCTGAGTTCTGCGCTTAAGAGACCCAGCTTTTGTTTTGCATCTTGATAAGCAATTGATGCTTTTTTTGTTGTGCGTGATGATTTTCTGAAAGCCTCAATTTCTGCGGCTTTATCATTTACTTTTTTAATCGCATCACCAAGAGCGGAGAGCTGTTTATTCGCTCCACTGAAAGAATCTCGGAAAGACTTTCCCAAATCAGCACCGATTAAAATCGATACGGCAGCGTGAGTTGAGTTAGTCATTTTTATTCTACGGATTCTTTTTGGACTTCAATTGCAGCATCAAAGAAGAGGCAAAAATCTTCTTCGGTTAATTCTAAAATTTCGCAGAGTGTCCAGTTGGTTATTTTCGAGAGGATGATGATTGCGCTGACGACATCTCCTCTGAATTGAAAAAACCCAAATACACTTTTTGCAGATTTGAGTAATCAGACTCATCAAGCTCTTCAAT
>CAZDLU010000005.1:0-44088 GCA_964506725.1 uncultured Rhizobium sp.
AAACCCAGTGTTTATCTAAATCAGTTGGGATTGAATTAAACGCGACTGGGGTTATCCATATGCGCGAAAATTTTTTAATATAAATTGCTTAATTTTTTCTGGGCTGAATCGTAGCGGAGCCAATAATTTAAGGCTCTATCAGGGATGCAAACTCTTAATCGCAGGCTTCTTATTTTCTTTTGCATGACTTGATTTTTATGTCGCTTATTTCTAATTGATAGCTATTCACAAAGCTTCTTCCACCATTTTTAAAGCTTCAACAGTTCCGATATGAAAATATTTTCCTTTTAACTCAACCCCTTTTATGCGATGCACCAAACCGCCTTCTCCCACGGCTTCTTTATAAAAATATGACATTGAAAAACATTGTGATGGTGCGCGGTTTAGGATTTTTGGATTTATGATTTGAAGTCCAACAAAGGCATGGGTCATTTTCTCATCAGGCAAGCGTAATAATTTGTCATTTTTTAAGATAAAATCTCCGCCATTAGTTCCGTCGTAACCGATATAATCTTCAGTTTTTTTAAGTCCTAAAAGAATATCGCAATCCTTGGGATTCCATGATTCAGCTAATAATTCAAAATCGCTAATAATACTGTTTTCTTGCCACAAAACATCACCATTTACTAACAAAAGTGGTTTTTCAAAATCAATTTTATCTTTAGCAAACAATAATCCACCTCCGGTTTCTACTTTTTCTGTTTCACGTGAAACAATAATTTTTGGATTATTTAATTTTTTAACATGTTCTTCAATTTGATTCGCTAAATAAAAAGCGTTGATGATTATTTTTTTGATTGAAGAAATTTTATCTAATTTTTCAATGACGTAATCAATTATTGCTTTGTTTTTTATTTTTACCAAAGGCTTGGGGATTGAATCGGTAAGCGGACGCATACGCTCACCACGTCCGGCAGCGAAGATAAAGGCTTGAGAGATTTTTGTCATTTAAAGATTTTTTGATAATATATCTCAGTGTTATGCTGAGCCTGTCGAAGTATGTGTTTGCAATCTTGAATGCTAATATCACGCTTCGACAGGCTCAGCATGACATCGAAATGTTGCTTAAAATTTAGAAAGAATATTAATCACTTCTAAATTTTCCTCTTTAGTTCCAATAGTCATACGCAAACAATTTGGAAGATGATAAGATCCCATTTCGCGCAAAATTACTCCATTTTCCAACAGTAATTCATTAACTTTTTGGCATTTGTCTTGGCTGCCAAAATCAAGCAAAATAAAATTTGCAACCGATGGATAGATTTTAATTTTAGGATTTTTAGCTAGCTCTTCGCTTAAAACTCTCAGCCATTTTTTATTATGTTCACGCGAAGCTTTAAAAAACTCTTCATCTTCTAAAGCGGCAACCGCCGCAGCTTGTGCCGGCCCGCCAACATTAAAAGGTCCGCGGCTTTTATTTAGGGTTTCAGCAATATATTTTGAAGAATAAGACCAGCCGATTCTAAGTGAAGCCAGCCCGTAAATTTTAGAAAATGTGCGGGTCATCACCACATTTTCATGCTTTTTCACTAATTCAATTCCATGCGGATAATCATCGGCAAAAACAAATTCTTCGTAAGCGCAATCTAAAACTATCAAAATATTTTTTGGAGTTTTGTCGATTAATTTTTGCAGCTCACTTTTAGTTAAATAAGAGCCGGTTGGATTGTTGGGATTAGCAATAAAAATTATTTTTGTTTTATCGGTAATGGCCGAAATTATTGCATCAACATCGGCTTTTAAATTTTTTTCTTTTGCAACAACTGGAATTGCCCCGATTCTTTTTGCTGAAATTGGATACATTAAAAACCCATGTTCGCTATAAATTATTTCGTCACCCACTCCGGCAAAAGATGAAGTTAAAAGAGCGATAATTTCATCGGAACCGGCGCCACAAACTATTTGTTCGCCTTCGATATTATATTTCTTCGCTAAGGCTTCGTGCAGTAACGTACATGACCCATCAGCATAACGAAAAATTTCCGCTACATGTTGATTGTAAGCAGCAATTGCTTTTGGGCTGGTTTTTAAAGCATTTTCATTGGACGATAATTTTATGGGAGCTTTTTTATCGCCTATTTTAGCTTTTCCCGGCTTATAACTTTCGATTTCTAAAATGTAAGGATGTGCTATTGGTTGCATTTTTTTAACTTGTTTAATAATTCTTTTATTATTTCAAATTCATTAAATTTGATAGTGATTTTTCCACTATTTTTAAAGGAATTGTAATGAATCTTAGTTTCTAGTTCAAGTGCTTCGGATAGCTCCTGCTCTACTTCCGCTAGATAAGCGCTATTAATAAACTTAACCTTTGATTCGGTCCTAACTAATACTGGTATATTTTGTGCTTTCTCAATTTTTTCATCGCGTACTAAATTTTCAGCATCGCGTACAGTTAAAGAGTCATCGACAATTTTTTGAGCTAACTTTTCAGGCTGAGTTGAATTAATTACAGCGCGAGCGTGACCCATTGAAATTAATTTCTTGTCCAGTAAATCTCTGACTTTTTTTGGTAGAGTTAAAAGTCTTAATAAATTTGCAATATGACTGCGGCTTTTGCCAACTTTTTTAGCAACTTGATCTTGGCTGTAAGAAAAATCATCAATTAATTGTTTATAGCCTTCAGCCTCTTCGATAGAAGATAAATCGGATCTTTGAATGTTTTCAATTAAGGCTAGTTCTAAGGCCTCGTGATTGTTTATTTTTTTAACGATTGCTGGAATGGAAGTAAGGCCCGCTAATTTTGATGCGCGAAATCTACGTTCACCAGCGATAATTTCATAACTATCTTCGTCACCTTTGCGTAAAAGAATAGGCTGAATTAAACCATTTTCTTTGATTGAATTTGATAATTCGCTTAATTCTTCTTGGCTAAAAGATTTTCGAGGTTGATAAATTCCGGCAATAATTTTTGAAACAGGAATTGATTCTACGGAATTACCTTTGCCGTGAGAGGCGGCTGCTTCCTTGCTTTCACCTAAAAGTGCGGACAATCCACGGCCTAATTTTTTTTCATGATGGAATGCGGTTTCTTTCATATTTTAATTTGGTTAAATGTTTCACGTGAAAAAATCACATTTTTTCGCGCTGAATAATTTCTTTCGCTAATTTAAGATAAGCTACTGATCCGGCGCAATTGGGATCGTAAATAATTCCCGGAACGCCATGAGAAGGAGCTTCCGAAAGCCTTACATTTCTTGGCACAATATTTTTATAGACTTTATCATGCAAGAAATCTCGTACATCAATTTCGACTTGCTCGGTTAATTTATTTCTGCGGTCATGCATAGTTAAGACTATGCCGCTAATTGCTAGATGATGATTTAGATTTTCTTTAACTAAATTTAAGGTGGTAAGTAAGTGACTCAATCCTTCTAAAGAGAAGAATTCGCACTGCATTGGAATAAGAATTAAATCAGAAGCGGTTAAGGCATTTACAGTCAACAGCCCCAATGACGGCGGACAATCAATCAAGATGCAATCGAAATCATGAATTACTTCTTTTAAAGCTTTTTTTAATAAAAATTCTCTTTTTTCGATAGTGGAGAGTTCGAGTTCGCAAGCTGACAAATCAACGGTAGAAGTGACAATTTTTAAATTGGGTAGTTTGGTAGGAATTATGGCATCTTTAAGATTGCATTCCCCGATTAGAATTTCGTAAATAGTTTTTTGTCTTTGGGCTTGGCCAATACCAAAACCGGTGCTAGCATTGCCTTGTGGGTCAATATCAACTAGTAAAACTTTCTTTTTCATTGAAGCGAAAGTGGCCGCTAAATTGATTGCGGTTGTGGTTTTCCCAACTCCGCCTTTTTGATTAACTATAGAAAATACTTTTGCTCTTCTTTGGTGATGATGATTCATAATAATTTATTTGATTGAAAGTTTTTTAAGAAAATAAATTGGTGTAATATATTGTCAAATGATTTTGATGTTTCATGTGAAACATTTTGCTCCAACTATTTTATCTTTTATTTTTGAAAAAATTTACCATTAATTCTTTTGATTTGCTTTCAGAGATTGCCGAATAAATTTCGGGCATATGGTAACAAGAGTTGGCCGAAAATAATTTTACACCATTTTCAATTGCGCCAAATTTTTCGTCATTAGCGCCGTAATAAATTCTTTTTATTTTTGCTAAAGCTAGAGCCGCAGTGCACATGGCGCAAGGTTCGAGCGTTACATAAATATCGCAATCACTTAAGTTTGACGAGCCTTTTATTTTAGCGGCCTTTCTAAGGGCTAGAATTTCAGCGTGAGCTGTGGGATCTTTTAATTTTAAATTTTTATTGTGAGCTTTCGCGAGTATTTTACCATTCTCTACGATAACTGCACCGACAGGAACCTCATCTTTTTTAAAAGCAAGTTTTGCCATTTTTAAAGCTTCTTGCATAAATTGGTTAGTCTTCATAGTGGTTTTGCCTTTCTAAAAATTTTGAAAAAATTATTACTGGTTTGCTCGATAATTTTTTCTGCGGGAATCGATTTTAATTGTGCGACAAATTCGGCAACATGCTTTGTAAAGGCCGGTTGATTAGTCTGGCCACGATGCGGAACCGGTGCTAAGTAAGGCGAATCGGTTTCGAGTAATAAATATTCCAGTGGAATATATTTTACTATTTCTTGTAATTCGGTAGCATTTTTAAAAGTTGCGATTCCTGAGATTGAAATGTAAATCCCTAAACCCAAAGCTTTTTGAGCAAGCTCTTTTGAGCTTGTAAAACAATGAAGTAACGCCGGAAAATTTTTATTCTTTTGTTCGCTTTCTAGGATTCTCATCATTTCTAAATCAGCATTTCGACTATGAATAATTACCGGAATATCATTTTGTTGTGAAGCTTTTATATGTTCAAGAAAACTCTGTTTTTGTAGGTTAATATCAAATCCCGGATGATAAAAATCTAAACCAGTTTCGCCAATGCCGATGATTTTTGGATCTTTCTGACAAATTTCTATAATTTGTTCGGCTGTTATCTTTGGTTCTTCAATCGTATTGCAGGGATGGATTCCTACCGAAGCATAAATAAAATCGTGATTTTTTGTATAAGATAAAATCTTGTCTAACTCGCTAATTTTGGTGCAGATAGTTTGGAGGATTCTTACATTATTATTCTGCGCGTTAGTGATTATTTCGGGTAAAGCGATTCCTTGTTTTTCTATGAGATCGAGATGGCAATGAGTATCTATTATATAATTAGGCAGCATTTCTTAGTTGGCTTGAGGAAATTTTTAAAACTTTATTTGCAAAAAATACAGCTTTTGGCTTGGCAAAAAAAGCCTTTGTTTGGCGAACTTTAAAAAATGTTTCACGTGAAAAAACAGCAAAGCTGGTTAATTTAATTAATTTTTTAAAGTTTTTCCATTTATGTAAAGTGACGAAACTATCATCGCCCATTATCCAAATAAAATTTATACTCTTATATTGTAAATGCAATTTTCTAATTAGTTTGTCAGTATAAATTTCATCAAATTCTTTCACTTTTATCTTTGGGTTTTTTGCCAGTTTTCGGCATTGGTCAAGTCTTTTTGAATAGCTTGCATAAATTGCCGGATCTTTTAAAGGATTTCTAGCAGTCGGAATCCACCATACTTGGTTGAGTCTAAGCTTCTTTATTGCTAAGTTACTTATATGAACATGTCCTGGATGGGCGGGATTAAAGCTTCCGCCGAGAAGTCCAACTTTCACTATCCGAAAATAATTGCAGTTAATATTAGGATTCCAACAACAACATTAGCTTTGAAAGTTTTTAGGCAATCATGGCCATTTTTGAAATCGCAATTTTTAATCTTATTATCCAAAAATAGCGAAATTAATAATAAGGTAAAGAAGAAAAAAGATTGAAATTTAGCGTAGTAGCCCAGAAAAATCAAAGTTAAAAACATTGCCAAACTTAAAGCGATCAAAATTTTTTGTGGATTGGATCTGAATCTTATGGCTGTAGATTTGACGCCAATTTTTAGGTCATCTTCGATATCTTGATAGGCATAAATTGTGTCGTAAATTACAGTCCAAATAATGCTCGCGATGTAGAGAATTAAGGCTTCGATTGTGATTCTGTCGAGAAGGGCTAAGCTTGCCATTAAAATTCCGAAATTGAAAGTTAGACCTAAAAAAACTTGTGGATAGTAGGTTAGGCGCTTCATTAGCGGGTAAGTTATAACGAGTAAAAGCGCGATAAATCCAGATAAAATAGTTTTAAAATTAAATTGCAGCAAAATTAAGAATCCTCCGATTAGTAAAATTGCTAAAAAAATTCGGGCATTTTTTATTGAAATCGCTCCGGAAGCTAAGGGCCGCGATTTAGTGCGCTCAACTTTTTGGTCGAATTTTAAATCAGTTAGGTCGTTGATGATGCAACCGGCAGAGCGCATTAATATTGACCCCATGAGAAATAAGAAAATTATGCGGATGATTTCAAGAAAATGCGGCTCAGGCAATTTCTTGAGGGCGAGAAAAATTCCAAACAAGCAAGGCAAAAATAATAACCATATGCCGGTTGGGTGATGGAGTCTGGCTAATTTTAAATAATTTAACATTTGATTTTTTTGTCTCTATTCTTAGGATTTACGCGTTTTTAAATTATCCAAAAATTTTATGCATAAATTACTTATCGCCAATCGTGGCGAAATTGCTTGTCGTATTATAAAAACTTGCCGCAAAATGAATATTAAAACAGTTGCGGTTTATTCTGACGCTGACACTAATTCCCTTTTCGTGCAAATGGCGGACGAGGCCGTAAATATTGGGCACGCGCCATCTTCGCAAAGCTATTTAAATGTTGATAAAATTTTAGCAGCAGTGAAAAAAACCGGTGCAACTATGGTGCATCCGGGTTATGGATTTTTATCGGAAAATCGTAATTTTGCAAGTGCTTTGGAAAAAGCTGGGGTGATTTTTGTAGGTCCTTCTACTTATTCAATTGAGATGATGGGCGACAAAATTCAATCGAAGAAAATCGCGCTTGAAGCGAATGTTAGTACGGTTCCCGGTCACATGGGAGTGATTAAGGATGACAAAGAAGCGGTAAAAATTGCGGAAGAAATTGGCTTTCCGGTGATGGTGAAAGCTTCTGCTGGTGGCGGTGGTAAGGGTATGAGAATTGTGTGGAAAAAAGAAGAAATGGCGCAAGCCTTTTTGTCGGCTTCAAACGAAGCGCGCAACAGCTTTGCCGATGATCGCGTATTCATCGAAAAATTCATCGAGAACCCGCGCCATATCGAGATTCAAGTTATTGCCGATAAGCATGGAAATATCGTGTGTTTGGGTGAAAGAGAATGCTCAATCCAGCGTAATAACCAAAAGGTGATAGAGGAAGCGCCAAGCCCGCTGGTTGATGAAAAAACGCGCGCCAAAATGTATGAGCAATCAAAAGCATTGGCGGCAAAAGTAAAATATTTTTCAGCGGGCACGATTGAATATATCATGGATAAAAATAAGAATTTTTATTTTTTAGAAATGAATACGCGCTTACAGGTTGAACATCCCGTGACCGAATTAATCACCGGTCTTGATATTGTAGAATTGATGATAAAAATTGCGCTTGGCGAGAAATTACCGTTTAAGCAAGAAGATATTAAATTGACAGGATGGGCTATGGAATCGCGTATTTACGCGGAAGATCCGGCGCGTGGCTTTTTGCCTTCATCGGGACGTATCAATCTTTATATTGAGCCGGAAAAAAGTGCAAATGTGCGTGTAGATACAGGTGTTTATGAAGGTGGTGAAGTTAGCATGTTTTATGATGCCATGATCGCTAAGCTTTGTTCTTACGGCAAAAATCGTAAAGAGGCAATTGAGCATATGAGTAATGCTCTTGGAAGCTTTGCTATCGGGGGTGTGTCGCATAATATTAGCTTCCTTGAAACTATCATGAAAAATGAGCGCTTTATTAAAGGCGATCTTACTACTGGTTTTATCAAAGAAGAATTTGCGGCCGGATTCTCCGGAAGTGAGCTTGATTCTAGAGCGGAAGAGGTATTGATTGCTAGCGCGATGCAGATTTTTTTGAAAAATTATGAACGCAATGGGCATATGACCGGGCAGTTGCGCAATCGCGAAAAACAAGTATCCGAGCGTTGGGTGGTGCTGATTGACGATAGATCGCATTTAGTAAATATTATTGAGAGAAGTGATGATTATTTGAAGTTAGAATGTGATCGCAAGGAGATAGAGCTTACAACATCCTGGAATAATGGCGAAAAGCTATTCCGCGGCGTGGTTAACGGTTCTATAGTGGGTATAAAAATTCGTGAAAATAATAATACCGGAAGCTATTTACTGCAATATTCCGGTCTTGATGCCTTTGTTTCTGTATATTCGCCGCGTATTGCCGAATTGTCAAAATTCATGCCGAAGATTGAAAAAAATGCTAAACCGATGAATCTAACTTCGCCAATTACCGGAAAAATTGTGCGCTTTTTAGTAAAAGAAGGTGATGAGGTAAAAGCGGGACAAGAGCTTGTGGTTATTGAGGCCATGAAGATGGAAAATTCAATTCGTACCGACCATGATGTAAAAATCGGCAAAATTAAATTTAAAGAAGCTGAAGCGGTTGGTATTGGTCAAGTGGTGATGGAGTTTGTGAATTAGTTTTATATGAACAAGGGGTCGGGGTTACAAATCCCGACCCGCTCCTAGACTTGAGTGCTTAAAAAACAAAAAACTCGAATTACCCCTGAGGTACTCGGTCGTTGCTGTAGCGTTAGCGCAAGCACGACTTCCCCCTTAGAAGGGGGGTAGGGGGATTTATATATTCCTATGCGTTGCCCATTTTGCGGAAATATTGAAACACAGGTTAAAGACAGCAGAATTCCCGATGACGGCGAATCAGTAAAGCGTAGGCGCTATTGCTCAGCCTGTGATTCGCGCTTTACCACTTTCGAACGCGTGCAATTGCGTGAAATTTTAGTAATCAAAAAAAACGGTGAGAAGAAAAATTTTGATCCGGAAAAATTGAAACGGTCTATTGAGATGGCGGTGCGTAAGCGTCCGGTATCTGATATGCAGGTGGAAAAATTGGTGAGCAATATTATTCGCCAACTTGAAATGGAAAGCGAAACGGAAATTTCTTCTTCAAAAATAGGCGAGATGGTTTTAACAGCGTTAGAAAAGCTCGACAAGGTAGCATTTGTGCGATTCGCTTCAGTATATAAAAATTTTGAAAAACCCGATGATTTCCAGAAATTTATTAAACAAATTGCCAAGGTTTGATGACAAAAGAGATTTTGCAATTTTATTTAGATAATGGTTTGGATGAAGTAATTAGCGAGTCGCGGCAGGATTACTTTTTAGAAAAAGATAAAAAGAAAGCAGTTGGTTCTGTCAATCCGCGGGTTGATATAATATCTTCCAAAGTTACTTTGTCGAATGACGGAGTTCATACCAACTCTAGTGTTTCTCAATCCCAAACAGCTTTCCAAAAACCAATTGCTAATAACTTTATAAAACCTATTTTTTCAACATCGGAAGCGCTTTCGCAACTAGCAAAAAGAGGGCAGGAAATGAATAATAATTCAGGGCAATTTGTGTCGTTAAATGAGATCGTGGCGAAAGCCAAAAAAATGGCAGAAGGTGCGCAAAATCTAGACCAGCTACGTAAGGTGGTAGAGAATTTTGAAGGTTGTAATCTAAAAAAAATGGCAACCAATACGGTCTTTTGTGACGGCAATCCTAATTCAAAAGTAATGGTGATTGGGGAAGCGCCCGGTAATCACGAGGATTTGCAAGGCATTCCTTTTTGTGGTGATTCCGGTAAGTTGCTTGATGAAATGCTTCGCGCTATAAATTTGACACGCAAAGAAAATTTTTATATCACCAATGTAGTGTTTTGGCGGCCTCCCGGCAATCGCCGACCGACCGATGAAGAATTGGCAATTTGTCGTCCTTTTGTTGAACGTCATATTCAATTAATGAGGCCGGAAGTGTTAGTTCTGGTTGGAGCGACTTCTCTGACCTCAGTCCTCGGAATAGCAGAGCCGATAAGTAAAATTCGAGGCCAATTTATGGATTTTTCACCCAAATTTTTGGATAAAACCATTAAAACTTTCGCCATATTTCATCCGTCTTATCTACTGCGTCAACCGGGTAAGAAGAAAGTGGCCTGGCAAGATATGCTGGCGCTTGAAAAATTTCTAAAGCAATATGACTAAAAAATTATTACCAGTTGGATTTTATGATTTACTTTTTGGGGAAGCGGAAAAAAACCACCAAAATATAAATGCAGCGCTTTCAATATTTATGCAGTCCGGCTATGGTTTGATAAAAACTCCGCTTGTTGAGTTTGAAAATGAAAATGACAAAAATGCCTTTCGTGTTGTTGACATAATTTCCGGAAAGAATTTGGTATTTAGAAGTGATATTACTTTGCAAATTGCGCGTCTTCTAAATACGCGCCTGCGTGAAGTACAGTTGCCAATACGCCTTTGTTATGTAGGCGATGTATTATGCGCTAAAAGTGAAGAACTTTATGCGGATCGTCAGCAAACGCAAGTGGGTGCCGAAATTATCGGATCTGCTGCAATTGAGGCCGATTTTGAAATAATCGCCTTATTATTTGATACCTTGGTAAACCTTGGGCTGCAAGAGATGGTAGTGTCTTTTTCGTTACCGGATTTTTTGGGTATCTTTTTACAAGAGATGAATTTGCAGGATTCTGTAGAGTTGCGCTTGATGATAAGGCAAAAAAACATTTCAGCGATTCGACAAGCTTTTGATAAAAAAAACGCCGAAATAATTTGTAACATTATGCTGCAAAACCGCGATTTGCAAGGATTGGCAACGATTATAAAGCCAACACCAAAAATTGCTGATGAGTTACAAAAAGCGCAAAATATTGCTAGTTTTCTAGCGCAGGAATTTCCTCAAATAAAAGTTTGTTTTGATTTATTTGGAGATACCGATTCTACCTACCATTGCGGTGTGGTTTTTGATGTTTTCTGTGGGGATTTTTCATATCCGATTGCTCGTGGCGGCAGATATAAAATTGAGACGCTCGATGCGGTCGGAGCCACGATTTATATGAATCACTTGCGCAAAATTATCTAATTTCCTGACGTAATTCTGCTCGCTTTTCTTTCCAATTAGGTGCAAAAATATCCATGTAATTATAAAAGGTTTTATTATGACCTTTTACAAAGAAATGGATCATTTCATGAGTGATTAGATATTTCAGGCAAGATATTGATCTTTTAGCTAATTCTAAATTTATCCAAATTCGGCGAGCCCTAGGATTACAGGTTCCCCAGCGTGTTTTCATTTTTTTGATACCAAACTTTGCTACTTTAACCTGCATTTTCTCCTCCAATTCTGCAATTATTGGCGGAATGATTTTTTTTAATTCGCGACGATAAAAATCATCTAATAATTTTTGTCTTTCTTTAAAATTCAAATTTTTCTTGCATTGAACATTAATAATGTTTCCTTCAAGAAAACAGCGGTTTGGAGAGGTTGTTTTAGAAACTTTAAGTAAAAACTTTTCACCAAAAAAATAGTGCAATTCTCCATCCAAAATTTTTTTCGCCGGTTCAATTTTTAAATCGATAATTCTTTGACGATGATATTTTATCCAAGAAATTTTTTTCTTAATGAAATCGGTGATTTTGTTTAAGTTGCAATGCCAAGGCGCAGAAACATTTACTTCTCCTTGAGGTGGCGAAATTCGTATGCGCATTGATTTTATGCGCTTTTGAGTGATCTTAATCGGAACATTATCAAACGTAATCTCGGTGATATTTTTATTCATCTTGGGTCTTTATTATTTTGTGAAGATTACCTGCAAAAAACACATCATCAATCGGACAGCGCTGAAAATTTTTTGGTAATTCTTGGGCGGAAATTTCTTTAAATCCGTATTTTTTATAGAATTTCTGGGCGATTTTTAATTGATGAACAGTGCCCAAAAATAGTTTGGTAAAATTATGCTTGGAAGCTTCTTTTACAAGCTTTCGCAATAGTTTCTGAGCAACGCCGCAGCCACGATATTCTTTGGCGACAAAAAACTTTTTTATCTCAGCATTTTTTTTATCAATTTTTTTAAGTGCAATTGAGCCGATTATTTTTCCGTCAATGTCGGCTGCATACCAAAAATTGCAAGAATTGTCATAATAGAATTCCTCTTCCGCCCTTAATATACAAGCGTTCATCTCTTTCGTGACGGGT
Source organism: uncultured Rhizobium sp. (assembly GCA_964506725.1). Lineage (GTDB taxonomy): Bacteria > Pseudomonadota > Alphaproteobacteria > Rickettsiales > UBA1997 > UBA2645. Next base: position 12,155 of record CAZDLU010000005.1, read on the forward strand.
AGTGCAAATTCAATCCTTTGAATTCCATAAATCATGTTAAAAATCTGCTGACGCAAAGTTCGCGAAGTTGTAAGGGTTAGAATTTTTATTTTGCTATTGCGGTTGGAGCGGCTTTTTTCTAAGGCGGAAGCGTAGTTGGTAATTGCCGTTATAATTTGTTCTTGCTCTTCTTCTTTTAAAAATGTGAAAGCATTTCTGATTAAATTATCAGAAAATTCATTAATTTTTTCGAATTTTGCTAAGCCATTTTTGGTGGCGAGGAGCCGCTTTTCTCTTTTGTCGGCGCCATTTTTTGCAATAATCATTTTGTCTTTTATTAAAATAGCGACAACGCGTGACATCGTTGATTTTTGCAGCAATAAAATTTCGCCAAGTTCTGAGATTTTTATGTTGGGATTATTAACAATTTCGGTAAGAGCATGCCAATATTGTGGCGTTTCGAGGGGGTTGGTTTTATCTAACTGTAATATACCAAGCTCGCGGATTAGCTTGCGCGAAGAGTGGCGCAATTGATTAATTTTGTTGCTGTTCATAATGGAATTGGTTTTATTATTATGGTGTTTTTAAGAAATTAGTTCTAATTTGCAACTAATTTTATGAGGGACGTTTCTTCTTGCCGCGCCAGAGTAGGAACCCGGTGATGATAAAAATTATTAAGCTTAGAGAAGTAAGAAAAGTAATCATTTGCCAAATTGCATTAATATCATGGCCGGTGTGAAGTTGGTGAAGTAGTTTGGGAGTTGGTTTCTTAAAAGCCATAAAGGCACCGGTGAAGCTGCTTAGGCCAAGACTTAGGAAAAAGAAAAATCCAAAAGCTTTATGGGTGTCTTTATAAAATCTATAGCCTTTTTCATTGAATCTAATCGTGATTGATTTGATAAATTTATCTTTTTTCGGCCACCAAATAATTAGGCCGCTAATGCTCATAAATAAAAGCGCAACGCCGCAAATTCCGATGATGATTTTTCCCGTTTCTTCAAGGAATAAATTTTTGTGCAATTGTTTTAGAAAAAATAAAAAACCGCTTTTGGGATTACGAATGGCGATTGTTTCGAGGGAAACCGGATCGATTATTATTTCAAGCATTTGTTTTTCTTGTTTGAAACGAAATCTGGCGACTTTTTCGAATTTGCTTGAAACTAATGTATAATCGCTTGGAGCTAGGAGTTTCGCGGCTGCAGCTATCTCTTCGTTATTTTTTATTTGACCTTCGGCAAATTTATGATTTTTAAGTAAAAAATAATCAGAAATTTCATGATCAAAAACTAGAATGCCTCCACTAATTGCCTGGATTGAGAAGGGCAGAAGAAAAATTAGTGCGATATAGAGATGGAGTTTTTTTATTGTTTTTTTCATTTTTTTAGCAACTTCTAGTCATGCTGAGCCTGTCGAAGCATGTGTTTGCGCCCCAGTTTGACTCATGCTTCGACAGGCTCAGCATGACTATGAGGTAGTGGCTCAGCATGACTTGCGAACAAGTAAATTATTAAACCTCAGCCCAGCGCCTTAATAAATTATGATAAATTCCTGTTAAATGTACCGAAGATTCATGCTCAGGCATGTCGCGCAATACTGTGCGAATTGAATTATCCAAATCAAAAAGCAAAGTGCGTTTGGCATCGTCGCGTACCATGCTTTGGATCCAGAAAAATGACGCTACTCTTTGGCCCTTACTTACGGCTTTCACATAATGCAGCGAGCTTGCCGGATAGAGGATCATATGGCCGGCAGGCAGTTTGACTTTGTGCAAACCATATGTATCCTCTACCACCAATTCTCCGCCCTCATAGTCCAAAGGATCAGAAAGGAATAGAGTGGCCGAGAGATCGGTTCTAATGCGGAAGGGCGTATTTGGCACGTGACGAATAGCATTATCAATATGAGTGCCAAAATTTTGACCTTCCGAATATGAATTAAAAAGCGGCGGAAAAACCTTGTTAGGTAAGGCCGCCGAAATAAAAGTCGGGTTTTTTTCCAAAGCAATTAAGATCTGTTCGCCTAACATTTTAGCTTCTTTTGAATCCTGCGGAAGCTGCATATTATCCTTAACCTGCATGGATTGATAGCCGGCGGTGGCTTTGCCGTCAATCCAATTAGCCTTATCTAAAATTTCACGAAATTCTTTGACTTGTTCAGGCGTTAAAATGTCGGGAATTTGTAATAGCATGGTTTAGAATAAATATTAAGTTTCGGAATGTCTTAGTAATTGGTTTTTTAGCAACAATTCATAGTCATGCTGAGCTTGTCGAAGCATGACTATGAGTTAGTTTATAATCTATTATTTTAGACAATCTATTAAGTTTTATATATTAGAATTTTATATTAGCAGTTAACAAAGCCGTGCGCCCGTCGCCCGGCACTACAGCGTTATTGCCGCGAATTTGGTCGTAGTAAAATTCGTTGGTTAAGTTGTTAACGTTAAGCTGTAAAGTTACGTTTTTATTAAGCGGATATTTTGCCATTGCGTTAAACACTAAATAGCTTGGTGCAGCACGATAAGTACCAGTCACCGGATCAGTGCCGGCGCCGGTTGCCGAGCTTCCGGCAAATCGTTCTGACACGAAATTTGCGCCACCGCCGATTTCTAATTCGGAATCGAAACGATAGGTTGTAAACAAGCTAAATGAATGCTCCGGAACATTGGTCAAAGGACGGTTTTTCAAAAGCGGATTAACCGATTTTTTGATGCCGCCATCCATGTAACTATAGCCCGTCATGAGTTTCCATTTATTGTTGATGCTGCCGCTGGCCTGGGCAAGCAAGCCGTAAACTTGTTGCGTGCCGCTATTTAACTGAGTAGAAGAGCCGCCGAAAGGATTATTTTCGCGAGCATTTTCTTTGTCGGCACGGAACACGGCAAATGTAGTTGAAAGACGTTTCTTGAACAAATCCCACTTCGTTCCGACTTCATAAATTGTGTTTTTTTCCGGCTTGGCATTGAAATTGTTACTGCCAGTAGTGCTTGAGGCTGTAAGTGTTAGCGATTCAGCAGAAGGATTAAAAGATGTGCCTTGATTAAAATAAATGCTGCCGTTATGAGCAGGTTTGTAAACTAGGCCGACATTGTGGCTTACGACATTGTCGGTGCGCGAAGCTGTTGACCTTAAGCCGCTATTGGCAAACTGGTAAAAATTAGTGCGTAAATTATCTAAACGCGCCCCCAAAGCCAATTCCCATTTTTTGCCGAATTTAATAGTATCAAGCGCATAAATTCCGGCAGTTTCAACTTTAGCCTTGCTTTCATTGTTGAATGTAACAGGCACGCTAAAACCAACGGCAAGAGGCTCGGACATTGCTGCAGCCGGAGGAGTTGCCGAAAAAGTAGTCGGCGCCGATTCTTCGCTTTCCAGCATAACGCCGCTAACTAAAGTATGATCGGTGCCAAGAGCCGAGAATTTTCCGGTAATATCAGCTTGATTGCCCAAATAAGTTTCCAGCGATTTTCTGATTTTCATGCTGCGCGTAACCGAAGTTGCAGAGGCCGCAATCGGTTCAGTAACTTGCACATCGCGATAATAACGGGCGTATCTAGCTTGATCGCGGAAGGTTAAGTTTTCATAAATATCATGCTCAAATTTTGCCGTAGTAATATCAACATCGGTCTTTAAATGATCGTTACTTTTGAAACCATAAAAGTTGCTGCGATCAACATCGGCGGGCTTTCCGGCGTAGTAAGGAATACCGTAATCCGGCGTGTTGTCTTCGTTTTGATGTAAATAATTTATGTTAAGTCTGGTGTCAGTTCCAAGTCCGAAAGCCAAGCTTGGCGCAAAGGCGGCGCGCTTATAATCAGCGGCATCGCGTTCTGCTACTTTATTTTGGTGCGCCATCGCGTTTAAGCGAATTGCCGAATGTTCAAGACCATCAAACTTACTGTTAACGTCAATAGTTGTGCGTAAAGTATCATTGGTTCCGATCATGAAAGTAGCGTCTTTTTTTGAACCTAGAAAAGCCTGTTTGCTGTTTTGGGCAATCACACCACCGGCCGAACCACGGCCAAATAATACGGAAGACGGGCCTTGCACAACTTCAATTGATTCCAGATTGAAAGGATCGCGGAAATAATTCCCGAAATCACGCATGCCATCAACGAAGAAATCGTTACGCGCTGAAAAGCCGCGAATCATAAGGTTGTCGCCCTGATTGCCGCCTTCGCCAGCCGCTAAAGAAATTCCCGGAACATTGCGCAAAGCATCGGAAACTTTAGTTACACCTTGATCATCCATTAATTGGCGCGTTACAGTTGTTACCGAGCGCGGCGCATTGCGTAAAGGGCCGGTGATTTTATAATTGGAAGATTCAGAAGAGCTATAATTTTCATCATAGCGATTGTCGATAACGGTAACGGTTGGAAGTTGTTTGGCATTTTCTTCTTTGGCTTCAGAAGCAAGAGGGAGTAGGACGGTTCCAAGAATGGTGGTTGTAACGAACTGTTTCATTTCTTTAGTAATAAATTTTAAGTAAATCTGATCCTTTACTTAGGTTCCGTGACGAAACCGATATTCGATAATCCCGATTTTTGTGCCATACTCAAAATATGGCTGACTTTTCCGTAAGAAATATCTTTGTCGGCGCGCAAGTGAACTTGCTGTTTGGCATTTGTTTTAGCGGCGCGTGATAATTCGTTTTGTAATTCTGCTAATGAAACTTTTTTATCGTTTAAAAAATAATTTTCTCTGTAATCGATCGCAATGGTTAAAGCCTTGTCATCACTGATTGCAGAGGCTGCTTCGTTTGGTAAATTCAACTTAATCGCTGAATTAAGCATTGGCGCCGTCACCAAAAAAATGACAAGCAGAACCAGCATGACATCAACTAACGGTGTCATGTTTATTTCTGCGAGTGGAGCTTGTAAATCTTCGCGATCGAAACCTTGCATAAGTTTTTAAAAATCCCCCTACCCCCCTTCTAAGGGGGAAGTCGTGCTAACGCAACGACTGAGTACTCAAACTTTGTTATCCGAGTACTCTGACTTTGCGAAGCGAAGCGTAGCAAGTCTTCCCCCTTAGAAGGGGGGTAGGGGGATTTATTTAATTTCTATTCGACAAATAAACCGTCATTTGTTCCGCTACATGTCTTAGGTTTTGCACCAAAACACGGTTATAACGAACAAAAGTATTATAAAATAAAATCGCCGGAATCGCGGCAAAAAGCCCGACCGCTGTTGCGATCAAAGCTTCTCCCATAGGCCCGGCGACCACATTCAATCCGGCATTACCTTCAGCAGCGATTCCGGTTAAAGCATTATAAATTCCAAAAACCGTTCCGAATAATCCGATGAAAGGAGCCGAGCTGCCAATAGAGGCAAGGATCGCCAAGCCCTTATCCAGCCAAGAACGAATCTCATCCAAGTTTTGTAATAAATGCATCGACAAAATTTCTTTTTTGGCTTCGTGATCGTAATTTTTTAAAATAGGTTCAAGTTTTTCTACTTCTTGCAACAAAATATTTATGCAACCTTCAACTTTAGCCGCGCCAATAAAATTCGGCCAATTTTTTCTATCGGCAAATTCTCTTTGAAAAGCGTCATAGAATTTATATTCTTTATAAATTTTTAAACCTTTCCAAGCGATGACATACCAGCTGGCAAAGGACATTGCGATTAGTAAAAGAAAAACGAAAATCAAAATAGGATTTCCTTGAGAAAATACGGCAGAAAGATTCATGTTTAAATAATTTTAAATTCCACCGGTACAATAACGCTAGCTTGAACCGATTTACCTTTTTGTTTTGCCGGAATGAAACGCCATTGCTTCACCGCATCAAGCGCCGCTTCATCCAAAGCCGTATGACCGCTCGAACTGGCAATATCAACACTTTGCGGCGAACCATCAGTTTTAACCAAAACCTTAACCAAAACTTTGCCCTGAACACCCTTGCGGCGCGCGTCTTGTGGGTAGGCCGGAGTTGGATTGTTCAAGTAAGCCGCATCAAAAACCGGTTCGCTTTGCGCCGAATTTGTGGCAATTGCATTTGGATCAACCAAACCGGAAGTATTTTTTCCCGATTGCGAATTTTTAGAATCATTTTTCGCTAATTCTTTTTTATCAGACTTTTTAAGCGCATTTTTTTCTTCAAGTTGTGCTAAATTTTTTAGGTGAGAATCATTTTCAGATTTTTTTTCCGAAGCATTAGGTGCTACAAAACTAACACGAATCGCCTGTTTATTTAACACCACCGGATCAGACGGTAAAACAGCCCACAAGCCAGCAGTCACATGCACAAAACCCGCAGTTGCCAAAGCAAAAAGATGCGAATTTTTATAAGTCGGTAAGAGAATTTTCATAAAATGATATTGATATTTATTATCATTTTAGAAAAAAAGAAAATGATAGTCAATATCATTTTTTAAAAAAGGGGCCAAGCTATTTTTAGATTTAGAGGGTAATTTCTTGTGAGTTATTTTGTTGAAGCTGTTCGGCTTTTAAGGGTGTCAGCAATCTTATGCTCTTAGAATCTTTAGAAAAATATTTTCTCGTTTCTTCCTCCAGCTTACCGATTCTGCTTAGCGTGCCGTGCGCCGCATATTCTATTAAGTCCACAAAATGTTTTTCACGTCCGATGCGGGCATGTTTTAATCGCGAAAATAAAGTACGAGTAGCTGCTATCGGAGTAAAGCCCATATTAAGCGCATTATCATGCCGGATGCCATAACAGCCAGCTGTCGATCCGCAAGAGTAAACGCCGCCTGCTTGCTGTGCCGTATGGCCGCTGCAAATTAAAGCCCGGTCAACTTTTTTTACATTAATCCCTAAAGCAAAAGCTAAAGCCTGTGCGCTTTGGTCGTGCATAGCCAGTCCGGTGCGATCTTTACCATGCTTACAAGTTACAATTATTTCTTCTTTTGGCCATTTTAATTCAGAATTGCAATCGCGCATCAGGCGTGTAAGCCATGCCAATTTTGTGGAGGTGCGCAAGCTCGCATTTCCAGAGGCGGGGCGTACTATAAAAGAATTCATTTCGTCAACGCTTTTTCTCAGTGAGAGCGCTCCAAGCAGTATTTTAGCATCTTCGTCAGTTATGTCTCCGGTATTTTGCAATTTCTTAACGGCGCTTTTCGGGCCGTTAAAAATATTTGAGATAAAGCGTCGCGTGGTGCGGAACAGGCCACCCGAAGGTTCTAGATTATCGCAAATAACCGCTGCTTTGGGAAATTTGGCAATAGTCGCGGAAACCGCCGCAAGTAATTGATTGGCACCATGTGTTATGCTTGAACTGCTCGAAAACCGTGCCAGATTTAGTGCCGTGTTAGTGTGGCGTGTATTTAGTTGTTTTAATTGATCAACTATTTCGCCATCATGCGATCTTGCCATAATTCCTGTCGTGTTCAAGCTATTAATATGCGGTACGGAGCCTTCTGCTATCCATTCGCGCAGCTGTTCTAAATTCTCGTCGGCAATTTCTTGACGTGAACCCTTATCACTGGCAAAAGAGGCCGGAGTGCCGGAATGCTTGACTTCATGAACTATTTTTATTTCATCATCATTAACAATTGCAGTAATTTTCTCAAAAGCATTTCTTAATCCCGGTATTTGCCAGAGTTGAGTCGGTATAACATGCGCAGAACTCAAAATTTGGGGCGCATATTTCTCGCATAATTTTTTCTGCCACCACGGCAACGCTTGAAACCATGGCGTTAACAGCATGTTTTGGTATTGCATTTTTTGCTCGTCAGTCAATTCACGCAGTGCTACTTCACATTCCGCGACAGTATTATTTTCTACCTTAGAAATAGTTGCTATATTATAATTCTTATTTTCTAAATTCTGGAAATCCTTCGCGACACTTAATTTTGCAAGCGCATTGGTAACTCCGTTTTTGGTAAAAATGGAAGCAATCTCATCAATTTCGCTTTGTAATTTTTTAGCAAAAACTTTTTCTTCTTTTATTCTTTGATCAAGATTAACGGAAAAAGTAACTTCTAAAAATTTCTTAGAAAAATTTTTTAATTCTGCAAAAATTTTCTCGGTCAAATCAGGTCTTTCTTCAATATCAGCAATATCCAAAGCGGCGCGCATAATATTTAAATATTGAATTTCATAAGCTTCACTACCGCGTATAATTCTCGGAAAGGCAGCGCGCGCATCGCGAATTAAAATAGGTGTATTATTAATTATAATTTCATGAAGTGTGATGCCGCAACGTGCGTCCCGCGCGGCTTCAAAACATTTCATGGCTTCCGTTATTTGAGCCTTATCTTTTAATTGTGAGGCCATACTGACGAATTCGTGGGCTTGCACTCTATAGTATCCCGGCTGCGGTTCCAAGGTTTGAGGAAGTTTTTTTATATGCTCACTAACCTGTGTTAACAGATTTTGTTTATCGTTATTAAATTTATTTCTTAAGGTGGACATAATCCTTGAAAGGTTGCAAAGCTATTGCTATCATTTGTTTCTTCAACATTTCAACAAATTATGAAACCGATTTTATATATTGCCAATAAAAATTATTCTTCGTGGAGTATGCGGGCTTGGCTTGCTGCACGCTTTGTCGGGCTTGATTTTGCCGAAGAAATTATTGGTTTGCGTCAAGAAGATACGGTAGAAAAAATCGGTAAAATTTCTTTCTCCAAAAAAGTACCATGCTTACATATTAAAGGTTTGGAGATTTGGGATTCGCTGGCAATTGCCGAATATCTGCACGAATTATTTCCTCATAAAAAATTGTTTTCCGAAAAACAGGAAACGCGGGCAATCCAACGTGCCGTTGTCTCGGAAATGCATTCCGGTTTTATGGATTTGCGCAAAGAAATGCCGATGAATATGCGCGCCGTTAAGAAAAAAATCCCAAGCGCAGCAGCACAAGCCAATATTGATCGCATTTTAGAAGTGTGGCGCGAAACCAGAAAAAAATATGGTGACGAATTTTTATTCGGAAATTTCTCACTTGCTGATATTTTTTTCGCCCCAGTAGTAAGTAGGTTCATGACCTATCAAGTTGACAGTAAGGACCAAGGGACTTATATTAAAAGTGTTTCTTCTCATCCACTTTATGTAGAATGGTTGAATGGTGCGATGAATGAAGAAGCTGTGATTAAGGATTTTGAGATTTAATCATAATTTTAACAGTACCAAAAGTTTGATTATAGCGGTTCTGGAATTTTCCGTGGGAAAATTAAATAAGGAAGAATGGCCGAGTGGTCGAAGGCGCACGCCTGGAAAGTGTGTATAGGAGCTAAAACTTCTATCAAGGGTTCGAATCCCTTTTCTTCCGCCATCCCCTGCTTTGCTACGCTACAGCGTAATGGATCGATTAGAGTTTATGCTATGCTCGTAATGCACAAGATGGCTGTATAAAATCCAATCTTATGAAAATAATCCTTCACAAATCACAATCTCGCGGCCACATCAAACACAGCTGGCTCAATAGTTTTCATAGTTTTAGTTTTGGCGAATATTACGATCCAAATAAAATGGGTTTCGGTAAATTGCGTGTAATCAACGACGATACAATTGCTCCCGGAGCAGGATTTGGCAAGCATCCGCATCAAAATATGGAAATCATTACAATCATGCTTGAAGGGGTTATAAATCATGAAGACAGTATGGGAAATTCAGCTTCTATTGAGGCAGGAGAAGTGCAGGTGATGAGTGCGGGTGCGGGCGTTTTTCACAGTGAATTTAACGGTAGTGACAAAAACGAAGCGAAACTTTTGCAAATTTGGATTCTGCCAAACCGCTTAAATGTTGAACCGCGCTATGATCAAAGAAAAACAAAGGATCTCGCTAAACCGAATGAATTATATCAAATTTTATCCCCGAATAAAAATGAACAAGGTGTTTGGATCCATCAAAATGCATGGTTTTATTTAGGTGAATTTGACGCGGAGAAAAAAATTTTTTATAAATTAAAAAATTCAAAAAACGGTGTTTATATTTTTGTAATTGAGGGCGGTTTAAGTCTTGATGAAAAATATTTGGCGTGTCGCGACGCTGTTGCAATTTCTAATTCAGAGGAGATTAATTTTGTCGTTGAAAAGAATAGTAAAATTTTATTAATGGAAATTCCTCTCTAATTTTAACTTCTTGACAAATAATAAAAAATGCCTATTTTTCTCGCCGCTGTTTTAGTCGGTATAATCGTTGGTCCGTTTGGATCACTGTTTTAGCGGACTCAACGGCGGCTAATTAGGTCACTAATTAGAGCTCTTAACACTCATTTTTCTGCGTTATAACATGAAAAAATTATCTTTAATCGTTGCTGCAGCTTCTTTAATGTTCGCTGCTGCTGCTAATGCTGCAAAACCAGCTGCTGTTGAAGCTGCTGCTCCTGCTGCTAAAACTGAAGCTGCTGCTCCAGCTAAAACTGCTGAAGCTCCAAAAGCTGAAGTAAAAGCTGAAACTAAAGCTGCTGTTGAAGCTCCAAAAGCTGAAACTAAAAAAGCTCATAAAAAAGCTAAAAAAGCTGCTGCTGAAGCTGCTGCTCCAGCTGAAGCTGCTAAAACTGAAGCTACTAAAAAGTAATTTTGCTTTTTAAAGTTTAGGTTAAAACCGGATCAGTCAAAAGATTGATCCGGTTTTTTATTTGTAAGCTAAAACCACTTGCTAATTAGTTTTTTAAACCATAAAATGCCACGTCCTTTTTAAACTTACTTAAATTTTTTATGTCATCCGTTGCATTAAAGGCCGAAAAAAGAGAAAAGTTCGGCACTGCTGAAAGCAGAAGAATCAAGAATGCCGGCCGTATTCCGGCAGTAATTTACGCTAAAGAGGGGAATTTAAATTTCACTATTGACGCTCGTGAATTTGAAAAAGAATATTACAAAGGTACAGGTTTAACAACGGTTGTTGAAATTGAACTTGAAGGTAAAAAAATCAAAGCTATCGCTCATAAAATTGAGCTTGATCCGGTTTCTGATGCGCCGATCCACGTTGATTTTTTAACGGCTGACAAGGATTTGCGCGCTAAGCCAAGATTGGTTTTTGCAAATCAAGATAAATCTCCGGGAATCAAGAAAGGTGGTTTCTTGCACGTGGTTTTACGTCGTGTTGAAGTTGTTTGTGAAAATGAAAAATCTGTTCCAAATGAAATTTTGGTTGATGTTGGTGTGATGCAAGTTGGAAGTAAGGTTAGGGCTAATAATTTAAAACTTCCTGCTGGGGTTAAATTGGCGAAAAAAGACAACTTTTTGATCGCAAGTATCATTGGTCGTGGTAAAGCTGAGGAAGAAAATCCGGCTGCTGCTGCGGCTGCCGCTCCGGCTGCGGGCGCTGCTGCTCCTGCTGCTGGTGCTGCCGCTCCGGCGAAAGAAGAAAAGAAAGCTGATAAAAAATAGTTTTTATTTTTACAAAATTAAAAAGCCTTGCATGAGAAATTATGCAAGGCTTTTTGTTTTTTAGTATGGGCATTAACACTCATAGTTACCCTTCGACAGGCTCAGGGTGACTATGAGGATTAGTTGCTTTTTGAAAGAGATTTTTTTCCGGGTAATTTAGCAAATATTGGATCGGTGATTACTGGTGAGAGTAGGGCGCTTAGCCATACTGTAAAATAAAGTCCAAAAGGAAAAGCAATCCGCGATTTATTTTTCTCCAAATTTTTCTTAATAATTTTTGCTGCTTTTTCCGCTGACATTAAAAATGGCATTGGAAAATCATTCACATCAGTCATCGGCGTTTTGATATAGCCCGGGCAAATCGCATTTACCTCAATTCCGAAATTGGCCAAATTACCGCGCAATCCTTCAGCGTAAACTCTGACAGCTGCCTTACTAGCCGAATAAGCCGGCGAACTCGGTAAACCACGAAATCCGGCAAGCGAAGAAATAATCGCAATCTGTCCGCGTTTTTGCGCTTTCATTTTTGTAATTAATGGATTTATCGTATTTAAAACGCCATCAATATTGGTTGCAAAAATTTCCTTAATTTGCGCTGTCGATTCAGTTCCGCCAGCGGTTCCGGCCGATATTCCGGCATTGGCAATTACCAAATCAACTTCAGCAATTTTTTCCAAATAATTTTTCATCGCCAATTCATCTTTAACATCAATAATTTCGATAAAAACTTTGGCATTTAAATTCTCGCAAATTTTTTTCGTTTCCTGTAATTTCTCCAAATTGCGCCCGCTAAGAAATAAATTTATGCCATTTGCAGCATAAGCAACAGCCAGCGCGCGCCCAAGTCCGGAGCTTGCTCCCGTGATTATAATATTTTTTGGATTTTTCATAAATGAGTAAATTTATTACGTTTGAAGGTGTCGAAGGTAGTGGCAAGTCAACGCAATGTAAAGCGCTTTATGAATTTTTGCGGGAAAAAAATATTGAAGCAATATTGACGCGTGAACCAGGCGGGACAAAGGCTGGTGAAGAAATCAGAAAAATTTTAATTGATGAAAAAATTGAAAAATTGGAAGCGGAATCAGAGATTTTGCTTAACTTTGCGGCAAGAAAAGAGCACGTTGAAAAACTAATAAAACCAGCGTTGCAAGAAGGAAAAATTGTGATTTGCGATCGCTTCTTCGATTCAACTTACGCCTATCAGGGCGATGCTTTCGGAATTAATTACAACGAAATAGACAAAATAAAAAACTTCACCATCGGCAATTTTGCACCAGACATTACTTTTCTAATCGATGTGCCGGTGGAATTAGCATTTTCAAGGATCCAAGGTCGCGAAGGAAATAATCGCTACGAAAAATTAGGATTAGATTTTCATCAAAAAGTACGAGAAGGATTTTTGGAATTGGCGAAAAAAAATTCTCGTATTAAAGTGATTGATGGAACAAAAACCCCGGAAGAGATATTAAGGAATATAGTTAAATGTAAACTAATTTAAAACCTAGGACGAGTTTTGGAAGCGGCAGTAGCAACAGCGCTTGCCTTATCTAGCAAAACCTTTGAAGGTTCGGTTCCGCCATTGCCAATTTTACCACCTATATAATTAGTTACCATTCGCAGATGGGACATTCTATAAGCATATAATTCTCTATTAAGAATTCCTAATTCTTTGCTCAAATCCTTATCAGATCTTATAACCTCCATAACCTTTGGGCTATGCTGTTTAATATGGTCAATAAATTCTCTTTCTTTAGGAAGAAAGAATTCTTTTTGTTCTTTATAAAATTCAGCAAATTTTCCATCATCTACCCCTAAAAACGCATCGATAATCTGAAAAAGAGGAGTTTGAGCTCCGGAACCGCCAACATGATTGCTAACACATTTTCCATCTGGACTATAAATACCTATTTTTCCATCAGTGTTAGCAAAATCTTTGGTTCCTTTTAAATATTGTCTAAATTTATTAAAGGCTTCAAAACCGGTTCCGGGATACATTAATAAAAGATCGCTTCTCATCTTTTTTAAAGAATCTGTCATCTCTTTTAAAGTATTTTGAATTTCAATTTTATTATCTGCATTGATCGTTTCGGGAGAAAGTGCTAATAATTTTAATATGCTATTTACTAGATTAACAGAAGTAAGCTCAACGCCGTGATGAATTCTGACAAAGTGACTTTCATCATTATGTTTTTTACCAACGCTTACTCCTTCCTCATGTAAAAGTTTTGTTAATACTTCCGGAGCATATCCTGAAGTAAAAGTATAAGCAGCCTGTGTACTGATCGTTACTGGGTCACTATGTCTTACATAAGGATTTACGTTGCACCTAACATAAAATAAATAACTCATTAATGGAGGAATCCCACCTAGTTCTTCAGATAATTGCATCATGGGATTAGCAAGTTTTTCCGGTACACAATTATCTCCGGGCTTTCTATCGGAAGAATGAATTAAGGCATTAAAAACAAAAGCTAAATCTCTTAATCCAAAAAGTTTTTCATCATCACCTTCCATTAAAGAAGTATCAAATTCCGGTAATTTTTCTAACTCTTCTTCCAAGAGTGCTCTTCTTTGTGTTGGTTCGGGATTAGCCAAAATTTCTGGTAAGCGCGTAACAAGATTATTCCATTCTGGATTGCGTAATATTGGGGGTTCAATTTTTAAAAACCCAATGACAGGATGGAAACCATATTTTTCATGGACATATTCTTGATTACCAAAAGCAGGTCTAGACATTGTTTTAAGAATTTGTTTTAAAAACCATAAAGAATAATTGAATTCATATACCAATTTTCTTTAAAAAAGCGAATATCTACTAATCTTTATAAAACTCAAATAAAATTTTAAATGAGGTGGTGGTTAAGGCTCGGGCCGAGTAAAGAGATAATAGTTTGCATTAATTAAACACAAACCCTTGCCCATTTTAAAATATTCTTTAAATTTACCGCTCTTCATTAACTAAATTTAATTCATATGAGAAAAAGAAATAAAATCGCGCTGGTTGGCGCGGGCAATATTGGTGGGACTTTGGCGCATTTGGCGGGGTTGAAACAGCTTGGCGATATTGTGGTTTTGGACGTTGTGGACGGCGTTGCAAAAGGTAAGGCGCTTGATATTGAGCAATCTTCGATTGTGGAAAATTTTGATGCCGATATTAAGGGAACTAAGGATTATGCCGATATTGCCGGGGCCGATGTGGTTATTGTGACGGCAGGCATTGCGCGTAAGCCCGGCATGAGTCGCGATGATTTGATGGCGACAAATACCAGCATTATTAAATCGGTAGCGGAAGGAATTAAGCAACATGCGCCAAATGCTTTCGTGATTGTGATTACGAATCCTTTGGATGCAATGGTTTATGTGATGCAAAAAGTTTCGGGCTTGCCGAAAAATAAAGTGGTGGGAATGGCCGGCGTGCTTGATTCTTCGCGTATGTCTTTATTTTTGGCGCGTGAATTTAACGTGTCGGTTGAAGATGTAAATTCTTGTGTTCTGGGCGGACATGGTGACACCATGGTGCCGTTGATTCGCTATTCAACAGTGGCTGGCGTGCCGCTTACCGACTTGATTGACATGGGTTGGACGACTAAGGATAAAATTGATGCGATTGTGCAAAGAACTCGTGATGGCGGTGCAGAAATTGTGAAATTGCTAGGAACCGGTTCGGCATTTTATGCGCCGGCGGCTTCAGCAATTACAATGGCGGAAAGCTATTTGCTTGACAAGAGAAGAATTCTTCCGGTGGCGGCTGCGCTTAACGGCGAGTATGGCGTGAAAGATTTATATATCGGCGTTCCGGCGGTGATTGGCAAGAATGGCGTGGAAAAAATTGTGGAAATTAAATTGAATGCGCAGGAATTGACGATGTTTAATCACTCGGTTGATGCGGTGAAGAAGTTGGTTGAGGAAATTAAGTTTTAATAGAAAAAGTGCTCGGGTGCTCAAGTGCTCAAGTGCTCGGGTTTTTAATTAAAACGACACCGAGCACCAGCAAAGCGCAAGCACCCGAGCACCCGAGCACTTAAAAATGTCCAATATCGAAATCAAAAAAACACGTTTAGCATTTATTTACTTTTGTGTGCTGTTTGTTTTTTTGATTATTATTTTGCGCATGCTATCAGTAGTGGCGCTAGGTGATAAGGTGAAAGTTAGTGTGCTTTATGACCTGCATAAAGCCGGGAAGCGTGGCAATATTTATGACCGCAATGATGTTTTGGTTGCAACTGATCTTAAAACTAAATCGCTTTATGTTAGCAGTATTTTGGTGCGTAATCCCAAAGAGGTAGCTAAAGGCCTATCTTCTATATTTGCCGACCTTTCTTATGATGAAGTTTTTAAAAAAATTCGCAGCGGTAAACATAGTCGGCATTGGATTTTGATTCGTCGAAATCTTACTCCGGCGCAGGTTGAACAAGTGCAGAATTTGCAAATGGCCGGTTTGTTGTTCGAAGATGATCGTGTTAGAATTTATCCGCAAAAATCAATAGCCAGTCACCTTGTCGGTTATGATGATCTTGATCGCAAAGGTCTTGCCGGCGTTGAGATGGCCTATGATAAAAAATTAGCGGACGGAGAAGATCTACATCTAGCGATGGATGTGCGGGTGCAAGATATTTTAAATGATGAATTGGTTAACGGCATGGAGGAATTTCATGCAAAAGCGGCGGCCGGTATTGTGCTTGATGTCAATAACGGTGAGGTTCTGGCACTTTCTTCAATTCCCGGATTTGATCTTAATTTACAGCAGGAAGCCACGCAAGATCAGCGTTTCAACCGCGTTACTAACGGTGTTTATGAGCTTGGTTCGGTGATGAAATTATTTACTAACGCGATTGCTTTCGAAGAAAATTTGGTAAAAATAAATGATGTTTATAACGTGAAAGAGCCGATAAAATATGGACGCTTCACGATTAAGGATGATCATTATGTAAAAGATGAAATGACGGTGGGTGAAATTTTTGCTTACTCTTCAAATATAGGAACTTTGCAAATTGCCAAAAAAATCGGTGTGGATAATCAGAAAGATTTTTTATCTAAAATCGGTTTTTTAAAAAAGGTCGATTCAAATTTTCCCGGTCTTGGCAAGCCAATATATCCGCGGGTCTGGCGCGAAATTAATTTATTTACGATTTCTTACGGACATGGTATTGCGATTACCCCGATGCATTTGGCGTTAGCAACTGGGGCGCTTGTTAATGGTGGCAATTATTACAATCCGTCATTTTTGAAGTTGGAAGATCAGCCTAGAGGTAAGCGCGTCGCCAAGGAATCAACCTCGGCTATGATGCGTTTGCTATTGCGTAAAGTTGTTTTGGAAGGAACGGGAAAAAATGCTAATGTTGATGGTTATGAAGTGGGCGGAAAGACCGGAACTGCTGAACGAGCGGAAGCCGGGCATTATAATGAAAGACAAACTTTGGCATCATTTGTAGGTGTGTTTCCGATTTCCAAACCGAAATATTTGGTCTATGTAATTTTCGATCGGCCGAATGCGATGTTTAATACTGGAGGTATGGTGGCAGCTCCCGTGGCGGGTCGCGTGATAAAAAATATTGCCCCGATGCTTGGGGTGAGGCCGTTTGAATATGGTGAACAAAAAGCTGAATAATTTATTTGCTTTTTTTTCTTGCTGCTTTTACCATGTTCACCTCATTTTTTAAAAAAGCCGAATTAGCTCAGTGGTAGAGCAACTGTCTTGTAAACAGTAGGTCGTCAGTTCAAATCCGACATTCGGCACCAAAAATTAGCGGCGTCTTTTTTGCTAAAAATGGCGTAATTGGCTTAGCAGTATGTTTATACAGCTAAGCCAATTACGCCATTTTTATCTAAAAAATACTTGCTAATTTAGGAGTCTTCTCGATGGTTCTGCGTTATATTCTCTCTGGTGGTTTTTGGCTATTCATCAATGCTTGGGGTGCGATAATTCCCATTCTTTATTTTCCGGTTTTTATTCTTAGAAGTGAAAGGCTTGCAGACCACGGCGCCAAAGTTTGGTCGATTGTGGCAATGTGGACTTTGAAAAAAATGTGTGGCATTGATTATAAGGTTTTAGGTTTGGAAAATTTGCCTAAGGGCAATTTTATTGTGGCCTGTAAGCACCAATCAATGTGGGAAACTATTGTGATGAATTTGGTTTTTCATCGTCCGGCCTATTGTTACAAAAAAGAATTATTGAAGATTCCGTTTTACGGTTGGTATATAAAAATAATGACCGGAATCAGAGTTGATCGCGAGGGCGGAGCTTCTTCATTGCGTAGTTTAGTTAAGCAATCAAAATATTATTTAGCCAAAAAACGCAACATTATAATTTTTCCGCAAGGTACACGAGTGCCTGTTGGAGCAAGTGTAGAAAAATATCCTTATCAAGCCGGAATTGCCGCACTTTATTTGTCATGCAATGTGCCGGTAGTGCCTGCAGCTCTAAATTCAGGACTATATTGGCCAAAACATAAGGTGATGAAAGAAGCCGGAACGATAAAGTTGAAATTTCTAGAGCCGATTATGCCGGGATTGCCGAAGAAGGAGTTTCTGGCGAAGCTAGAAAGAATGATAGAAGGCGAGAGTAATAAGTTAGGACTTTAAAGATTTTGCTACTTCCGGCGGCATATATTTTTCATCATGCTTTACCAATAATTGTGAAGCCACAAATTTTTCGCCCTCTAATTTTCCCTCTGCAACCACACCTTGTTTTTCACGAAATAAATCTGGCAAAATTCCGTTATAAGAAATTTCTAAATTTTCCTTCAAATCGGTAATTACAAATTCCGTATTTAGCGCGTCAATTTTCTTAATGGATTTTTCCACAACAAGTCCTCCGACCCTTATTCTACGCTGTTTTTTGGCCTCACCTAAAGTTTTAATTTCACTCGGTGAATAAAAAAAGACAATATTATTACGGAAGTTTGAGATAATGAAAAACAGTGCCAATATTGATGTGGCGAAGATTGTGCTAACAAAAATTATGCGCTTTTTTTTGTGATTAATTGACATTTTTTGCTTTGAAATATCTTGTAATTATAAATGCTGCCAAGCCACTAAGCACAAGGCCGGTAAAGACATAGGCTAAAAAAATATAATGTGAGTAAGTGGTTAAATTTTCCATGTTTAATTAATTTGTTAATCTTCTTTTTTCTAATTTGCGTGCCAAAGTACGCCGGTGTAAACCAAGAGCTGAAGCGGTTTTAGAGATGTTAAAATTATTTTCAATAAGAGTTTGGTTTATATATTCCCATTCGATATTTTTTAGTGAAGTTTTTTTAGGGCTTATGTTAATTTTTGTTGCACCTTTAAAAGCATTGATGATGTCGTCAACATTGGCGGGTTTTGCTAAGTAGTAGCAGGCGCCCAGTCTTATGGCTTCTATCGTGGTAGCAATTGAGGCATAGCCGGTCAGCATTACGATTTTTATCGAATCATCAAATTCATGCAGTTTTTTTATACATTCAAGACCTGATTCTTGCGGCATTTTTAAGTCAATGACGGCAAAGCGCGGATGAAATTTTCTAACAAGGCGCATGGCTTCGGAAAGACTGCTGACGCTCTGAGCCTCATAGCCGCGACGCACAAAGGATCTTTGCAGGCTATTGGCTAAAATTTCGTCATCTTCGATTATTAAGACATTCATAATTTTATATTTATCTCAACTTCGGCACCATTGTTGGTGTTACGCGCTGTAAGTTTGCCGTTAATTTCGGCCAGACTGTTTATAGCGAGAAACAAACCTAAGCCGCTGCTGTTCTTGGTGCTTAAATCGGGCTTTCCTAAATTTTTTAAAACTTTTTTGTCAAACCCGCGTCCGCGATCTTTAACGATTATGCTAATTGTTTTTTTTGCAACTTTAATATCGATGCCAATCCAATCTTTTGAAGCCTCGAAAGCATTGTCAAAAATGTCGAACAATGTTTGGCTAAGAATATTGTTGATGACAATTTCCCTATCTTCGCCGCGGAAATTATAAATTAGATTTTGCGGTTTTCTTAAATTTTGCCAATTATTTATTATTTTTTCGAAAGCTTGGCGAGCCATGATTTTAGTAGCTTTCTCAGTTCTGGAATTACCGTAAGAGGATGCGATTTTGGAAATTATTTTTTTGCAGCGCTCAATTTGTGATTCGGCAATTTGTAAGTCTTCTTTATATTCGGTGATTTTTTCTTCTTGTTTTAAGTCGTTTAAAATTACGGCAATCGTGGCAAGTGGTGTTCCAAGCTGATGCGCTGCCGAAGTTGCCACAAGTCCCATGTGGGCCAATTGTTCTTTTTGGCGTAAATTGCGGCTTATTTTGGTGATGAAAATTATCAGTAAAATTGCGGCAATAATGTAGCTGATGAGCATGCCGTAGAGATGCAGGTTAAAAAATTCGGTGCTGTGATGATTAAAGGCGGCAAGCTCTTGATAATTGCGGCTTAGCAGCAGGTAATAAATTAATGTCAGCAGAAAAACTATCATCGCGTAAGAGGTTTTAAGCAAAATTACAGCTATGATTACCTGTAATAAAAATAGCGAAATAAAAGGATTGGAAATGCCGCCGCTTAAGTAAATTTGGGCTGCGAACGCAGTTACGTCAAAAATTAATTCTAAAACTAATCTTTTATCATGGATAAAAATTTCTTTTTTATAGCTGTAAAAGCTAAGCAGATTAACACAAGACAAAACTAAAACTATCAGCATCATTTCGTGAAGAGGCAGCGAAATTTTGAGGAAATAATTGCTGAATAAAATAGTTGCAACTTGAGCAATGATTGCGATTAATCTTAGATAGAGTAGCTGTAAAAGATTTTTTTTCATTTAGGACAAATTGTCTCACTTAATTGAATTTATTTGCGGTAATCATTTGAAAAAATTAAAAATTGCGCGCCAATTTAATTAATTTTTTAAATATGAAAATAACAAAAATTTTATCAATCGCTTTTTTGCTTTTGGGTTTAAATATAAGTAAGGCCAATGCCTGTGCTTGCGGATGCGGTGTTTTGAACGTGGGAACTAGTTCTTTGATTCCCAATTGCGAAGGTGGTTTAGCTTTTTTGCAATATGATTACATGGCGCAAAAAAGAAATTGGAGCAAGGAATCACAGTCAAGCGGGCATAATCATGATAAAAGAATTGAGACCCAAACTGTTACGGCCGGCATGCAATATATGTTTAATCGGGATTGGGGCATGAATCTTCGCGTGCCTTATGTAACGCGTTATGTTGAGAATGCGCCGCATAGTGGAGGCATGAGTTATACGCGTCATAGTGATGTCGGCGATATTCGCATTAGTGGAATTTATTCCGGTTTTTTTGATGATATGTCAACGGGTTTGCTTTTTGGTTTGAAATTGCCGACTGGCGCAACTAATGACAAAACTTTGGCCCGTAATACGCAAATCGGTAGCGGTTCTACTGACGCAATTATTGGTGCTTACCACATGGGAAATTTCGGCAAAAGTAATTTCGGTTATTTTGCGCAAGGTACTTTCGAGCGGCCATTTATAAGGCATCAAGGCTATACGCCGGGCAGCGAAATTTCAGGGGCCGTTGGCAGTTATTATAATTTCGGTCAAGTTGGAGTTTTGAAAAAAATAGCGCCGATGTTTCAAATTACTGGTGCGAAAAAAAGTCAGGATTCCGGCTGGGCCGATCCGTCACATAATCCAAATAGTGGTTACAGCCTTATGTTTTTTGCGCCGGGAATTGAAATTTCTTTTGCCGATTATAAAATTTATGCTGACATAGAATTTCCGCTTTATCGCAATGTGAACGGCAATCAGTTGGTGGCGCAGAATTTGTATAAGGTGATTTTGGGGTATAATTTTTAGAAAAACTTAGGTACTGCCACTTAAAACTCAATGTCACCCTGAGCCTGTCGAAGGGTATATTTAGAATCGGAGTGTAAACACATGCTTCGACAGGCTCAGCATGACAATGAGGTTTTTGATGCGAATATTTTTTATTTTTTTACTATTTGCATTTACAGCAAATGCTTCTGAACTTATTGTTACAACGTTTGAAGGCCAAGCGTTTGATTTAAAAAAACAACAAAACAAAATTATCCTCGTAAATTTTTGGGCCAGTTGGTGTAAAGATTGCTTGCAGGAAATGCCTTTGCTAAATGAATTATATCAAAAATATCATACAAAAGGTTTGGAAATAATCGCGCTAAATGTTGAAGGCGAAAGGCGCAGGAGTAGGGCGCAAGAAATTGCCGAAAAAAATTTTTATCCAAGTGCAATGTTGCGCGATGCTGAAATTGCAGGATTTGACGAGATAAAATCCCTGCCGACAAGTTATATTATTGACAGGAAAGGTGTGGTAAGCAGAATTGAGAATGACGAATTGCAGCTCAAAATAGCGGAATTTTTTTAAAAAGGGGTCTGACCCCTTTTTGCTTTTATGACAAAAATTGTTGGAATTTTAAATATTACTCCTGATTCATTTTCCGATGGCGGGAAGTTTTTTGGCTATGAAAATGCTCTAAAACATTTGCGTCAAATGCTTGATGATGGTGCGGATGTGATTGATGTGGGAGCAGAATCTACGCGTCCCGGTGCTGTTAAAATAACAGCTGAAGAAGAATGGAATCGCTTAAAAAATATTTTACCGCAAATTGTTGCCGAGGTAAAAAAAGAAAAAGGGGCCAGGCTACTTTTGGCCAAAAGTAGCCTGGCCCCTTTTCCACAAGTTAGCATCGATTCTTATCATTATGAAACTATCGTGAAGGCGCATGAAATGGGCGTGGATATCATTAATGATGTTAGTGGTTTGATGGATGAAAGAGTGGTTGATTTTATTGCAAAAAATAATGTTACGACGGTATTGATGCATGCGGAAAAAATCGCGCGGCCTAACGGGCTCATAGTCAATCCTTATATTAATATAAACGCTGAGATCATAAAATGGGCGAAGGATAAAATTGCTTATTTGGAAAAAAAAGGTGTAAAAAAATCGCAATTAATTTTTGATCCGGGTATTGGATTTGGCAAGGATGCCGATCAGTCGTTGAAGATTTTGAAAGGGCTTGATGCTTACGCTGTGCTTGGTTTACCGCTTTATATTGGGCATTCTAAAAAAAGTTTTTTGGATAAGGTTTTGTGTGAGGGTGATCGCGCGAGCAAGACTCTGTTGGTTTCGCGGTATTTGATGAAGAAGGGAGTTGATTTTTTGCGGGTGCATGATGTTTCAAAACATGTTGGATTAAAAAGAGACTTGTAATTTTTTTGATCGTTCTTAAATAACCCTACAAATATTAATTACACTCCTACTAAAGAGTACGCGATGCTAATTCGAGGCACTTTGTCGTTGCGCTAGCACGACTTCCCCCTTAGAAGGGGGGTAGGGGGATTTTAAAAACTACTATGTCAAACAAAGTAATCGGAATCGATCTCGGCACCACAAATTCCTGCGTCGCCATCATGGAAGGAAAAAATACCAAAGTTATTGAAAATGCCGAAGGCGTGCGTACAACGCCATCGATTGTCGGCTTTTTGGCAAATGGTGAGAGAGTAGTCGGTGCGCCCGCAAAAAGGCAAGCCGTGACTAATCCGCAAAATACAATTTTCGGTATCAAACGCTTGATCGGTCGCCGTTATGATGATCCGCTTACTACAAAAGACAAGGGTCTAGTGCCTTACAAAATTGTGCCTTCAGCCAATGGTGATGCTTGGGTGGAAATTAAAGGTGAAAAATATTCGCCAAGCCAAGTTTCGGCTTTCACTTTGATGAAAATGAAAGAAACTGCCGAAAATTATTTGGGCGAAAAAGTTGAAAAGGCGGTAATTACGGTTCCGGCTTACTTCAACGATTCGCAACGTCAGGCCACAAAAGATGCCGGAAAAATTGCCGGTCTTGATGTTTTAAGAATTATTAACGAGCCTACCGCGGCGGCTCTTGCCTATGGTTTTGATAAAAAAGGCGGACAAACAATTGTGGTGTACGACTTAGGTGGCGGTACGTTCGATGTGTCAGTTCTTGAAATCGGCGACGGCGTGTTTGAAGTAAAAGCTACTAATGGCGACACTTTCCTCGGTGGTGAAGATTTCGACATGCGCATTCAGGAATTTTTAACTGCGGAATTTAAGAAAGATAGCGGCGTTGATTTGACTAAGGATCCAATGGCTTTGCAGCGTTTGAAAGAGGCTGCCGAAAAAGCAAAAATCGAGCTTTCTTCAACTTTGGAAACGGAAATTAATTTGCCTTACATCACGGCGGATGCAAGTGGTCCTAAGCACCTTAATGTTAAATTGTCGCGCGCAAAACTTGAGCAACTTGTTGATGATTTAATTCAAAGAACAGTGAAGCCTTGCGAAAATGCTTTGCAAGATGCCGGATTAAAACCTTCCGACATTCACGAAGTTATCTTGGTGGGCGGTATGACGCGCATGCCAAAGGTTGTTGAAACCGTTAAAAAATTCTTCGGTAAAGAGCCAAATAAATCAGTAAATCCGGACGAAGTTGTTGCAATTGGTGCGGCGATTCAAGGTGGCGTGTTACAAGGTGACGTGAAAGATATTTTGCTTTTGGACGTTACTCCGCTTTCGCTTGGTATTGAAACTGCGGGCGGCGTATTTACGCGCTTGATTGATCGCAATACCACGATTCCAACTAACAAAAGCCAAGTGTTTTCAACAGCTGCGGATAATCAAACTGCTGTTACAGTTAAAGTTTTCCAAGGAGAAAGAGATATTGCGGTTCATAATAAATTGCTCGGCGAATTTAATTTGGAAGGTATTGCGCCGGCACCTCGCGGTATGCCGCAAATTGAAGTGAGTTTTGATATTGATGCGAATGGTGTTGTGAAAGTTTCGGCGAAAGACAAAATGACGAATAAAGCACAGCAAATCAGCATTCAATCTTCCGGTGGTTTGTCGGAAGCCGAAATTCAGAAAATGGTGAAAGATGCTGAAGCCAATGCTTCGGCGGATAAGGCGCGTAAGGAATTGATTGAGGCCAAGAACCATGCTACTTCAGCAATTTATGAAACGGAAAAAAGTTTGAAAGAGCATGGCGATAAGGTTGAGCCTTCGGTTAAATCTGATATCGAATCTGAAATTCAAAAAGTAAAAGATTTGGCAGCAAAAGAAGATGCGAAAGCCGAAGAGCTTAAAGCGGCAACTGATGCGCTAATGCAAGCTTCAATGAAGCTTGGTGAAGCGATTTACAAGGCGGCGCAAGCAAACCCGGGCGCGGCTGCGGCTGAATCAGCTACTTCTGAAAATTCCGGCGAACAAAAAGAAAAAGTTGTTGATGCGGAATATGAGGAAGTTAAAAAAGACGAAGATAAGAAATAATCTTTCGTAAAATTTAAATGAGCGCCTCGCTTTCTAGTTTTGATGTTGCAAAAGACTTATACGCAAAATTAAGGAAAGCGGGCGCTAACTCTACAGATGAAGATGGCGGTGGAACAGCAATTCATTATTGTGAGTTCTCAATTTTGCGTAGAAACAGAGATGGTAATTTTGAATATGATATCCGAATTCATGATGGCAACGAAATATACATAACGACAGATAAAGACACCAAAGAATATATAGTTTCTGAATTCGAAAAATATTTAACAAACTTAGAAAAAGCTTCGGCATCTTATTCTAGCGCCGATGAAGCAAAAGCGGTTGGCGGATCTGGTGGAGAAGATGCGGCTTCACTTAAAAAAACAAGATTACACTTCGTTGAAGATGAAAGCGCAAAAATAGAATTCGAAAAATTAGCAAAATCCGCTAGCGATAGATCTCACTTTTTTGAAATAATAAAATTGGCAATTGCGCAAACCATAAATGATTATGGCGCTGTTGATTCCGTATCATTTTTAGAAGAATGTTATTGCCGAAATTTTTTTGAATATCTTGAATATCTAAAGGAAATTCCTTATGTCGCTCCCGCTACTTGGAAAATTACTGACCAAAATTTACTGGAAGAAGAGGAAGTGCGGGAATTAATTGACATGGTTGGGGATCCTGAAATTCTTTCTTCGCCGGCTTTCTTTACAAGTTTCCTGCTTAAATTTAAAGCTTGCCGTGCTAGTTGGGCTTGTTTGCTCGATGATATGAGAACCGCGGGTTTTGTTCCCTATAATTTTAAGAATTACACTCCCCCTTTAGATAGTCAGGATTTAGCAAGGCAATTAATAATTGAAAACACCGATGTTCATTGCTCTGAAGCGAAGGGATTGCGACCTAGACAGGAAGATGCTTTTTTTGTCGGGACTCTATCGCCGGCTTTTTCTTCTAATGCAAAAGATATGCCAAACAATTTGCAAAAAATGTTTGTGAAATTTGGCGGGCTTGAACCAATACGAAATTCCGTGGCCGGATCAACGGCGTTGGTTGCTTGCGCTACACCGGACGGAAAATTAACCCTGGCAAATTTGGGCGATTCGCGGGCGGTTTTATTCGTTAGGGATAAAAAAAGTGGTGCCATTACATTTCAAAGATTGACCCATGACAGCGATCCGGCTGATGCTTATGAAAGAAGCTTGGTAATAAAAAATGGCGGCTATCTTGATAAAGATGCATATGTCGGTGGCCCGGGAGGTACAAGACTTTTAAGTATGACGAAAGCTTTCGGTGACAGGGAAGTTGGTGCCGGTAATTTAATTGATTGCTGTCCGGACATGCATCAATACAACCTTAAGCGCGAAGAAGATCAGGAATATTTTTTATATTTGTCTTGCGATGGAGCTTTTGAGGGGGGAGTTTGTGAGACTAACTACGCCGCGGCTATGGAAGAGTGGTATAAGGATAAAGCCCTGCAAGAAAAATGGCCAAATCTCTCTACTTATTTGCGCGATTACGCTTTAGCGCTGGGTAGCCAGGATAATGTAACGGTATTGCTCGCTGATATTACTAAAGTGCCAAAAGCACCTTTGGTTGCAGGAGTTTTTGATGGGCATTTTGATGCCTCGGTTTCAGCAACGGCGGCGCATTACCTTGGTAATCAATTGCTGAACAAAGAAAAAGCCTACATGATCCAGAGCCCGTTATCTCAGGTTAAAGATTGTTTTGGTAATGATATAGTTAGCGAAGAAAAGTCTGATATGGTTGCGGAGATTGGGCCTGTTGTGGAGAGTCCTTTTGCGCAAACTGTGGTAAGTAATACTGCGGTGCAAGCTGTTTTGGCGGGTAAGTAAGTGAATTGACATTGATTTGCTTTTTGGTTTTCCTCATTAAATCTTCGGCGCACTTTCTAGAGCCAGTTATTTTGTCTGTTGTCGGTATAATTTTCAGGAAACGACAACACCTACCCCTTGACAATCTCTACCTTTCCCTTAAAAGCAGTTGGATTATTTTTTCTTAATTTGTTTTAGAACATGAGCGCTTCCCTATCTACTACTGTAAAAGATGATAAAGATATTATGGATTTCGGGAAGTGGCATTCCGAAGCCATGTTCCCGATGCTTGATGGATCTTGCGCTGGTATGACCAGGGCTGAGTATTCAATGGGTTTAAATGATGAATATGATGATGAAGGATGTGTGGGTACAAAGGAAATCAGGGATTATTACAGCAATTATACAAATTCCAGTGGTGATTTTATTTCCGGACCGGTGCGTAGACAGGCGATTAGATATACTTGTCCATTTAATAGACAAACAATAATTCCGGTTACTAACGGTGATGTTACGCAATATTGGCCGGCTAATTTTGTAAATTTTACGGGAACGCTTCCTAATCGCAACAATTCATATTTGGTTTCAGGAGAGCGCTCGGATGAGCAAGAATATTTATTCTGGAAAGCTCTTTGGCAAAATAATATTTCTTCTTTGGTTGCGGTTGCCGGGATTAGAGATCAAGAATATAGAATAGGAGATGGTGAAACGAAAGAGATTAGTATTGAAGGTGCCGCTCCGCTCAAGATAAAATGTGAATTAATTGATCCGGCAACATTGGGTGTTACAATTAGCGATTATTGGAAAGACTCGTTTAAGGTAAGAAAACATACGATAACAGATACCGCTACCGGCCAAGAAAAAGCGGTGTATCATTTTTGCGCTGATGGTGAAAAAGGTGGTGATCCCGTAAATGTTCCTGAGCAGGTTCTGGATATAAAAACAGAAAGCTCAATAGAAAGTGATCATATAAGATCTAAAAAATATTTATCTGGCAAGATTTATCAAAGAAGAGTAGCTAGGGCCCAACATAATGTTTTGAATTTTGTAAAACATATTCAAGATTGTCAAAATGCGCTTGGAGTTTATGAAGATTTAAATCACAAGACTTATGTTCATTGTGCGCAAGGATTGGATAGGACGGGAGTTTTTTTGAATCTATATCATATGCTTTCCGTGGCTCGTAGGCATGGTGATAGACTTGATGCCGAGTTAGTAAAATCTTCGTTAGATGCGACAAAAACTGCAAGAATGATTGAAGCAACAACTGCCTCGGGAGCAGCTGTTAATTATATGCAAAGAAAATTGACTACCGTTGATGCTCTAAACGCAGAAATGTCATTGTTGAAAGGCGAGCCATTTTTGTCGCACTTTTCTAATGTTTTATGCAATGTGGCTTTAGGCAAAGAAGTTGATTATGGTGTGCCTCAAGAACCAACTAGAGATAAGATTTTTGCTTCTAATAGAATTCATTTGCGGATTGGTGAAGCGGTGTATTCAGTTAGTAGATCCGGTATTGCTGACTTTTCGCAACTTCAAGATAAATTGACTAAGATGGGAATTGTGAATGCGGAAAATGAATTGCAACAAATACATATTGCAGGAACACCAACGGAAAATATTTTGCAGTTTAATGAACAAACGCCGGGAAATGTTATTGTAGTTCCAAGGATAGAGCAAGATGATAAAAATTATTCAGTGAAATTTAAAGATGAAAAAAGAGCAGAAGCTTTTCATAGTAAGAGTTTTTCCTGTGAAGCTGTAAAACAAGGGGATTTTTTTGTTTGCAAGGTTGATAAAGAGCTGTTTGATATTTCATCCATAAAACAAGCCCTGCAAGAATTATATAATCCGCCAGTTGCTGCAAAAGTGCCAAAGAAATTTGATGTCAAAGAACTTTTTGAATTAATTGAATCGGTTACTCCTGAAAAAGCGGTGAATGAAGAAGGTTTGGTGGGTTACCGGTTGGGCACGGCCTTTGATTTTATTATAAAGCAGGGAGATTCGGACCGCTATTTTATCAGGCAGGTTGGTAATAAAGCAGATATGGACGAGATAAATGATCTTCTTGCGGCTGAAATATTTCAAATTTTTAAAGAAAGGGAGCAAATAATAAAAGGACAAATAAATGGAGTGATTGATCAATGGATATTTTCAGTGGCTTCGAAATATGTGCAGGAAGCTTGTGATTCTAGAGATGGATCAATTACGGTTGATAATATTCAAGTATTTCCTGATGGTAGAGTTATTAATTTGGATAGTGGAGAAGAATTTACTAACCAAAAACAAAAACTTAATACTTTGCTGGAAGTTGGTGCTTATTTAGAAGAGGTGGCGGACCAAAAGATAAAATTGAGTGCTTTAAGTTCTGCTGATTCTATGTCCGTTGGTGGTGCTGGCAGTCTGGGAAATATGAGGTTGGAAAGAATGGAAACGGCAACAAAAGATGCAAGCTCTGAAAATCCGGCCGCTTCCATGAAAGCCGATCCTGATTTAAGTATTTCACTTAAGCCTATGGGACCAGCTCAAAATACATTCTCGGCTTAGTAATACTGGCGGTCAATGCCCCTGCAGCGCGCCCATAATCACGCGGAAAATCAAACCATTTAAAAATGCCAAAATTGTCGTGCCGAACTTAATTACGCCGATTGAAAAAATAACCAAAGCCGAAATTATCAAAGTATATTTCACGATATTTTCGATGATTAATTTTTTGAACATTTCTGTTTGATCGCGTTCTGCTGCTTTGTTGCGTGAGGCTTTTTTGGCTTCTTCTAATTCCTCTTCTTCACTCATTTCTTCTTCTTGCTTTTCCTCATTTTCTTTTTCGCCTTCTTCCTTATTTTCACTTTTTGTATTTGACAGCTTGGCAGCAGTTTTGTTAGCATTAGCTTTCTTTGCCGCATTAACGCTGGCTTGCTTTTTCATAAAAGAAGAAAGTGAATTTTGAACTTTGTCAGACATATGAATTTTGATAAAAAAACAGCAGTAGTTTTATTTAATTTGGGCGGCCCTGACAGCTTGAATTCAGTAGAGCGCTTTTTGTTCAATTTATTTTCCGACAAAGCAATAATCAATATAATTCAGCCTTTTCGCTTTTTACTTGCGAAATTAATTTCCAAACGTCGCGCTAAAATTGCCCGCGAATCTTACGCGCTGATGGGGGGAAAATCGCCGCTGTTAGAAATTACTTTAGCGCAAGCTCACAGTTTAGAGCGTGAATTATCCTATGTCGGAAATTTTAAGGTATGGGTCGCGATGCGCTATTTTGAACCGCGCGCTAAAGAAGTGATGAAAAAAATTGCCGAATATAATCCGCAAAAAATAATTTTATTGCCGCTTTATCCGCAATTCTCTAGTGCTACTACGGCTTCGTCTATAAAAGAATTTAAAAATTTACTGCCGCAAAAATTAAAAAACATTCCGATTAAAACAATTTGCTGTTACCCTGTAGAGTCGCAATTTATCAAGGCTCATGCCGATTTGATTTTAAAAACAATTGAAAAAGAAATTAATAATAATTTAGATGATTTTCGTTTTTTATTTTCAGCACATGGCCTGCCGCAAAAGCTTATAGATCAAGGCGATCCTTATGTTTTTCAGGTTACAAAAACCGTTGAAAATATTGTAAAATATATGGGCGGTGCCATTGATTTTCAAATTTGTTATCAATCAAAAGTTGGCCCTTTGGAATGGACAAAACCAAGTCTTGACCATGAAATAAGAAGAGCTGCGCTTGATAAAAAAAATGCAATCATAATTCCGGTTGCTTTCGTTTCAGACCATGTTGAAACTTTGGTCGAGCTTGACATCGAATATAAAAAATTAGCCGCCGACCTTGGGATTGTTAAATTCTTACGCGTTCCGGCTTTAAACATAGATGGTAATTTTATCAAATCTTTAACAGAAATTTGTAAAAATGCCAATTCTGATAATGAGCATGAAACATTCTGCGGTAAGGATTTGAAGCGAATTTGTCCGAGTAATTTTAAATTTTGTCCGAATGCAAATTGACATCGAAATAAAAAGTAAAAAATGGCAAGCGGAAAAAAATATTTTGGAATTTGTAGAAAAAATTGCCAAAAAACTTGCGCTCGAAACTGATATTAAAAAAATTTCCGATAAAGAATTGGAGCTTGGAATTTCGCTGGTTAGTGATGTACAAATTAAAAAAATAAATCACAAATTTCGTGGTAAAAATAAAGCGACCAATGTTTTGTCTTTTGCGATGATTGATGAGAATTTGATTAGAAAAATCGGATTAAAAAAAGCCGCCGGAATGCAAGAACATTTATTTCTTGGCGATATCGTGATTGCTTATGAAACAGTAAAAAAAGAAGCCAAGGCCCAGAATAAGCGATTTTGCGACCATTTGACACATTTAATTTTACATGCTATTTTACACCTAATCGGGTTTGATCACGAAGATGAAAAAATGGCAAGAGCCATGGAAAATCTGGAAATAAAAGTTCTCAAAAAATTTAAAATTTCCAATCCCTACTAACAATTATTACGTTTGATGCAATCAGCCAGCAGTAAGGCGAAACCACAAAAACGCCGCTTTAAGAAAGCTCTTAATTTTACTTTAAATCTTTTCGGTAAAAAAACCAAAAAGTCTTTTGCTTCAGTATTGGCGCATCTTCTAGATACTTACGAAAAAGAAAATTTGATAAGTGCCGAAGAAAAAAAGATGTTTAAAAATATCGCCACTTTTGGTGATAAAATGGTTGCTGACATAATGACGCCAAGGCCGGATATTGTTGCGGTGGAGCATGATTCAACTCTGGAAGAAATTAAAAAAACCATTGTCAGCAATGGTCATACGCGCATTCCGGTTTGCAAGGAAACTTTTGATGAAATTATCGGATTTATTCATAGTAAGGATTTAGCAAAATTTTTGTGTGATGAGGATGACAATTTTTCAGTGAATAAAATTTTGCGCAAAATTTTATTTATTCCCGGCTCAATGAAATTGCTAGATGTGCTTTTGCGTATGCGAATTGCAAGGGTTCATGCCGCTATAGTGCTTGATGAGTTCGGTGGAGTTGACGGTTTTGTAACAATTGAAAATGTTATGGAAGAAATAGTCGGTGATATTGAAGATGAGCATGATGTGCCTTCGGATAATGCTTTTTTTAGAACGAAAAAAATCAAGAATAATGTTTTCCAATTCGGCGGAAGAGTTGAAATTAAAAAGGCGGAAGAGCTACTGGGAGTTAACATAAAACAAGATGATGAAGAATTCGAAACCATCGGCGGTCTAGTAATGGCGCGTTTCAACCGCGTTCCGGAAATTGGAGAAGAGCTAGAAAAAGGGGCATTGAAGTTTAAAATTATCGATGCTAATAATCGGTTGGTGAAATTGGTGGAAATCGCAATTCAATAAAATTCAATAATTATTCCCCTACAAACGAGAGCTCAGTATTTTTCTATGGCACTCGGACGTTGCACTAGACGAGAACTAGATATTTTTCTATGGCACTCGGACGTTGCGCTAAAACGAGAGCTCAGTATTTTTCTGTGGTACTCGGACGTTGCGCTAAAACGAGAGCTCAGTATTTTTCTGTGGTACTCGGACGT
>CAZDLU010000005.1:44188-72700 GCA_964506725.1 uncultured Rhizobium sp.
TGCGATAGCACGTCTTCCCCCCTAGAGGGGGGGTAGGGGGGTTTTAAATATTTACAACAAATGACAATTTATTCTCAAAATCCCGCAAAGCCCTTTCCTGTTTTTGACTTTGGTGATTTTGTGTTGCGCGAAAAAAATCCGGAGCAAGATGCCGAAGCTTTTCTTGAATATTACAACGATCCGGAAGTAAATAAATTTATTCTGTGCGAAATTCCGCAAACCGTTGATGAAGCCAGGCGCGAGATGACATACTGGCGTGGTATTTTTTATCGTAACGAAGGTACTTATTTTGCCGTTGCAAGAAAAGACAATAATCGTTTGATCGGAACCGTTGGAATTAGCGGTTATAATTCTTATCAAAGTCGTATTGAATTAAGTTATGACCTGGCTCGTCCTTACTGGCGCCACGGCATTATTTCTACAGCAGTAGAAGCAGTTGTAAAACATGCTTTTAACGAATGGAAAGTAAATAGAGTTGAAGCTTTTACGGCAGTGGAAAATTCTCCTTCGATAAATCTTCTAATTAAATCCGGTTTTACTAAAGAAGGTCGCTTACGTCAGCACCGCTACCATCGCGGACGCTATGTTGATGTTTTTTCTTTTAGCAAATTGCGTCAAGATTTTGACAAGGAAAACGCGTCATAAATCATGTAAATGAAAATAATTTCCTGGAACATAAATTCTCTACGTTTACGTTTTGAATTACTAAAGAAATTTGTAAAAATTGCTAATCCTGATGTAATTTGTTTGCAAGAAATAAAAGTTGAGAATGCTTTATTTCCAATGCTAGAGGCTAAGTCACTCGGTTTTGATTTTATAGATTTTGATGGTGAAAAGTCTTATAATGGCGTGGCGATTTTATCGAAAATTCCTTTCAGAAATCTGCAAAAAATTGATGTGTTAAATTATGGTCACAAACGCCATATTGCAGTAACGCTTGAAACAAAAATCGGTGAAATTGATCTGCATAATTTTTATGTGCCGGCAGGAGGTGATATTCCTGATGTCGCTCTTAATAATAAATTTGATCATAAATTGAAATTTGTGGATTGGATGAGTGAGTTTTTCCTGCCGCAAAAAGATAAAAAACTCATAATGGTTGGTGATATTAATATAGCGCCCAAAGAGCACGATGTCTGGTCGCATAAGCAATTGTTAAAAATTGTTTCACATACGCCGATTGAAGTTGAGAAGTTAAATAATTTACAAAAAACACTAAATTGGGTGGACACCCATCGTCATTTTGTGCCGGAACATGAAAAATTATATAGTTGGTGGAGCTATCGCGCCGTTGACCCGCTTGGCGCTAACAAGGGTCGTCGTCTTGACCATATTTGGGTGACACCCAACTTAAAAGAAAATTTAAAAGCGATGAAAATTTATCGTGATTTTAGAAGTGAAGCACAGCCTTCCGACCATGTGCCGATTGAAACCGAGTTTAGTTTATAGAATTGCTCGCGCTGTAATTATTCCACAAGAAACTGCTACATTTAAACAACGCATATTATTTTTCATCGGAATGAAAATTCTATGATGAGCTTGCGCAGCCACATTATCCGGCACTCCGGCGCTTTCGCGACCAAATAGCAACACATCATTTTTTTCAAATTTAAATGTGCTGTAATCAACGCTGCCTTTAGTTGTCGCTAAAATTAAACGCTGATTTTTTTCTGAAATTTCTTTTTTAAAAAAATCATCAAAGCTTGGGTACCTGAAAATCCTGGCTTGGTGAATGTAATCAAGCGCCGATTTTTTTACGCGCTCCATATCAAAAGGAAATCCGCAAGGTTCAATTATGTGTAATTCGCAGTCAAAGCAAACTGCAGTGCGAATAATAGTGCCAACGTTTCCGGCAATATCTGGTTGATAGAGTGCAATTTTGGTCATCCAAAAAAAATTATTTAAGTTCTTTTAAAGACTTTATTTTTAAATAAAATTATTTAAATTAATTTTTTTATTAATTACTAAAATCTATGTCAGAAAAAGTAAAAATAATCTTTCTTGAAAAAGGTGAGAAAAAAGAATTTGAAGTGCCACTTGGAACCACGGTTTTAGAGGCTGCTCACAATAATAATATCGATTTGGAAGGCGCTTGCGAAGGCTCGCTTGCTTGCTCAACTTGCCATGTAATTGTTGATGAAACATTTTACAACAAATTGGAAGAACCAAGTGAAGATGAAGAAGATATGCTTGACTTAGCATTTGGTTTGACGCCAACTTCTAGGTTAGGTTGTCAAATTAAAATGACGAAAGAATTGGACGGGCTTACGATTACAGTGCCGAGTGAGACTCGCAATGTTTCTATCGGTTAGTTTTTATTAATTAAAATTTCTAAATTTATGGGCAAAAGCATAGCTATCAAAGCCGCAATTGCATTAAGTGCAATTGTCCTCATCTATTCCGTTTATTGGTTTTTTAGAGTTGGTCAAGTAGAAAAGCGTTTAAATAATTTTGTTAGTGAAAATGCGCCAAGTGTTGCGGCTCAAGTGTCGGTGTCAGGTTTTCCTTTCTCACAAAAAATTACAGTTAGTGATTTAAAATTTACTTTGCCAACTTCCGTTTTAAATAAAAGACAAGTTTTGGTAAAAAATATTGTAGCAAAAGCTTCAATTTTTTCTTCTGATTTTATCGTGACCGATCTTACAGAAGTGACTACGCAGGACGAAAAAGGCAATTTGTCAAAAGTTGAATTTAGCAAAAATCCTGACATTACTTTTAGCATTGTAAATGGTCGCATTGCAAAATTTAATTATAAAGATTTTGGTTATAGAGTTTTGGATAAGGATAAAAATGTGGTTTACGCTGCAAGCAACACCAATGTCAGCCTTGATTCCAGTGTTGATGATAATGGTAAAATTACTATGAGAATTTTAACAAATATCAAAGATGTTGAAGGTTTTGATGTAATGGATTTATATAAAAATGCTTTTGCGCAAAAAATTATTGATGGCCTAAAGACAGGCGAAATCGCGCTTGGTAACGCCAATGCGGCCTTGATTCCAACTCAATTAGCGGTAGCAGCGCCTGCATTGGCAGCGCAACCAGCTGCGCAAGTTCCGGCAACGGAAGCTGATGCTATTATCAAAAAAAGTCAGGAATTATTGAAGCAAGCCAATGATAAATTGGTTAAAGATGGTAACGCGCCGATTGCAGTTCCATCGCCAGCGGCTTTAGCAGCAAGCGCCAATGCTCCTGCGGTGATAGCGGCTCCTACTCCAACTACAGCTCCGGCTCCTGCTCCTGCGGCTGCTCCGGCCGCTAATAATGCGACCGAGACTTCTGCAGCGGCTCCAACTCCCGTTGCTTCGGCTCCTTCTTCAGTAGCGGTACAGTCTCCTACTCCGGCGCCGGTTGATAACAATAGTTCTGATCAACAAAATAAAGCTTTGGATGCTGTTGTAGCCAATAATAATTTGGTAAAAAGCAACTTTATGATGAATATCGAATATTCATTAGTTCCGCTGCAAAATCAACAGGCTCAAGCTCAATTTGATCCAACGCAAATTCAGGAAAATGCCGCAATTCATTACAGCAAGTCAATCAATATTGTGAATGTCGAATTTTCTAATCCGGTATATAAAATTTCTTTCAACGGTGAAGTAAATATTTTCCAGGATGATAATTTACCTTCAGGAATGATAAGTGTTAGAATAGAAAAGTTTGATAATTTATTGAATTATATGGTTACTAGTTTCAATAAAATTATTGATGAGAGCGCTACGGATACAAGTGCTGACAATAATTCATACCAAAATTTCTTAAAAAGAATTGTGCTTGGTTTGAATGTTGTAAGTAAAGAATTGGCGGCAAAAAATGCGGTTAGCAAAGATGATATTGCAGCCTTTGATATAAGACGTGAAAAGAATTTGGAATTTTTAATTAACGAAACTACCACTCGTGAAATTCTAGGTAAATTCTAATCAATGAAAATTTCTTCTGCTCTGGCCGAGGCCAGGCAGCTCTTGGACTCAAGCGGAGTTAGTAATTCTAAATTAGATGCCCTAATTTTACTAACTCACGCTACAAATCTTTCCAAAGAAGCCATTATTTTTAACCCGGATTCTTTTTTAAATTCAGATCAGCAAAAACTTTTTTTTAATTTTATTGCAAGAAGGATCAAGCGTGAGCCGGTGTCGCATATAATTGCGCGCCGAGAATTTTTCGGTAATGATTTTTTTGTTGATAAAGATGTGTTAGATCCGCGACCAGATTCAGAAACATTGATTGAAGCGGTTTTAAAAAAATTTCCCAACAGAAATCAGGAATTAAAAATTTTGGAAATCGGAGTAGGTTCCGGTTGCTTGATTATAACGCTTTTAAAGCAATATTTATCTGCCTTGGCTATAGGTGTTGATATAAGCGATAAAGCTTTGGCTATTGCTAAAAAAAATGCTCAAGAATTAGCAGTTTTGCCACGTTTAGAATTAATTAATTCTGATATTTTTTCTAATTTGAAAGAAGAAAAATTCGATTTAATAATTTCCAATCCGCCTTATATCGCAAGTGATGAAATAGAGTTTTTACAGGAAGAGGTTAGGCTTTTCGAGCCGCATTTGGCTCTAGATGGCGGATATGACGGACTTAATTTTTATCGCGCTATTGCATTAAATGCGGGTGACTTTTTGAAGAAAAATGGTAAAATAATTGTTGAAATTGGTTATGGCCAAGAAGAAAAAATAGCGGAAATTTTTGCGAAAAATAATTTTTTACTAAGTGAAGAAAAGCCAGACTTAGCAGGTATCGTGAGAGTTTTGGTTTTTGAGTAATACGAATTAAAAATGACTTTTTAAAATTCGTAATTCGTAATTTATGTTAATAAAAAAAATACTCGATCTAAAAATAACATTAAAAAAACACGAAGGCAAAAAAATTGCCTTCGTGCCAACAATGGGAGCGTTGCATGACGGGCATTTGGCATTGGTAAAAAAAGCACGCGAAGTTGCGGATGTTGTGGTTGTAAGCATTTTTGTTAATAAAACTCAATTTAATGACATCAAAGATTTTGAAAAATATCCGCGGCAATTAGAAAGGGATTTGGAAAAATTACGCGATGCTGATTATATTTTTGCGCCAAATGATGAAGAAATTTTTCCGCTAAAAACATCCTTTAAAATAATTCC
Source organism: uncultured Rhizobium sp. (assembly GCA_964506725.1). Lineage (GTDB taxonomy): Bacteria > Pseudomonadota > Alphaproteobacteria > Rickettsiales > UBA1997 > UBA2645. Next base: position 49,309 of record CAZDLU010000005.1, read on the forward strand.
AATCGAACTTACCGATTGCCTTTGCGGTCGCACCAGAGCAGGACATTTTGATGGTGTAGCCTTAATAATTACTAAACTTTTTAATATCGTAAAACCAAATATTGCTTTATTTGGTAAAAAAGATTTTCAGCAATTTCTTATCATAAAAAAATTAGTTGTTGATTTTAATTTCGAGGTAGAGATTTTGGGCCATGAAATTGTGCGCGAAAAAAGCGGATTAGCTATGTCTTCGCGAAATCAAAATCTTGATGAGAGTGCTAAAAACAAAGCGGCAGAGATATTTAAAGTTTTAAAAGAAATAAAGGAAGAAGTAGAAATAAATCCGCAAAACATAAATTTAATTTTAGAAAAAAAGCAAAGAAAATTACTGGAAAGCGGTTTTGAAAAAATAGATTATTTGGAAATTCGTGATGAAAAAAATCTCGATTTAGTTACAAATTTTTCCGATAAAATTACTGCAAGAATTTTCGTTGCAGTTTATCTGCAAGGAGTTAGGTTAATTGACAATTTAGCCTTATAAATATGATCTACATCATCATCAGTAACATCGGTTTGGCCGCAATGATGCTCATTGTCTATATGCGCTACTCTAAGTTTCGCATTACTTCCGGCAGTGAGATAAAGGAGCTGCGAAAAAAGCTCGATGTGGCCAATGAAGAGCGTAAAGCCATTGAAGGTAATTTGCTTACCGGAACTAAAAGTGAAAGTGAGAAAGTTGAAAAATTATTGCGCGAAGTTGATGCGATGCGCAAGGAAAAAGAAGGTGAAGTTAAATTGCGTTTAGAGGCAGAAAAACAAGTTGAATTAGCTTTGCAAAAAATTGAGGAAATTCAAAAAAGAATGCGTGATTGGCGCGTGGTGCAAGATGCCGTGATGAAGGATTCCAAAGATGCCATTATGAAAGTTGGTAACGATCTATTTAAAAAATTAAGCGATAATTACAAAATGGAAGTTGAGACCAATAAGAATTTAATTGGTCGCATTGCTAAAAGCATTTCTGATTTTGGTGAGAAATTTCATCATGCTCCTGCTACTACATCTTCGGCTGTAAAGACCACAGCGCCAACGCCTGGCGGTGCTATTGGCGATAATAAATTAGCGTTAGATTTGGTAAATACAATGAAAGCCAGCGGCCATATGGTTAACAAAAATTATTTTGTGCCGGCCAATTTTGATGAGCAAAAAGCGCGGATGTTTTTATGCGAAGTAGCATTTGTGGGTGGCGATATTTTATATGTGATGGATTTTAAAGCATGTCGTATTCTTGAGCAAAAAAATATGGCATTGGATGCTAGAAAACAGGCGCTGAATAAATATTTGCTTTATTTACAAAATCCAAAATATTTGGAATCGATTTTAAAAGTAATGGCTACCACGCAAGCAAAATTTACTGAGAAAAAAATAATCGTAGTAGTGCCACAAAAGGCCGATTTACAAGTGTTGAAAGAAATTGGTTTTTACCAAAAATGTGTTGAAGCCAAAATCGAAGTTAACGAATTTGATCAAGTTAATAATATTGTAATTTAAATGGAAAGCCTCCCTAAAATTGCCGCTAAATCATCTTTTAAAGTAGAAGTTAAAAAAGGCCAAAAATATTTTTGGTGTTCTTGTGGCTTCTCACAAAACCAGCCTTTCTGCGACGGCGCTCATAAAGCTTTTAAGAATGAAGACGGCACCAGCATAATGAAATCGGTGATGTTTGAGGCCAAAGAAGATGGAGTTGTAGCTTTTTGCGGCTGTAAACATAGTGCCAATGGTGTAGTTTGTGATGGGACGCATAAAACATTTTAAGTTTTTACAATATGTTAAAAGCTCTCAAAATATTACTATGTATTATCACGATAGTTCCTGTTTTAGCTTGGTTAGTTGCTGCCATCTCTAGCAAGGCTATGAATTCTGATGAAATTGCCAAGGGAGTAAAATCAGCTGAAGGAAAGCTACAAGAACAAAAGCTAGAATTGGGTGAAGCAGAATCGGCGGGTCTATCGAACAAATCAATGGATGATATTCTAACTAAATTAAAACCAGGTGAAGCTAAGATTTGTTTGGTCCCCGGGCATGCTGTGTTGATTGCTAAAGATAGATCTGGGCAAATAACTTTAATGGATAACGGATTTTTTGGTAAATCTGCTTGGCCGATGGTGGCACAAGGATCTTTGCTTTATAAAGAGGCTTTGGAAAAACACGGAGTAAACTATATTGGATTTAATGTTAAAAAATCTTGTGGAGAAGCTGTAGCAGATATTGCGCAAGCTTTGCGGCTGCATGAGGATAAAATTGACCCTAAAGAAACAGCAAAGAATTTAAATTGTATCTTTGGAGGAAAAAAATATGGGCCGACAAATTCCTCTATTGAAGTAAAATTACCAAATGAAGTTGTTGCACCTATCGAAAACTCAGTTCCGGATATTGCTAAAATGGTTAAAAGTAAAGATATTATGGCTTTGCACGGCCTAGAAATCAGCGCAGCAAAAGGACCAACCGATAATGGTCTGGCAAGAGATGCTGAAGCTTTAACAGAATTTGTGGCAACGAGATAAAATGCGTCTTGCCACTAAACGTCTTGCAGGAAGCTCTTCAATAATTTTGATCTCTTCGGATGCTGTAACTTCTTCAAAGCTTTAGCCTCGATTTGTCTAATACGTTCACGAGTTACCGAAAATTGCTTACCAACTTCTTCCAAAGTATGATCCGTTACCATACCAATACCGAAGCGCATTCTTAGCACTCTTTCCTCGCGCGGAGTAAGTGATGAAAGCATTTGCGCGGTAACTTCTTTTAACTTTGAGTGCGAAGCCGCATCAAAAGGTAACACCGCAGTTTTATCTTCGATAAAATCACCGAGTACACTCTCTTCATCGTCTCCCGACACAGGAGACTCTAGGCTTACCGGATCTTTAGAAGTTCTCAAAACTTTTCTAACTTTTTCAACCGGCATTAATAATTTATCGGCAATTTCTTGTGCATCAGGCGCGCGTCCCAACTCTTGCGTTAATTGGCGCGAAGTTTTGACGATTTTATTAATCGTTTCCACCATGTGAATCGGAATACGAATCGTGCGCGATTGATCGGCAATAGCGCGGGTAATGGCCTGTCTAATCCACCAGGTTGCATAAGTAGAAAACTTATAGCCGCGACGATATTCGAATTTATCAACGGCGCGCATCAAGCCAATGTTGCCTTCCTGAATCAAATCCAAAAATTGCAAACCGCGATTCGTATATTTTTTAGCAATTGAAACCACTAAACGTAAGTTGGCTTCGATCATTTCACGCTTGGCTTTAAATTCCTCTTCCTGACTACGGCGGACTATGTTGATAAGGTTTCTGAATTCAGGAATTGAAAGGCCTATGATTTGCGTAAATTTCTCCAAACGAGCTTGAATCGCTTTAATTTTTTCTTTGCCTTCTTTAGCAAAATCTTGCCATTTTTTATCTTTAATTTTGCTGATTTTTAACAGCCATTTATCACCAATTTCCGGACCATGATATTGCTTTAAGAAATCAGCTTTATCAATGCGAAATTCTTGGGCATATTTCAGCAATTCAATTTCAATTGTGGTAAGTTTTTGTTGCGCTTCGTAAAGCTGATCAACCAATGCTTTAATTAAAGAATCGTTAAAGCTAATTTCAGAAGAAAGTTCGTCAAATTCCTTTTTTAACTTAACAAGTTCCTTGTCATTTTGAATTTGTTCCGGAGTTTTATTCGCTGATTTATCAAGAATTTTTTGGCAAATTTGCGCTACTTTTTGGAAAAGATCGAGCATTTTCGGCATCAAAATTCTTTCCATCGAAACGAATGAAACCGCGCTTTCGTCGATTTCTTCTAATTCCTCATCTTCAAAAAAAGACTCTTCAACAACGCTGGCGCTATCAACTTGTTCGTTGATGATTGAACTTAAATCTTCTTCACTAGCTTGTTCAGCGGCAGGAGCTTGCTGATCATTGGTTTTAATAATTTCTTCAAGCTCGGAATTATATGTCTCATCAATTCTGATAATATCCCGCAGTAAAATCGTGCCATTAGCAAGGCCGTTATACCATTCGATAAAATGGCGCATGATGATCGGACTTTGGTAAAGTGATTTGATGGTTTTGCTTCTGCCTTCTTCAATGCGCATTGCGATTGAAACTTCGTCTTCGCGCGTCAAAAGCTTCACCGAACTCATTGATTTTAAGTAAGTTTTTACTGAATCTTCGCTGCGCTTTTGGCTTTTTTCATCATATTTGGCAACCAAACCTTCTTCTAAAAGTCTTTCTAGATCATCTTCTTTTTCCACAACTTGAATTTTAAATTCAGCTAAAATATCAAGAATGCGATCCAATTTGCTTGGCTCAATATCAGAATCAACATTTTCGTTGATTTGGTCATAAGTTAAAAAGCCTTGCGATTTCCCGATTGAAAGTAATTTTTTAAGCTTGGAAGCTAGCTCGCCGGAAAGCCGCGTGCCTTCATTTTCTTTCTTTTGCAGGGCAGTTTTTACGCCTTGAATTAAATTAAATTTTTCCGTTAAAGCGTGATTTTTATTGTTCGCTTGCGGTTTTTCAACTTTTTTGCGACCACGATTTTCCGGTTCTTTTTTTACTTCCGGTACAATTGCTTTCTTAACTTCTTTTACGGCGACTTTAGCAATCTTTTTAACGGGTTTTACCGGTGCTTTCGCTAATTTTTTAACAGGCTTCTTTGCTATGATTTTCTTAGGTTTTATTGTTTTTTTAACCGGCTTAATAACTTTTTTAACCGGCTTCTTTACTGGCTTTGCAGCTTTTTTAGTTACTGAAGTTTTTTTGATTTTTAACGGTTTCTTTGTTACAGTTTTTTTTACAACTGCTTTAACTTTTTTTACCGGTTTTTTAATTTTTTTCTTTGCCATAATTTTATTTTTTTAAAAGGGGTCTGACCCCTTTTTCGAAATTACATTAATTCTTTTTCCAAAGCCAGAATTCGACTTTCCAAAGAATTTTTATAATCAAAAATTTCTTTTACTTTTTGATTGGTAATTGCAGTTTGATGAGTTTCAATTTCATCGATTAGAGTCAGTGATTCCCTATATTGCTGTTCTACATGAAGTAATAAATCCTTCAAAAGTAGAATGCGAAATTTAATTAAAATTGCATTGGGATCGACTATTTTTAACTGCGAAAACAGACTTTTTATTACTTTGAATTCGCTATTAAAGCCTAATTTTTCAATGGTTGCAAGCATTTTTTCGGAGTTTATGTTGGGGTCATGCTCGACCAAATCAATGATGACCTCTTTGATTTGGTTCAAATTTTCATTGTGAAAATGACTTTCTTTAATATTGAACATTTCGTCTTCGAAGTGCGATAATTCCGGGTTCTTAAGTAGCATAGCAATAATATTTTGCCCCAAAAAATCAGCCAAATTATTAGTGGTCTTCGGTGGTATTTTTTTAATTAAATCAAAATTATTTTCTTTTTTAAAGCCGCGACCCAGGTGAAATAAGGTGTCTTTGGCAAAAAGGGAAAAATATTTTTTACTGGCTGTATCGGTAATTAAATTAATTTTAGCCAGTAAATTAGCTTCAATTTTAGCCTTATTTTCTGCGCTAATTTTTTGCTTTTTATCTAGACCAAGATCCTTTAAAGTGAACTCTAACAAGCTTTCGGAAAGTGGTATGCCTTCAGCAAAATTCTTTTCTAATTCTTTGGCACCGAATTCCTTAACAAAATCATCTGGATCCATTTTGTTCGGTAAAAAAGTAAAAAAGATATTTTTTTTGGCATTAATCAAAGGTAGCGCAATTTCGGAAACGCGTTTAGCCGCGCGGATTCCGGCTTCATCGCCATCCAAACAGATGATGATTTTATCAGTGATGTAAAAAAGTTCCTTTAAATGTTCGGCTCCAAGCGCTGTGCCAAGCGCGGCCACAGTATTTTCAATGCCATTTGCCGCAAGTGAAATTACGTCCATATAGCCTTCGACAATTACAGCGTAACCCTTGTCAAATATGGCTTTGCGGGCGAAAAAATAATTGTAGAGCGTTTTGTTTTTCTTGAAAATATCGGTTTCAGCCGAGTTTAAATATTTGGGCATATCGTCGCCCAGCGTTCTGCCGCCGAAAGCGATGACATTATTTTTTTTGTCAGTTATGGGAAAAATGACACGATTTCTGAATTTGTCATATAATTTATTTTTGTCGTTTTTGCCGATAATTCCGGTTTTAGCGATTTCATTTTCGCTGAAATTTTCGGATTTTAAGAAATTGATTAAGGCCTCGTAACTATTGAGTGCGTAGCCCAAACGAAATTTTTTGGCAATTGTGGAGTTTAAGTTACGTCGTTTTAAATAAGCGCGAGCCTCGGCGCCAACGCTTTCAAAAAGATTTTTGCTAAAAAACTGGGCAATTTTTTCTAAAATTAAGTAATCGCGCGCAATTTTATCTTCTTTTTCCTGATTTATTTCAACGCGCGGAATTGCTATTTGAAAATCATCAGCCAGTTTTTTTACGGCTTCGGGATAGCTAAAACCATCGCTATTCATCACAAAACTAATCACATCGCCGTGCGCTTGGCAGCCAAAACAATGATAAAAACCTTTCTGATCGTTAACGGTAAAGGAGGGAGATTTTTCGTTGTGAAATGGGCAAAGTCCTTGAAACTCTTTGCCGCGTGCTTTTAGTGCTACCTTTTTTCCAACAACTTCCGAAACCAAAATTGATGAGCGCAGCTTGTCAGGAAAATCTTTTGGAAAATGCATTTTAATAATGATAATTCCAAATCAAATCAAAAGCACTTGTGGTTAAGGCGAAAGAAATCGGGATGGTAAAATTATCGTCAAGCTTGAAAAGGCTAGGGCGTGCTTCGATTATGGTGGTGCAAATTATTGCAAAAGCGCCGAATAAATAAAACCAAAGTCGAGTATGATAAATGTTGCCGCAGATGAATAAAACTATTATGGCACTAATGAAAAAAGCCATGGAACCGGCGAATGATTTTTCAAAAAAAGGAGCGCTGATAAAACTTTTGCCGATCAAGGAAGCGCAAGTATCCGAGACGGCAAGAATTACAAAAGCTGTTACGGCAATTTCCGGTTTAAAAAGAAAAAAACAAATGCAGGTAGCCAGGAATGTCCAACTGGCGCCACACAATTTGTCGCCTTGTAGTTCATGCTGGCGTAAGACTTTGCTAAAAAGTTTTAGAAAAATAATTTGTGCTTGTTGACTGGTGCGGCGCGAATAATCTAGCGACACGAAGATGATGGTTAATGGCGCAAAAACCAGTAAACTTTGCCATTTTCCTAAAAGCGTATAAGTTAGCGGGATCAGTAAAATCAAGAGATGAACTGATTTGCGAACTAATTCATTTTTTACCATTTTCCACCTCTTTTTTGTCTTGATAAATTACCACTTCATTTTTGCCGGCATAGCCTAGAACTTTGCGCGCTTGTTCATCGAGTAAATCAATATCAATGCTTTCAAGATTCATGCCCTGAACCATATTTTTCTTGGTTTCGACCTTGTTTAATAATTCCTGTTTTACATTTTCGCGACCGGCAATTTCTTCTTTAAAATTGAAATATTTTATCAGGCCTTTTTGTCCGAAAATTGTAAAAAGAATAAAATATAAAATGGCTAAGGAGGTAGTAAAATAGACGATAAAAAGGGTTTTAGAGATGTTGTGTTTTCTGACAAAATTGTAGAGGAATTTTGTTGTCATTTTGATAATCAACACTCGATCATGCTGAGCTTGTCGAAGCATGATTGTTAAACCCGGCGCAGAATCATGCTTCGACAAGCTTAGCATGATATCGAGCTTTTTAAATATTTTTGTTAAAAATCTCTCTAACTGCCGCAACAATATTTTCAACCTTCGGCAATGCCAGTCTTTCAAGGTTTGCCGCATAAGGTAGCGGCGCATCAACTGAGGCCAGTTTTTTTACCGGCGCGTCTAGATAATCAAACGCCTCTTCCATCAATAATGATGCTATTTCACTGCCGATTGAGGCAAATGGAAAACCTTCTTCAACGGTTACGCAGCGATTAGTTTTTTTAACTGATTCGATAATGGTTTCACGGTCTAAAGGACGAATTGTTCTTAAGTCTATTACTTCTGCTTCGATTCCTTCTTGAGCCAATATTTCTGCGGCTTCAAGCGCATATTTTACTACCAGAGAAAAAGCGATAATCGTGACATCAGAACCTTCGCGCAGCACTTTAGCTTTGCCGATTTCAACCACATGATCTTCATCATATTCTTCTTCAAAACTAAAGCCGTAAGTGATTTCATTTTCTAGAAAAATTACCGGACTTTGATCGCGAATTGCTGATTTTAACAAGCCTTTTGCATCAGCGGCGCTGTAAGGTGAAACGACTTTTAATCCGGGAATTGCACCATACCAAGCTGCGTAACATTGCGAATGTTGTGCGCCAACGCGAGCAGCAGCGCCATTGGGGCCACGAAAAACGATCGGGCATTTAACTTGACCGCCAGACATGTAACAGGTTTTGGCCGCAGAATTAATGATTTGGTCAATAGCCTGCATGGCGAAATTGAAAGTCATAAATTCGACAATCGGCTTTAATCCGGCAAAGGCCGCACCAACGCCGATACCGGCAAATCCGTGCTCAGTTATAGGTGTATCAATCACTCTTTTTGGACCGAATTCGTCTAAAAGGCCTTGGGTTACTTTGTAAGCGCCGTTATATTCTGCGACTTCTTCGCCCATGACAAAAACTTCGCCATTAGCGCGCATTTCTTCAGCCATCGCTTCACGAAGGGCCTCACGGACTGTTAGTTTTCTAAGTGTCATGTTTAATTATAAATTTCAGTTAAGAGTTCACTCTCATCCGGTTCCGGAGAGTTTTTAGCGAATTCAACTATTTCGTTAACTTCCTGTTTTATGGCGTCATCGATTTTTTTAATATCGGATTCATTGGCAATTTTATTTTGTAAAATATGCTCGCGAAGGCTGTCAATTGGGTCTTGTTCTTTTTTACAGTTTAATTCTTCTTTTGAGCGATAATTCGCCGGATCAGACATGGAGTGACCGCGATAGCGATAAGTATCCATTTCAACCAAAATCGGACCATTGCCGGATCTTACGTAATCAACGGCTTTCTGGCCTTCTTTAATCACTTCAAAAATATTCATGCCGTTAATTTTAACGCCGGGAATATTGAAACCAATGCCGCGTTTTGACAGGTCGTCGCTTGAAGAAGAGCGCTTTTGCGAAGTTCCCATAGCGTAGTGATTGTTTTCGATAATGAACAAAACCGGCAAATTCCATAATTTTGCCATGTTAAATGTTTCGTAAACCTGACCTTGATGTGCCGCGCCGTCACCGAAATAGCAGTAAGTCACGTTATTATTGCCGCGATATTTATCGGCAAAAGCCAGGCCGGCACCAATTGGAACAGAGGCTCCGACGATGCCGTGACCGCCGTAAAAATGTCTTTCCAAATCAAATAAGTGCATTGATCCACCCTTGCCCTTAGAGGATCCATCGCGTCTTCCAAGCAATTCAGCCATTATTTTTTTAGGGTCAGAGCCAACCGAAATCATATGGCCGTGATCGCGATAAGTTGTAATTACTTTATCACCTTCAATCATTGTGGCGTGCATGCCCGTAGCTATTGCTTCCTGACCGATATAAAGATGACAAAAACCAGCAATTAAACCCATACCGTAAAGCTGTCCGGCCTTTTCTTCAAAGCGGCGGATCAAAAGCATTTCGCGGTAGAATTCGAGGAGCTGCTTTTTAGAAAATTCTGTTGCAGTTTTTTTGACCATGTTTTTTAAAAAAAGTTAAGGTGGTGAAAATAGAAGAAGGAAGTTAAAAAGTCAATTATGCGCTCTAGCTTTAGGTGCTCGGGTGCTCAGGTGCTACGTGCTCGGGCCCTAAGTTGAAACTCATTACTCCAAACTTAAGGCCCGAGCACCAGCGAAGCGAGAGCACTTAAGCACCTGAGCACTTTTTTACAGCACTTTCGCCAAATATTCCCCGGTCACCGATTTCTTATCTTTCGCCACTTCTTCCGGTGTGCCTTCGGCCACAATATAACCACCTTTTTCACCGCCGCATGGACCGATATCGATAATCCAATCGGCAGTTTTTAATACGTCTAAATTATGTTCAATTACCAAAATTGAATTGCCGGAATCTACCAGAGTATGAAGGACTTTAAGCAATTTATTAATATCTTCGAAATGTAAACCGGTAGTCGGTTCATCCAAAATATAAAGAGTATCGCCCGTAGCTTTGCGGCTTAATTCTTTAGCCAATTTTATTCTTTGCGCCTCGCCGCCCGACAATGTTGTCGCGCTTTGGCCGATTTTAATATAGCCTAAACCCACGTCACATAAGGATTTAAACTTTTCGCTAATATGCGGCATAGTGGCAAAAAATCCGGCAGCATCTTCGGCTGTCATTTCCAAAATATCGGAAATTGATTGGCCTTTATATTTGATTTCCAAGGTCTCGCGGTTGTAGCGCTTGCCGTGACAAGTGTCGCATTTTACGTAAACATCGGGTAAGAAATGCATTTCGATTTTGATTAAACCATCACCTTGGCAAGTTTCGCATCGGCCTCCTTTAACATTGAAAGAGAAGCGTCCGACCTTATAGCCGCGCGCTTTCGATTCCGGCAAAGAGTTAAAAAATTCGCGAATGTAAGTAAAAGCGCCAACATAAGTACATGGGTTGGAGCGAGGAGTTCTGCCGATCGGAGATTGATCAATCTCAATAATTTTATCGATTAAATGATGACCGTTTAATGATTCGTAAGGCCCCGGCATTACTTTGGCTTTATTAATAATTTTATCTAAAGCCGGATAGAGCGTTTTGATGATCAAACTTGACTTGCCGCCACCCGAAATTCCTGACACGGCAGCGAATAACTTTAAAGGCAAATTCAAATTAACATTTTTCAAATTGTTAATTGTCGCACCTTTCAAACTAATCATTTTTTTCGGATCAATTTTGCGGCGTTTTTTTGGAATATCGATTTGTTTTTTGCCGCTTAAATATTGTCCGGTTATGCTCTTTGGATCCTTAATTACTTGAGTCGGCGTGCCATGAGAAATAATTTTACCACCATGAATTCCGGCGCCCGGACCAACGTCGATCAGATATTCGGCTTCGCGCATCATTTCCTCGTCATGCTCAACTACAATCACTGAATTTCCAAGGTCGCGCAGATTTTTTAATGTCGTAATCAATTTCGTATTATCTGATTGATGCAGGCCAATAGAGGGTTCGTCGAGTACATATAAAACTCCGGAAAGTCCAGAACCAATCTGCGAAGCCAGACGAATACGCTGTGCTTCACCGCCCGATAAAGTTCCGGCCTCGCGATTAATCGTTAAATATTCCAAGCCGACATTCTTTAAAAAGCCCAAACGGCGCGTGATTTCTTTAAGCAAACGTTCCGCGATTTGCTTTTGCATATTATTTAATTTTTTCGGCAATTCAGAAAACCAATTGGCCGCGCCTTCCACCGACATTCTGCTAACTTCACCGATATGTAATCCGGCAATTTTTACCGATAAGGCCTGTTCATTTAAGCGGTGTCCTTGGCATTTGGAACAGGTTTTTAGAGTTTGAAATTTTGCCAGTTCTTCGCGCAAAGATTCGCTTTCGCTTTCAGAAAATCTTTTCTTTAAACTATTAATAATTCCTTCAAAAGATTTTTTGATTTTCACGGTTTTCAAACCGTCTTCGAACTTGATTTCAAGCTCTTCGCTGCCTGTTCCGTAAAATATTTTTTGTTTTATTTCTTCCGGCAAAGTGCGGAATGGTTTATCCAAACTAAAATTATAATGCGAAGCCATGGCTTGTAAAACCTGTTGGTAGAAGCGTTCCTGCGTGCCTTGCCAAATTGTGATAGCGCCTTGTCTTAGTGATAAATTTTCATCTTCAACTACTAAATCTTCGTTAAAATAAAGTTCAGTTCCAAGACCGCCGCACGATTTACAAGCGCCGTATGGAGAGTTGAAAGAAAATAGTCGCGGCTCGATTTCAGAAATTGTAAAGCCGGAAGTCGGGCAAGAAAATTTTTCGCTAAAAACCAAAACTTCACCGGCTTTATGCTCGGTTTTTATGCCTTCAGGAAGTGAAACAATTTCGACATAAAGCAAGCCGTCAGAGGCTTTAAGGGCGGTCTCTACTGAGTCGGCAAGTCTGTTGCCCAAATCATTTGAAATAACGATGCGATCAACAACAATTTCAATATCATGTTTTTTATTTTTATCCAAAGCCGGCAACATCTCATTTAAATCATGCACCTTGCCGTCAATTTTAATGCGCTGAAAGCCCTGTTTACGCGCCGCCATCATTTCTTTGCGATATTCGCCTTTTTGCCCGCGCACGATTGGCGCTAAAATATAAATGCGGGTTTTTTGTGGTAAATTCAAAATTTTATCAACCATTACCGATGGCGATTGGCTCTCGATTGGTTTGCCGGTTGTCGGCGAATAAGGCACGCCAACCCGCGCAAATAAAAGACGAAAGTGATCGTAAATTTCGGTAACCGTTCCGACAGTAGAGCGCGGATTGCGCGAAGTAGTTTTTTGATCAATCGCAATTGCCGGTGACAAACCGGTAATTGACTCAACTTCCGGCTTATCCTGCATATCCAAAAATTGCCGCGCATAAGCCGAAAGCGATTCAATAAATCGTCTTTGGCCTTCAGCGTAAATTGTGTCAAACACTAGAGACGACTTGCCCGAGCCACTTAAGCCCGTAACTACCACCAACTGATTTTTCGGAATTTCAACACTAACATTTTTTAAATTATGCTCTTTTGCACCGACAACTTTTATGAATTTCTCTTCCATTTTGCTTTTATATAAATATTTAAAAGGAAGGGTCGATTATAGCGGATAATGGTTAAATGCAAATGGTATTTAATTCTTGGCATAAAACGCGATAACTTCTAAGTAAAATTGACATTGAAAATTATGAAAGATCTTGAATTGCTAGAATATTTAGGAGAAGGAGTCAATTATGTGAATATACAAAAGATATGTCGGAAGAAGAGCTTACCGATCTCTTTGAGAAAAATTTTGATTTGATGAAGGAAAAAAATAGGCCACTAATCAAAAAATTTTTGGTTGTTGCAAGTAGTAAATTTTTTGGAGGTTTATTTAATAAAATTCTTCCTCATTTAAAAGATGAAGAAGTTAATAATTTATATGGTAATCCTGAGATTTTTTTTCCACAATATTATTGTAATCCAGAAGAAGAATCAAAAGAAACTCTTCTTTATGGAATGCTTAGATTTCTTCATATTCGGTTGATTATAATGGGGGCGCCTCCGGAAAGAAAGAACATATTTATATCAATGATGGAAGCTGTTTTGGAAAGAGCAGATGAATATTCTTTAAATCATGCCTGTGATTATGGAGGAATATAGACGGGCTGCATGCATCATATCTTATGCAGCCGGAATTTAAAAACTTTGTAAATACTTTGCTAAAAAAAGGTATAAAAACTGGAAAATTGCTTTCATCGATAGCAGATATAAGTAGTGCAAACGTTCCTTTTGAAAACTATCAGTTTTTAATGATGCGTGATAACTTACCACTGCTGCTAGAGTTAATAGAATCAGCGGAATCTTGTGATCGGGAGGGTCGGCGGTGTAATAGTATTATGAGATATGATTTAAGGCCATTAAATGCCGATTCTTTTAGACAATTATATAGCGCAATAATGATTAACGGCTGGGTTTCAGTGTTCCCTACGTCTTTGGGACTAAATCCGGAAAATCCTCAATATAACCGCTATGCTACAGCATTATATCTAGCTTCTAAGGTAGCAATTTCCATAAGAAATAGAATGGAATTAGTTGACAAAGTGGTTAATTCTGAAAGAAATCCTTATTCTACAAAAGATCCTGAAGCTAATTTGAGGAAAAAGGAGGAAGATTTTTATGATGAGAAAGCGCTTCTTCTTGATTCGCGTTTACTTATATCTGCAAAATATAATGAAACTGATTCTAGAAATAATTGGGCAACTAGTCTTATTTTAGGAAAAGCAGTTCAGTTTTTGGAAACGGGAGACGGGAAAACAGAATCTGATATTACGGATACTGAGATTTTTAGAGATTTTTTAGAACAAAATCCTGATATTAAAAAAATTGTAGAAGAAGAAAATGCGCGTATTTATGTTTATACGCCTAAATCTAAGCCTGTGCCTGTAGCATCCACCGAAGGTGATAGTGCCCTTGATGTTGAGAGTGACGAAGAGGAGGCAAGTGTTCCTGTTGCGGGAGGTGCGGGTGGACCTTTGCCTATTAGGCATCAAAGGCATCGTGTGTCTAAGGGGCGTACTTCAATTGTTCCAGCCTTTACTGAAGAAGGAAGGGCAACAATAGTTGTTCCAACTCCGCCGCCGGCAAAAACATTAACACCTATTGATATATCGGTTAAAGAAGAAAGCGCTGCGGCTTCTAAGTCAGAATCAATGATTTCAGATGCGGCTAGTTTAATTGATCGTCCTAAGCATCAAAGGCATCGTATGCTTAAGGATTCTATTGCGATGCGTTCCCCAATTGTTCCAGCTGTTACTGCTGCAGCAAAATTAACATTGCCAGCTATCAGACCAAGAGTCGCACCTTCACCTGAAGAGGTGGCTGCAAGTGCTAGGAATGCCTCTGCAGCTGCGGCTAGCTTAATTGATCGTCCTAGACATCAAAGGCATCGTATGCTTAAGGATTCTATTGCGATGCGCTCCCCAATTGTTCCAGCTTTTACTGAAGAAGATGTGGCAAGAATGTTTGTTCCAGCTGTTACTGCTGCAGCAAAACTAACATTGCCAGCTATCAGACCAAGAGTCGCACCTTCACCTGAAGAGGTGACTGCAAGTGCTAGGAATGCCTCTGCAGCAGCTTTAAAAAAATCGCCAAAGGAAAAATCGAAGGATTAATTAATGAAAGAAAATAAAGTTGAACGCTCAAATCCAAGTATGATATCTCCTTGACCCAAAATGATACAAAATCAGCGCCAAGCCAAGTGATTCTTGACTAAAATCAAATTTTTCAGACAATGAAGCCTTCATTAACAAATCTGAAATTTATGCTGGGCCTTGCTAAAAACATAATAATTTTATACCCATTTTTTTTGCTTTATTATTTTGGTTTCGGTTATTTATTTGCCAAATTTGTTGCAAAATTTCCCGAAAAGAAAATCTATAAAGGTCCAACGCGCAGTAAGGAGGAGCAGAGAAAAATTTTTAAACTAGATTTAAAATCATCGCTAATAAATCTTTTTCTTTCGGCGATTTTTTTAGGTTCGGGAATTTATTTTAAATCAATTGGAATCGCTAATAATGCTACTTTAAGCGGTGTGATGGCAATTGATTTTATTTTGATGGTGGTAGCGGGATTATTTTTGCTTGATACCGTAATTTACTTCACGCATCGCTGGTATCACACTAACAAAATTATTTTTAGAATGTTACATATTCCGCATCATAGAACCAACAATCCGCCTACGGTTTGGGGAACTTACAATGAAAATCCGCTTGGATTTACGCTGGCTCAGTGCTTTTATGCTTATATAGTTTTTATAATTCCGATTTCTATTCCGGCCTTGATTGTAACCAATATTTTATCAATGACTTTTGATATTATGGGCCATTCCAATCACGATGTTTTTCCGCGCTCGCCGCTTTCTGCAACTATCGGCGACCATGATTTGCATCATCGTCATTACAACCATAATTATGCACCTTATTTTGTGGTTTGGGATAAGTTGTTGAAAACTTATAAGGAATAAATTGCTTTTTTAGCAAGTCCAAGTCCTCTATCATAAATTGCCTTCTCATCAATAGTATGCTCTATAGCCTCAGCAACAGGGAGTAAGCCAGGACATAGGTGATTTATTTCGCTAAGCAATAATTCTTTTGCATTTCCAACCAAAATAAAATCAGCACCAAGTTCGGTTACATCACGATATTTTTCGCGCAATTTGCCGTTTAAAATTGTTAAAATTTTTTCAGTTTTTTGTTGTAAATCTTTTTGTTCTTCACGAGTTAAAGAACTAGTCGGATGTGGGCAAGAAGAGCCGGTAGAGTAAGCGGTAGTGAAAGTTTCGTTTGATGACTTTATGCTTTTTCTAAAAACATTCCCTGCCAAATAAAAATCGCCATTTTGGTTTTTTAAAATACAAACGCGAACATCGCCGAGCTTTACTCCTTCAAGGAATGGCTGGATTAACACTTTTTCATTATAGAGTTCTTTAGCAGTTGCAATTATATCTAGATCTCTAACCAAAATATTGCCTAAACCCTTGATTCGCGCGCTTTGAACAGCACATAAAATCTCAATCAAATGATAAAAGGGGTCTGACCCCTTTATCTTATAAATTTGCGAATTTAAATCATTAACCTTTTTAAGCTGAAGCGTTGATAGTTCTAGCCCCGTTTCACTAATTTCTACTGCAAAAACCCCCAAAGATTGTGCCGAATTTTTGGGTTTTACCACGGATTTTGGTAAAAAGGGGTCTGACCCCTTTTGGTCGATTTCAAATTCAATTGTTGGAATCGCAATGCCTTCAAACTCTTGCAAATCCTTGTCTTTCAAACCTATCGGGCAATTAAATTTATGATTTGGGAAAATATTTTTTATCTTGCGCAAAACATCATCAACAGCAAAATTTCCTTGCGGCGGGAAAGGTTTCTTCATGGGTTCTAAGCGCTGAATTACTAGGTCTATTTCGCTTGCAGCAATAGTTTCTTCACTAAATTTTATATCAGCTTTTTTGATTTTTAAATTCATCAAGCCGGCAAAATCGCCGTTTTTTACAAAATCAGAAATTTTTTTGTTGGTTTTTTTAAATTCGGCAATTGCCAATTCTGCACTTTCTTTTTCTATCAATTTGGTATGGATTGCTTCGCTTTGCTCGCAATGACGGGAGGGCGGATTATCCGCCAAATTCCACAAATAAACCGCAAAACCATTTTCTACTGCACCCAAAATATAAGAGAGGCTTGTATTGGTACCGAGCCCCATTTCATCTAGCTTTTCATTGAGTATTACCAGCGCTTTTTTCACAAAAACTTGCAATTAATTTAGACAGAAATTATAGTGCCTTTCCCTTTATTTTAGATAAAATATAACAATCATGTCAAAAGAATTAAGTAACGACTCGCAATTTTTTAGCGCGAATATTGTTTTTATCAATGAGCTTTATCAAAAGTTCCTACAAAATCCTGCATCGGTCGATGCCAGTTGGTCTGAATTTTTTAAACAAAATAATGAAGAAATTAAATCAGTTTTAGCTGATTATAACGGTCCGTCTTGGGCAAAACGTGGCCTTAAGGTTGTGGGTTCTACAGATTTTGACATTTCTTCTAACGCTCCAAAAGAAGTTAAAAAGCCGGCATCTCCGGCTGCAGCGCATAATCAAAAAGATTTGAAGTTGCACGTTGCCAACTTAATTAATGCCTACAAAAGATTTGCCCATTTGGCCGCAGACCTTGACCCGCTTGGTCTTGCAGCGCGTAAGGTTTCCGCTGAAATTGAAGCAAAAAATCAAGGTATTGACGATGCCGATTTAAATCAGGAAATTGATTTGAAAGGTGAGCTTGGACTTGGCAAAACCAAGGTTTCGCAAGCAATTGATTATTTAAATTATATTTACGCAAATAAAATCGGTTGCGAATTTGAATATATTACTGATGCTGAACAAAAAGCTTGGTTGGCCCGCGAAACAGAAAATTCTCAGCTTTCTGAGCTTTCTAAAGAAGAAAAAATCAAAGTTTTAAAAGAAATTATTCGTACCGAAAAATTCGAGCAATTTTTGCATAAAAGATTTCCGGGCGCTAAAAGATTTTCTGTTGAAGGTGGCGAAGCCTCAATTTGCGCGGTTGAAAAGATGATCGACGTTGCGGCAAAATCCGGTGTTAAAAAAGTTGTAATCGGCATGGCGCATCGCGGCCGTTTGAACACTTTAACCGGCGTAATGGGTAAACCTTACCATCAATTAATTGCCGAGTTTAAAGGAACCCCGGGCATGCCGGAAGGCGTGACTAAATCCGGTGACGTGAAATATCACATGGGTTATGCCTCAACTCGCGAAATTGCCGGTAATAAAATTGATTTGTCTTTAGCGTTTAATCCTTCGCACTTAGAAGCTGTTAATCCGGTGGTTGCCGGTCGCGTACGCGCAAAACAAGATTTATATAAGGATGCGGAAAGAACAAAAGCCATGGCGATTTTGATTCATGGTGATGCGGCTTTTATCGGACAAGGTATTGTGGCAGAAAATCTAGTGATGAATGGTGTGAAAGGCTATACAACTGGCGGCGTGATGCACTTGATTGTGAATAACCAAATCGGTTTTACGGCAAACCCAACTGATTCGCGTAGCACAACTTACTCTTCTGATCTTGCCAAAGCTGTAGAAGCGCCAATTTTCCACGTAAACGGTGATGATGTTGAAGCGGTTATTCGCGTTGCTGATATTGCCACACGCTATCGCCAAACTTTCAAAAAAGACATCGTAATTGATCTAATTTGCTATCGCAAATATGGTCACAATGAAGGTGACGAGCCGCTTTACACCCAACCGGTAATGTATGGCAAAATCAAAGAACATGCGGATTTGGAAAAAATTTATTCGCAAAAATTAATTGCTGAAAATGTTTTAAGTGAAGCGGAATATCAAAAATTGGTGGCTGATTTTGAAGCTCTTTTGTCAGCAGAATTTGACAAGGCGCAAGACTACAAACCAAAGGAAGCAGACTGGTTGAAAAAAGATTGGTCTTTTGTAAAAGACGGTGACAATTCAATTCCAAACACGGCGGTTCCAAAGAAAAAATTAAAGGAATTAATTGCTAAAACAATCCATGCGCCACAAGGTTTTAACGCTAATCCGAAAATTCTAAAAACGCTTGAAGCCAGACAAACCGCGGTTGAAGAAGGTAAGGATATTGACTGGGGAACGGGAGAAGCTTTAGCTTTTGCCTCGCTTCTCGATGAAGGCTATCCGGTGCGCATTACCGGCCAAGATTCCGGTCGCGGAACTTTCTCGCATCGTCATTCGATCTTGCATGATGCAACTAACGGTACGCGTTATTCGATCTATTCGCCTTTCGCGGATAAAGCCAATTACGAAGTGCATGATTCAGTGCTTTCAGAATATGGCGTGCTTGGTTTTGAATATGGCTATTCGCTTTCGGCACCAAATAGTTTGGTAATTTGGGAAGCGCAATTCGGCGATTTCGCCAATGGCGCGCAAACCATGTTTGACCAATTTATTTCTTCTTCAGAAGTTAAGTGGTTGAGAAAATCAGGTCTGGTAATGCTACTGCCGCATGGTTTTGAAGGCCAAGGCCCGGAACATTCATCAGCGCGTTTGGAACGTTATTTACAAGCTTGCGCCGACAATAATTTGCGCGTTTGCAACATTACTAATCCAGCCAATTTCTTCCACGCTTTGCGTCGTCAATTGCACGGTAAAGACAGAAAACCATTGGTTATAATGTCGCCAAAATCCTTGCTGCGTAATAAATTAGCCACAGCAACTTTAGAAGAATTTTCTGAAAGCAATTTTAGAACAATCATCGAAGAAACCACTAAAATCGCGGCTTCAGACAAGGTGCGTAAAGTTGTTCTATGCTCCGGAAAAGTTTATTATGATTTATTCGAAGCTCGTGCGACCAAGAAAATCAACGATGTAGCGCTAATTCGTTTGGAACAATTCTATCCTTTCCCGAAAGAAGAATTGCAAAATGAATTAAAAAAATACAAAAACGCCGAAATTATTTGGTGTCAAGAAGAACCGAAAAATATGGGCGCATGGCATTTCGTAAATGAATTGCTGGAAGATGTTTTAACAACAATAAAACATAAAAATTCTCGCGCAAAATATGTCGGTAGAATTTCTTGTGCCTCACCGGCCACAGGATACGGCTCATACCACGCCAAAGAACAGAAAAATTTAGTTGACGAGGCTTTAAGCTAATTGTAAATTGGCTTAGAGTATTACCAGATTTAAACCAAATCACATATGAAAACCAAGGATCGAATCAAGGAAGAAATCGGACTGGATAAATTGTTGCTAACCATATTTGTGGCGGCAATTAGCTCAATTTTGAGTTGGACCTGGGGCAATAAAGAAACGCTTTCAAAAATAACAATTATTTCAGTTTGTTTATTTATAAGTGTATTAACTATTATGGCTTTAGTGACTTTTTTTAAAGTTAAATTTAAAATTTTGGAGCTTGATAAATATGAATATTGATTTTGTTACTAGCGCTGATTTTTTTGCTATTTTCATTATGTTATTGGCCTTGACCTTTGGAATAACATCAATGTGGATTATGCACGATCTGGACAAAGACGATAAAAAATCCACTCCCAAAAAAACCAAACTTAAAAAAGCTTAAATCTTAATTATGACAATCGAAATTAAAGTTCCGCAACTAGGAGAATCAGTATCAGAAGCCGCTATTGCCAAGCTTCATAAAAAAGTTGGAGACGCTGTAAAAGCTGACGAAATTATCGTTGAATTAGAAACCGATAAAGTAACTTTGGAAGTTAACGCGCCGGCAAATGGCGTGATTTCTGACTTGAAAGTTAAAGAAGGTGATAACGTAAAAGTTGGTGATTTGATTGCTTTGATGTCCTCCTCCGCTAAAGCTACGGCGGACAGGCCGTCTGCGCCTCAACAAGCTTCGGCTCCTGTTGCAAATTCTATTCCACTTTCTCCGGCTCCGAAAAAAATTGCGGCGGAAAATAATGTTGATGTTTCAAAAATTTCAGGAAGCGGCAAAGACGGTCGTGTAACTAAAGGTGATGTTTTAGAAGCAATTAATTCGGGAAGCGCTGCTCCAGCTGCTTCGCAAGCGCAAGGCGCAAAAGCAACTGAGCGTGTTAGAATGTCAAAACTTCGCCAAAAAATTGCCGAAAGATTGAAAGAATCACAAAATACTGCGGCGATTCTTACAACTTTCAATGAAGTTGACATGACTGAAGTTATGGCGCTGCGTACGCAATATAAAGACGTTTTTGAAAAGAAACATGGCGCAAAACTTGGTTTCATGTCTTTCTTTGTTAGAGCCTGTGTGGCTGCTTTAAAAGAAATTCCGGCAGTTAATGCTGAAATTGACGGCACTGATATTATTTATAAAAATTTCTACGATATCGGCGTGGCCGTAGGTTCGCCACAAGGTTTGGTGGTTCCGGTTTTACGTGATGCTGATAAATTAAATTTAGCACAAATCGAAAAAGGTATTGCTGAGCTTGGAACTAAAGCGCGCGACGGTAAATTAACTTTACCTGATTTGGCTGGTGCAACTTTCACAATTTCTAACGGTGGAGTTTACGGTTCATTAATGTCAACTCCGATCATCAACCCTCCGCAATCAGGAATTTTGGGCATGCACAAAATTCAAGAGCGTCCGATGGTTGTTAATGGCGAAATCAAAATCCGTCCGATGATGTATTTGGCGCTTTCTTACGATCATAGAATTATTGATGGTAAAGAAGCGGTGACTTTCTTGGTTCGCATTAAAGAATTATTGGAAGATCCAAGAAGATTGGTGTTGGATTTATAATAGGAGAAATGAACGTTGCAACGGGATTACAAATCCCGTTGCGCTCTAGACCAAGCTCGTATTATTGCAGGTCGGGGTTTGTAGCCCCGACCTTACTTTTATGTCCAAAAATTTCATAAATCCTTGAAGCTAAAAAAATTTTCTCCTCTATTTCCTTTCTTTAAACCTCATAAAAAAGAAATTTTCCTGGCCTTTCTAGCCTTGCTTGTTACAGCCGCAACGATTCTTTCTTTCGGTCGCGCCGTAAAATACCTCATCGATTTCGGCTTTGCTAAACAAGATTCATCTTCGCTAAATTTAGTATTACTGGCATTCCTTGTCGCCGTTGCTCTCATGGCAATTGCCGGTTACTATCGCTCATTTTTGGTAAATAGTGTTGCGAGTAAAATCATCGCCGATTTGCGCCAAAAAACCTTCGCTCATTTAATTAATTTATCACCACAATTTTTTGAAAATGCCAAAATCGGTGATATCATCTCGCGCCTTACTGTCGACACGATTCTCTTGCAGAATATTATCAGCAATAGTGCCTCATTTTTCTTGCGTAATTCCTTATTTTTCATCGGAGGAATTTGTTTTTTATTTTTCACTAGTTTGAAATTAAGTTTGCTGACCTTTGCTTTAATCCCGCTCGCCATTTCACCGATTTTTATTTTGGGTAAAAAAGTAAAAAGATATTCAGTGCAAAGCCAAGAAGCTCTAGGATTGGTTGGCTCTCATATCGAAGAAGCAATTAGTGGCATTAAAACAATTCAGGCCTATCTTTTAGAAAAAAAAGAAGAAAAAAAATTCGCTGATTTTGTTGAAGGAAATCTAAATATTTCGCTAAAAAATATTGCGCTTAGATCGCTTATGGTGGCATTGGTAATCGCTTTAGCATTCGGCGCTATCGCCTTTATTTTATGGGTCGGTGGCCATGACGTGTTGCAACAAAAAATGACGGCGGGTGATTTATCTTCATTTATTTTTTATGCGATTATCACAGCAACAGCTTTGGTTTCGCTAAGCCAAATTATGGGACAAGTTCAAACTGCAATGGCGGCGCTCGAAAGAGTTTTTGCTTTGTTAAAAATTGAGTCTGAAGTCATTGAAATCAAGGACCCAAAGCAAATAACAGATTTTAGAAAAATGACAATTAAATTTGAAAATGTCACTTTTTCTTATCCGGCGCGCAAAGAGATTCTGGTATTAAAAAACTTTAATTTAGAAATAAAACCGCAAGAAAAAATTGCTATAATTGGAAAAAGCGGTGCCGGTAAAAGCACAATTTTCCAGCTTCTAGAGCGTTTTTATGATGTTGATTTAGGAAAAATTACTATTAACGAAATTGACATCAAAGACTTGTCCTTCAAAAATTTGCGCCAAATTTTTTCTTACATCGCGCAAGATGCTTTTATATTTTCAGGAACGATTTTGGAAAATATTATTCTTAATCAAGAAATCAGCGAAGAAGCAGTAAATAAGCTGGTCACAAGCAATCCAGCTTTTGATTTTATCAATAAATTACCCCAAAAAATTCACACTTTCGTCGGTCAAAAAGGCTTGCAATTATCGGGTGGTCAAGCGCAACGCATTGCTCTTGCGCGCGCTATTTTAAAGGATGCACCGGTGTTATTGCTTGATGAAGCAACTTCAGCGCTTGATGTGGCAAATGAAAATGAAGTTATGAAAATGCTGGCGGAATTGGCAAAAAATAAAATTGTAATTACGGTGGCGCATCGGGGTTCTACTATCGAAAATGTTGATAGAATTGTTGAGATAAATTAGGATTTGCTTTTTACTTAGAAAAACCTACAATCCACCCTCGTTTTTTACGAGCCCGTAGCTCAGCTGGATAGAGCAACAGCCTTCTAAGCTGTGGGTCGGACGT
>CAZDLU010000006.1:0-69365 GCA_964506725.1 uncultured Rhizobium sp.
AGACAAATATTGGCTTGATTGGGGTTTTAATCAAGCTTAAGTTGTCTTGAACCTATTAATTATTTAAACCTCGGCCAAAATATCGAGCGCACTTGCATTTACAATGCCGGCGGCCTTAGAGTAATAAGAGTTCTAAAAGGTGCAATTTTAGCAACGGCTTACGACCAAGTTTTAAAATCACCGGCGATGAGTAATGTGCTAATTTACACCAAGAAAAAATATGCCGATTACGAATTGCTTGATGAGAAAAAATATATTTATTACACTAAATTTTACAGCTACAAATCGCTCTACAACGAACGCACGGTAAACGCCTTTAATGAGTTTGATATTCGAGATTATCCGTTTTTGAAAAGTGTGGTTCAGAAATAATTCGATGTCATACTGAGCTTGTTGAAGATGACATCGAGGTTTTAATTAGGTCGTTACCTTCCGTCTCTGCAAATTCTTGCGCAAAGCTTCCGACAATTTCTTTTTTTTATTTTGTTTTTCCAGCTTTTTATTCTCGCTTTTTTTCAGAGTTTCTTTTTTCATAATTAACCAATCTCAAACTGCTTAGAATATAGATTTGCGTAGGCTCCATTACGTGATAATAATTCTTGATGCGTGCCTTCTTCAATAACTTTACCATGTGAAATTACGATAATTTTATCGGCGTGAATTACCGTTGAAAGGCGATGCGCAATTACAAGTGTTGTGCGTCCGGCCATTAATTTGGTTAGCGCATCTTTAATTAATTTCTCTGAAACCGGATCAAGCGAAGAAGTTGCTTCATCTAAAAGCAAAATTGGTGCATTGTACAAAATCGCGCGTGCAATCGCTATCCTTTGACGTTGCCCCCCTGACAAGCGAATGCCGTTTTGGCCGATTTGCGTATTATATTTTTGTGAAAGTTCATTAATAAATTCATCGGCACGCGCCAATTTCGCGGCCTCAATGATTTGCTCTTCCGTAGCATCTTCTTTGCCGTAACGAATATTTTCTAAAATTGTATCATCAAAAAGCATAACTTCCTGGTTAACTACCGACATAGAATTGCGTAGGGATTTCAGCGTTAAGTCGCGAATGTCATGGCCGTCAAGATTTACTGATCCTGATTGCGGATCATAGAAACGAAGAATCATGCTAAGCGTAGTAGATTTGCCGCCGCCCGAATGTCCAACCAACGCCACGGTTTTTCCGGCAGGCACTTTGAAGCTTACATTATCAAGGGCTTTGCGATTATCAATATAAGAAAAATCAACATTTTTAAATTCAATTTCACCACGCGGATCTTTTAATTCCACGGCATTTGGCTTATCAATAATTGTCGGTTTTTCATCAAGCAAAGTATAAAGACGTGTTGCAGCGGCAAGTCCCATCTGCACTCCGGTATTCATGCCCGACACTGATTTCAATGGACGGTATGCCATCATCATCGCCGCAAAAAATGAAAAGAATGCACCCGGAGTTGTTTCACCACTAATCACCTGATGTCCACCATACCAGATAACTGCAGCAACACCAAAGCCCGCAAGACTTTCGGTAAAAGGCGAGGCAATTAATGACATGCGTGAAATTTTTTTACCCATTTTGAAAATGCTTTCGATAATTTGCGACATGCGCTTAATTTCAAAATCTTCACAGTGATAGGCTTTTACTAGCTTCGAGTACTGTAAAGTATCACTCATTTGCGAAGTAAATTTCGAAGCCATTTCTTGATTTTTAAAAGATAAATTACGCAATTTACGCCCTATTTTGTAAATCGGATAGGCTGCCAAAGGAAAACCGATAAAAGCCACCAGCGATAATTCCAAACTTTGCTGAAACATCACTAATATTAGAGCGCCAAGGGTGAAGAACTGTTTTACAAAACCATTAATTACTGTACTAATCAAACCAACAACTGCATTTGCCTCATTCATAACACTGGCAATCATATTGCCCGAAGATTGATTATGCAATTTGGCAATATCAGATTTGATGAAGTGGGAGTAGAGTCGAAGCCTTATATCAGAACCAATGCGCAAGGTTAAAATATTCATCAACAAAAGTTGAAAATAGGTCGCAAAGCCCTTCACTATTGTAACCGCAAGCACCACCAACGGAATCACCGCCAAAGCCCAAACTTTTTTGTCCACAAAAACTGCGTCCAGTGCCGGCTTCACCAACCAGGCGTGAAGCGCTGTTGTTCCTGCAATCACAAGCATTAGCACAACCGAAAGCAAGAAAGTTTTGTAATGCGGAAAAACATATTCTTTGGTTATGCGTTTGGCTAGGTAGATTGTGCTTGAGTAATTTATAGATTTTGTCGTTTTTGACATAATTCTTAATTTTAAATCGAGTAAAACCATCACCCTAAGAGACAGCGCTCCGAGAATCTCCTCTTCCCTTGAGGGAGAAGGTTAGAATGAAGGGTTTTACTGGGATAATAAGGTTAATTGCTTATTGCATTTTGTAGCTTACAAATAGATAATTCACGAAATTAATACAATTAACGAAACATATCAATGTTAAACATTTTTAACCACTTCAAAGAAATTTTCCACAACACAATCAAGGAAATTGCTACTGAAAATAATATTACACTCGATAAAAAAGATTTTACCATCGAGCCTACAAAAGAAAAGTCTCATGGAGATTTAGCTTGCAATGCCGCAATGATTTTTAGCAAAAATTTTTCCCAAATTGAAAATTTAAATAATCCACGCAAATTGGCGCAAGCAATAATTTCAAGGCTTCACAATAGTAATATAAAAAAACTAGAAATCGCCGGCCCCGGTTTTATCAATATTTTTTTAGAAAATAAAATTTATTACCAACTAATTTCCGAACTTTTAACTAAAGGTTTTTCTTTTCCGAATTTAGGAAATAATTTGAAAATAAATTTAGAATATGCCTCTCCTAACCCAACGGGCCCAATACATGTGGGCCACACACGCGGTGCTATTTATGGTGACGTTTTAGCAAGTCTTTTGCAAAAAACCGGTTATGATGTTCTAAAAGAATATTACATAAATGATGCCGGAGCACAAATTAACACCCTACTTCGATCCGCATATTTACGCTACTTAGAAGCTCTTGGAGAAAAAATTGAAATTCCTGAAGGTCTTTATCCCGGCGCTTATTTAATTGAAATCGGTGAAAAATTAAAAACCAAATTAGGTGAA
This sequence comes from uncultured Rhizobium sp., assembly GCA_964506725.1. GTDB lineage: Bacteria > Pseudomonadota > Alphaproteobacteria > Rickettsiales > UBA1997 > UBA2645. The sequence goes on from CAZDLU010000006.1 coordinate 3,150, forward strand.
GAATTACGCGATAAAAAAGAAGAGGAATATTTAATTTTAATTCGAGATTTTGTCGTTGAGAAAATGGTTGAGATGATTAAATCAGACCTACTAGCTCTAGGAATAAAACATGATAGCTATTTTTCTGAAAAAAAAGAATTACATGACAAAAATAAAATTGAAGAAGCAATAAAAATTCTACGCGACCAAGATTTAATTTATGAAGGAAAATTAGAAGCACCGAAAACTGAAAAAGGTGTCGGTGCCCTTCCCGAAGGATATGATGACAAGGAACAAACGCTTTTTCGCTCTACGCTTTTTGGCGATGATCAAGATCGCGTGGTAAAAAAAGCTGATGGCACCGTTACTTATTTTGCCGCTGATTTGGCTTATGCTTTAAGCAAATTCGAACGTGGTGCCAAAGTTTTTATCATGCCGCTGGGCGCCGATCACTCCGGTTATATTAAACGCTTAAATGCTGCGGTTGAAGCCTTGACTAACAAGGGCGCACAGCTGAAAATTATTTTGTGCCAATTAGTAAAATTCGTTAAAAACGGCGCGCCGTTAAAAATGTCAAAACGCGCCGGAAATTTTATCACGGCGCGCGAAGTAATTGACGAAGTCGGAGCTGACGCGTTGCGCTTCATCATGCTAACACGCAAAAACGATGCGCCTTTCGATTTCGATTTAGCCAAAGTAATTGAGCAATCAAAAGATAACCCGATTTTTTATGTGCAATATGCACATGCGAGATGTTGTTCGGTGCTTAGACAGTCAACAGCCGAAAGTCATCAGTCAACAGCTAATTTAGAGAAATTAATCGATGAAAGTGAAATTGAATTGATTAAAAAAATCGCAAATTTTCCGCGTATTATTGAAATGGCGGTGGCAAGCTACGAGCCGCACCGCATTGCTTTTTACTTGCAAGAACTTGCCGCGGAATTTCATGCCTTGTGGAATAAAGGTACCGAAAATCCCGATTTGAAATTTATCGTAAAAGAAGATTTGCAACTTACGAAAGCTCGTATTTACTTGGTTCTAGCCACTAAACTAATAATCAAAACCGGCTTGGAAATTTTTAACATTAAAGCTGTTGAGGAGATGCGATAATGGAAGATTTTGGTTATATTAAAGACGAAGAAAAAAAATACTTCTCGGCCAATCGGCGCAAGATCGCCTTAATAATCGGCTCGATCCTTTCTGTTGCTGCTTTCATCTATGTTACGATCAATGCTTATTATTATGTTTATCAAGATGAAAATAGTAATATTGAAGTTATAAAATCTCCGGAAGAGCCAATAAAAATAATTGAAGGAGAACAACAATCACAAAATTCCGCACCGGTCGATCATACAATTTATGAAGATATTTTTGGTAATAATAAAAGCAAAATTTTAAAAGCTACAGACAATAAAATACAAAAATCTCAAAAAGAAATTATTCCACCAAGACCTGTGGAACCTGTAACGAAAACCGTGGCAAAAGAAGAAAGAACAGTGGAAAAAAATGAGAAAATTATTAATTATTCAACCGAAAACAAAACAGTTGCCAATAATGATTTTCTGACAAAAACCACTGAAACAAAAAACGAAAAAAAAGAAAATACGGTTCAAAATAAAAAGCGTTATGCTCGCGTGCAAATTGCGGCGATGGCCTCAAAGCAAGCGGCGGAGGACTATTGGGAAAAATTAAATCGTCTTTATCCTAATTTATTTTCCGGATTAAAAATTTATATCGAAGAAGTAAATTTAGGTAAAAAAGGAATTTTTTATCGCTTGCAAATCGGCAACTTTTTTAATCAGGTAAATGCTGAAGAATTTTGCAATAAATACGTGACTCAGGCACATAAAACAAGAGCGGACTGTATTGTCGTAGAATAAATAGGTGCCGGGCACCTATTTAAATATGGTGAAATTCCCTAATGCGCGAAACCAAATCTAAGTAATCTTTTTCAACTTTTAATCTACCCATAATCCAATCATAAATAAATACATCATCTTCTTCGATAAATTGTTTGTAAATTGCTAATTCTGCATCATTAAATTTCGAATAATATTCGTTAAAAAATTTGCCGAGCAATATGTCGGTTTCCTTGCAGCCTCTGTGGTTAGAGCGGTATAAAAGTTGTTTAATTAGTAAATCTCTTGACATTTTTTTCTTATTTTTTCGATTAAATTTTTAGCTTTTTTATCATCATAAGGCAAAGCCGGAGCTGCGCCCCAAACCGGTTTGGGGAAAGAAGCGTCATTTTTAAAACGACCTATTACATGAATATGCAATTGCTTAACCATATTTCCAAGCGCGCCAATATTAAGTTTATCAACATTAAACTCACTTTTTAAAAGCTTTCCGAGCAAATTTATTTCTTCTAAAACTTCAGTTTGCTCAATAAAATCAAGGTCGGTCAACTCTACCAAATTTTCTTTTTGCGGAACTAAAATAAACCACAAATAATTCGCATCATTCATTAAAAGCAGTTGCGAGATTTTTAGGTTGCAGATAAAAATAGTGTCGGATTTTAGTTTTGAGTCTAAGATAAACATAAATATATTGAAAAAAGAAGCTAAGTTTTAATCGTGCTAAAACATCTTGCAATACAAAACATAGTTTTAATCGACAAGGCTGAAATTGATTTTGCTTCCGGACTTTGCATTTTAAGCGGCGAAACCGGTTCAGGAAAATCGATTTTGCTTGATGCTTTGGGTTTGGCGATTGGCTTTCGTTCCAACTTGCGCTTGATTGGAAGCCAAGAAGAACAAGCTTCGGTGATAGCTGAATTTGATATTAAAAATAATTTAGAGTGCAAAAAAATCTTAGAAGAAAATGATTTGCTTGATGCCGAAAACCCGCATGAATTAAGGATTCGTCGCGTTATAAAAGAAAATTCTTCTTCCAAAGCTTACTTAAATGATGTTGCAATTGGAATAAATATTTTAGCAAAAATCGGTGAATCGTTAATTGAAATTCATGGCCAGCACGATCAACGCGGCCTTCTAAACGCCAGCGCTCACATTGAAATTTTGGACGAGTTTTCACAAAACCAAAGCCTGTTAAAAGAGCTAAAAAAATCTTATGAAAAACTAAAAGAAATTGAAGAAAGAATTGCTGATATAAAATCACGAAAGGAACAGGCCGTAAGAGAAAAAGACTATCTTGAATATATCGTAAAAGAATTACAAGCTGCTGATGTTAGGGAAAATGAAGAAGAAAATTTGGTCACAAAAAAAGATCAATTAATCGCCAAAGAAAAAATTACTAATTTTTTAAATGAAGCCAAATCAAATTTGCTCGAGGCCAATTCTCAACTGCTTTCGTCACAAAAAATTTTGATACGCAATCAAACTATCATCAATAATTTTTTAAACGAAAATAAAAATGATTTTGAAGAATTAAGCACAAAACTCGATAGTTATAATGAAGGCTTGGAAGCACAATTATCAATGATTGGTGACGTGCTAAAAGAAGTTAACAATAATGAAGAAAATTTAGAAGAAATTGAAGAAAGATTATTTTTTATTCGCGGCTTAGCCCGAAAATTTTCATGTACAATTTCCGAATTACCAAAAATTATTTCTGACGCAAAAGAAAAATTGCATTTGCTAAATAATGAAGAAGAAGTAGCACACGACCTTGATTTGCAACGCTTAAAAGCCATTAAGGATTATGAAAAAATCGCCAAGGAATTAAGCGAGAGAAGAAAAAAATCGGCAATTATTTTAGCAAGAAAAGTTGAGGAAGAATTGCAATTTCTAAAAATGGAAAGTGTAAAATTTTTGGTGAACTTTGATGAAACAGCTAATTCACAAGGTCCGCAAGGTTTTGATAAAGTGCGTTTTACCGCTTCGCTAAACAAAAATAATTTTGACGACATTTCTAAAATCGCTTCCGGCGGCGAATTATCACGCTTCATGTTGGCTTTAAAAGTTGCACTGATGGGAATTAATTCCACGCCTACTATGATTTTCGATGAAATTGATACGGGAATTGGCGGCAAAACCGCTAATGCAGTTGGTGAACGTTTGAAGAAGTTATCACAAAATCTACAGATTTTAGTTGTTACGCACCAAGCTCAAATTGCTGCCAAAGCTGATATTCATTTTAAAATCAGCAAAATTTCTGATGGCAAAACAGTAAAAACCGTAATTGAAAAATTAGATAAAAATAAACGCCAGATGGAAATAGCGCGGATGATTTCAGGAGAGGAGATTAGTAAAGAAGCTTTGGCGGCAGCCCAAAGTTTGATAGGGAGTTAAGAGAAATAAACGTAAGATCAGATTACAAACAGACTTACCTCAATATGGCTAAAGAAAAGCATAACATCAGAAGAGAGCTGCTAAAAAAGCCGGCACTTTTACATGCCGGCTCGGCTACACACCACTGCTAGTAGTTGTTCTAAAATGACACCGCATCGTTGCTTGCAATTACAGGATCTTCCTCAATTTTGCTATAATTAGCCAAATAATATTGCTCGATTTTTCCTTCATCTTTAATTTGGCTGGCAAGTGCATAACCGTTATCTTTTAAATAGCGCGAAGCCAGGCTGCGTAGACGATCCGGCCTTGTCAAGTAAACCCATTCAACCTCAAGCAATTGAATTTCATCTTCAAACGCTGCAATTTCGCTTTCAACTTTCACCATACTATCTTGCAAAAATTCCATTTTGGATTGCACTATAAACATAGTCAGAATGCTCAATACTAGAGCCGAGGCCATTACGAAATTTGTAAAATAAAATTTGTTAAGCGATTGCCAAAATTCTCTCATATCAAATTCTTATCGCCGCGCGAAGTTTAGAAGAGCGCGAACGCGGGTTCGCAGCTACTTCCTCGTCACTCGGAGAAATTGCTGATTTAGTAATTAAATGAAAATTTTTCACGGTTTTTTCGGCGAAATTTTCCGGCAGATACCTTGAAATTGCTTTGTTGGCACCGGATTGATTTTTTAAAAACTTTTTTACAATTGCATCTTCTAAGCTGTGGAAGGTTACAACCACAAGACGTCCGTCTTTTTTTAGCAAAGAAACTGACGAATCTAAAACTGCTTTTAATTCGTCAAGCTCTTGATTTATAAAGATGCGCAAAGCCTGAAAGGTTCTAGTTGCCGGATCTGTTTTTGAATATCCCGGATAAAGAGATCTAACGATATCAGCCAAATCTCGGCAACTAGTGATCGGTTTTATTTTTCTTTTTTCAGTAATTTTTCGGGCAATTTTTCTGGCTTTTGGTTCTTCACCAAATTCTTTAATTATGTCGGCAAGCTCTTCCTCACTGGTTTCATTGACCAATTCATAAGCGCTGTAATGCATTGTTTGATCCATGCGCATATCAAGCTTGGCATCAGAGTCAAAAGAAAATCCGCGATCGCGATCATCGAGCTGCATCGAGGAAACTCCTATATCGAGAACGATTCCATCAAGCTCGCTAACATTTTTTTCGGCTAAAAGTTTTTGACTTTCGGAAAATTTTCCCTGCAAAAAAACAAAATTTTTCGGGAATTTTTTCTCCAGTTCAAAAGCAAATTTTTTGGCAGTTTCATCGCGATCAATTGAATAAAGCCTGCAATCAGCAGCTTCTAGGATCGCACGCGAATAACCACCGGCACCAAAAGTTGCATCTAAATAAGTTTCGCCATTTTTTGGCGCAAGATTTTCAATCACCTCGTTTAACATTACCGGTTTGTGAAAATCTAAGTTGTTCATTTGACCAACCTCAATAAATTACGCTTATCCTTCGCGTCTTTTTTGGCTTTTGCCATGTAGCTTTCAAACTTCGCCGGATTCCAAATTTCGAAGGTCGAACCTTTACCGATAAAGACGGCCGTATCTTTTATACCGGCTTTTTTAAGTAAATTTTCCGGCAAAATAACTCGTCCGTCATTATCAAGTGCAATCTGTGTTGAACCTCCCAAAATCGCGGTGGCAAAGGCATCGCGTTCTTCTGAAAACGGGTCTAAATTATCAATTGATTCGCTTAATTTTTTGATTCTTTCCAAGTCACAACCTTCGATGCAATCATTAACGAAGGATTCATAAACAACGATTCCGGAAAAATCATTTTTTACCAAAGACACGCGGAACTGCGCCGGCACTGACACCCTGCCCTTGCTATCGACTTTGTTCGTGAATGTTGATAAAAATAATGCCATTTGGAATTTTTTGGAAAATTATGGAATATTTTGGAAAATTATGGGATAGAAAGGGAGATGTCAAATGAAAGTTGAAAAAAATTTATTATGGAACAATTGATGCTTAGTGCTCGGGTGCTCGAGTGCTCGCGCTTCGCTGGTGCTCAGGTCTCTCTTATTTTAAAACTAAGCCCGAGCACCTGAGCACCCGAGCACATGAGCACTTTTTCAAAAAACACTGGAAAATTGCCCACCGCTTCTTACAATTTAAAGTCTCTCTTAAAAATTTTCTTAATTAAAAATGACCTACAACCAACCAGATGCAAACGGCAAGTTCGGCGAATTTGGCGGAAGATATGTAGCCGAAACAATTATGCCGGCGGTGTTGGAGCTGGAGAAAGCTTATTTAGCGGCAAAAAACGATACGAAATTTTGGGAAGAATTTGCTTATTATTTAAAAAATTATGTTGGCCGTCCAAGCCCGCTATATCTGGCTTCAAGACTTACCAAAAAAATTGGCGGTGCTAAGATTTATTTGAAACGTGACGAATTAAATCACACCGGATCGCACAAAATAAATAATTGTATCGGACAAATTTTGCTGGCTAAAAGAATGGGCAAAAAGCGCATCATTGCTGAAACCGGAGCCGGTCAACACGGCGTTGCAACTGCTACGGTTTGTGCATTATTTTCTCTACCTTGTACGATTTACATGGGCGCTAAAGACATTGAAAGACAAGCGCCAAATGTGTTTCGCATGAAGCTTCTGGGCGCTGAAATTAAGCCGGTCGAAAGCGGTTCAAAAAGTTTGAAAAATGCGATCAATGAAGCCATGCGCGATTGGATTACCAATGCCGATGACACTTACTATTTGCTTGGCACTGTGGCCGGGCCGCATCCTTATCCAATGATGGTGCGCGACTTTCATTCAGTGATTGGAAAAGAAGCAAAAGAACAAATTATCGAAACAGAAGGAAAGCTTCCTGATGCCCTTGTTGCCTGCATCGGCGGCGGATCGAATGCTATCGGTTTACTTCATCCTTTTATTGATGATAAGGTAAAAATGTACGGCGTGGAAGCAGCCGGAAAGGGCATTTCAACCAGTGAACACGCGGCTTCAATTACTAAAGGTTCTGTAGCGGTTTTACATGGCAATAAAACCTTTTTCTTACAAGATGAAAACGGCCAGATACAAGATGCGCACTCTATTTCTGCGGGTCTAGACTATCCGGGAATTGGGCCGGAACATGCTTATTTACATTCAATTGGACGCGTTGAATATGTAAGCGCTACTGACGATGAAGCGCTTGAGGCCTTCCAATTACTATGTCGAACTGAAGGTATAATTCCGGCGCTGGAATCTTCGCACGCGATTTCTTTTGCTTGTAAATTGGCGAAAAAAATGGAAAAAAATCAGACGATAATTGTGAATTTATCAGGCCGCGGAGACAAAGATATTAATACTGTAGCTAATGCTTTAGGAGTAAAATTGTGAAAAGAATAAAAGAAAAATTTGCTGAACTAAAATTACAAAAAAAATCAGCATTAATCACTTACATTTGCGCCGGCGATCCGAATTATGAAACTTCGTTAAACACCTTCAAAGCCTTGCCCGGTGCGGGCGCAGACATTATAGAGCTTGGTGTACCATTTCTTGATCCATCTGGTGACGGACCGATTATCGAAGAGGCAGGAAAGCGCGCCGTTCTTGGCGGCATGAGCCTTGCTAAAATTTTTAAAATGGTTGTTGAGTTTAGAAAACATGATGAAAAAACTCCGATAATTTTAATGACCTATTATAATCCATTATTGAAATTCGGAATTAATAAAATATTTGCCGAAGCAGAAAAATCAGGCGTTGATGGCATGTTGATCGTTGATTTGCCTCCGGAAGAAGAAAGTGAAATTTTAGAGGAGATTGGTAAAACTAAGCTTGATTTAATTAGACTTATTGCACCAACTACTGACATTGAGCGCGCCAAAAAAATTACTAAAAATGCCGGAGGATTTTTATATTTAATTTCAATGATGGGAATTACCGGCACTAAGTCGGCAGAGCTTGAAGAAAATAAAAAGAATTTAGAAAAGTTGCGTCAAGTTTCTGATTTGCCGGTGGCGATTGGTTTTGGAATTAATAATCCGACACAAGCGCAAGAATTTGCTAAACTGGGATTTGACGGCGTGGTTGTTGGGTCGGCGATTGTGAAAGAAATTGGTAATGCGGTAGAAATTGTTAAGGAATTTGCACACTTGCTAAAGTCATGCTGAGCCTGTCGAAGCATGATTTCTCAGAGTATAATATCATGCTTCGACAGGCTCAGCATGACATTCTAGAATTAATAAATGATGAAAAACATAAAAATCTCAACCACAAATTGCGGTATAAAATATAAAAATCGCGACGATTTATTGCTCATAACTTTTCCTCACACAGCCAATATTGCCGGGGTGTTTACTAAAACTTCAATGCCCGCAGCACCGGTTTCTTTTTGCAAAAAAAATATTAAAAACGGCAAGGCTAAAGCTTTGATTGTAAACGCTGGCAATGCTAATGCTTTCACCGGAAAAGTTGGCGAAGAAATTGTAAATAAAACCGTTCAAAAAATCTGTGAAAGCTTGAATTGCAAGGAAGAAGAAGTGTTTGTTTCTTCGACAGGCGTAATCGGTGAAATTTTTAATGTTGACTTAATTACTAACGCAATTCCGAATTTAGTAAAAAACTCAATCAATGATGAAAGCATGTGGGACAAGGCCTCAAGAGCTATAATGACCACAGACACTAAACCAAAATTAGTAAAAAAATCATGCAAAGTAAAAGGTGAAGATATCACGTTGATCGGCTTTGCTAAAGGCTCGGGAATGATTGCGCCGAATATGGCAACGATGCTTTCTTATGTTTTTACTGACGCGAATATTTCTTCTGAGGTTTTACAAATTTTGCTAAAAGATTCAGTTGAAAAAAGTTTCAACGCAATCACTGTCGATTCAGACACCTCAACGAACGACACACTTTTACTTTTTGCAACTTGCGAAGCAAAAAATGAAATTAAAAATATTGATGATTCAATTTCAGAATTTAAAAATGCTTTAGATGAGCTGACTTTAGAACTTGCAAAAATGGTAGTAGTTGATGGCGAAGGTGCGAAAAAATTAATTGAAATTGAAGTGGTGGGAGCCAGCGCCGAATTTGAAGCCAAGACCGTAGCATTTGCAATTGCCAATTCACCTTTGGTAAAAACTGCTATCGCGGGCTGTGATCCGAATTGGGGTAGAATTATTATGGCGGTTGGAAAATCTTGCGATAAAACTTCTCCGGAAAAAGTTACCGTAAAAATCGGTGATTTTCAATTAACAAAAAATGGTGCAAAGCATCCCGATTACTTAGAATCAAAGGTTCACGACTATTTAAAAAATTCCGAAGTAAAAATTTTTGTTGATTTAGGAATTGGTGCAAAAGAAAATTCGGCCACGGTTTGGACTTGCGATTTGAATGAAGAATATATCAAAATTAATAAGGATTATAGAACTTAAACTTACCCCTCACCCTAACCCTCTCCCTCAAGGGGAGAGGGAATAAATATAAAAAAATGACAAATTCTCGTTTTGATGAAGCACGCAAAAGACTCTCTAAGGCATTGAAAATGCTAGAAGACGTGACGAAAGAAAAAATTCACGAGGCTTCAATTCAAAAAGGAATTATGGATGAAAATTTAGTAGTTGAACAAAATGTAGCTTTGCAAGATTTGCAAAAAGAAATAAATAATTTGCAGGAAAATTTAGAAAGTTTGGGTGACGAATTAGAGCTGGCGAATCGCAAAAATCAAGCTCTCACAGAAAAAATAAATAATTACCGCTCCAAAGGCTTTAGTTTTATAAATGCTATCGAGACAGATTTGGCGCGCATTGATGACATATTAAAACAAAATGAAGATCTATGAAAATTTCCGTCGGCAAATCAAGTTACATAATAAATTGTGAAAAAAAAGATGAAGAAAAATTATTACGTCTTTCTCAAAAATTAAATAACCGAGTCAATGATTTAGCACTCTCATTGAAAAATACCGACGAAAAAACTTTGCTTTTAATTGCCGCGATAAATTGCGAAGAAGAAATTGAAAATTTGAATTCTAATCTTGAAAGTAATGTTGCATCTGATGAAAAAATAAGCGAAAAAGATATTTATGATGCGGTGAGCGAAAATATGGAAAATGTTGCGGACTATGTGGAAAAGCTCGCAAATAAGATAAAAAATTATTAAACCTCATAGTCATGCTGAGCCTGTCGAATCATGTATTGAAGCTCGGAGTATAAAACACCTTTCGACAGACTCAGAGTGACTATTGAGTGTTTTTAAAACTTCCACTCGCTGCGCACGTGATGACACGTGTATCCGTAAGGGTTCTTCTTTAAATAATCTTGATGATATTCTTCTGCTTTCCAAAAAGCTTTTGCTTTGGAAACTTTTGTAACAATCGGCCTTTTAAAAACTCCTGAATTATTAGCTTGCTTAATAACACCTTCTGCAACCTTTTTTTGCGTATCATTTAAATAAAAAATTTCTGAGCGATATTGAGTGCCAACATCGTTTTCTTGGCGATTTTCTTGAGTCGGATCATGAATTGTAAAAAAGAATTTTAAAATTTTTTCATAAGAAATTCTTTGCGGATCAAAAGTTATTTCAATGCTTTCAGCATAATTTGTTAGACCGGTTGAAACAATTTCATAAGTCGGATTTGGCGCATCACCCCCAATATAGCCAACATCGGTCGACACAACTCCTTCAAGGCTGCGCAGTAATTCTTCCATTCCCCAGAAACAACCTCCGGCTAAAATTGCTTTTTCATAATTCTTAGAATTTACCACAGAAATATTCATAAAAATAAAAAGAAAAATTGTTAAATATTTCATTTACGGTAGAAAAAATTTATAATACTACTCCCTAGTCACCCTGAGCCTGTCGAAGGGTGATTAGTATTCTTACCTTGAATCACCCTTCGACAGGCTCAGGGTGACTAGGGAGGGTAGCTGAGTGTGACTTGGGAGTATAGCTCACGGCGACTAGGAGTATAGCTCGGGGAACTAGGGAGTGTAGCTCAGGGTGACTATGAGTTTTTATTTATTAAAAATATTATCTACTTAATTCTATCTATGAAAAACTTTATCACAATTTTTTTGCTAGTAATTTTTGCAAATAAAATTTCTTTAGCCAAAACAGCGGGAAATTATTTTGAGCTTGATGCACTCAGCTCTAAGGCTTATCACCGTTACGCTAAAGATAATGATAATAATTCCGGATTTCGCGGATTTGATGATAGAGGGCAAGGATTTGGTTTTGGTTATAAATATGCAATTAATTTGAATCAGTTTTTTTTAGCGCTTGGTGGCTTTAATGACCAAATCAAAACTTCAGCAATTGATCAAAACAACAATAAAGTAAAACTCGGCAACCGTTATGGCGCTAAGCTTGATATCGGTTATGATTTTAATGAAAAATTTTCTGTTTATTTTACCAACGGATTTGCCAATACCGGTTACAAAATAAACTGGCAAAGCAGTAATGAAAAAAAACAAGGTCACCGAGTTGGATATTTTTTCGGACTTGGTACCAGCTATAATTTTGCTAAAAACTTTTCTGCTATATTAGAAGGAAACTTACAGACACTTGACTTGCCAACACCTCATTCCAATGCCGGAATTGATAATACGAAATCAAGCCTAGGAATTCTCAAGATAGGAGTTTTATATAAATTCTAACTTACTCTTTCATTTTTGTGTTAGAGCTTGTCTTAAAACCGCCATTTCGCAGTTTTGTCCCTACATATAATTCTATTAATGATGATAAACATCAAGGTTACCAAACCTGGTAAATTCGGCATCGAAAAATAAAAACACACTGCCCACTGGACCGTTACGCTGCTTGGCGATTATGACTTCTGATTTGTGGGCCACTTCTTGCATTTGGTTTTTCCATTGTTGAAATTTATCAGCTTCATTTTCCGGCGGACGTTGGCGCTCTATGTAATAACTATCACGATAAATGAAGGCCACAACGTCAGCATCTTGTTCAATCGAACCGGATTCACGCAAATCGGAAAGTTGCGGACGCTTATCCTCACGCTGTTCAACGGCGCGCGATAATTGCGATAAAGCTAAAACCGGAATATTAAATTCTTTGGCAATTGCTTTTAAGCCTTGCGTAATTTCTGAAACCTCAAGCACCCTACTCTCATTTGCGCGCTTGGAACTTCCGCGAATTAATTGCAAATAGTCAATTACCAAAAATGCTAAATTATGTTTTCTAACCATCCTACGTGCTCTAGTTCTAATCGCTGAAATAGAAAGGGCCGGTGTATCATCAATAAAAAACGGCAATTTAGAAATCTCCGCGCTCCTTGTCGCAATTGCCTCCCACTCAGTTTCACTCAATTGCCCGGTCCTAAATTTTCCGGCATTAATCGAACTTTCCATCGACAAAATACGTGCTGCCAATTGGTCGGAAGACATTTCGAGCGAGAAAAATCCCACAGCTTTTTTATCTTTTTGATTTTCAATATCCTTATTCAAAAATTTACACGCATTCACGGCGACGTTGATTCCAAGGGCCGTATTATGCGTTACAATAAAATCATCGGTGATATAAAGATGACTTGGATGCGAAACAGAAATACATTGCGCTGCGCTTTTTCTAGTTGGTTCGATTTTTACAATTGTTAGACGTTTTTGTCTTTTTCTACCCGCAAGCAGACGCTCCTTTTTATGAGTCAAAGTCATTAAAGACGCAGGCTCAGCATGTTGAATATTTATAACATAACTTAACAGACCATTTTTTTTCTCACCTTTGTAAGTATAAGTTGGTTTTTTTTCTTTAAGACTTGCAGATGCACCAATAGAACGCGCAAGATATAAAACTTGCTTCGCCATTTTTCCACTTGAAGTTGAAAAACGCACACTACCAAATTTTTCTACCCAACCATCAGTATCAATCAAGCCTTGCAGCAACTCGATCCGTGCCTTACGATTTGCAGTTAAATAGATTTCCGGAATAAATTTTTCTTCACTATTTAAATTGAATAAACCAAGTTTTTTAATCGCTTCTTTAATCGCATTTGGCGAAACGGTAGCTAGTCCCTTGCGATGATGGCCTTGGCTTTGTACAATTCTGTGGTCATATTTCCCGGCATGGTTTAAAACAAATTCCGGACCATTTTTCTGCGATAGAAGCCGCAACATTTCATTGCTTGCGGTTGAAAAAATAATCGAACCACCAGACAACTTTCCATCACCAAGCAAAGCCCCAAGCACCCACGGATCAAGAGGCAATTTTTCATCGTGGCCAAAATCTCCACTTAAAGTATCAATCCAAACGCGCCCTTGGTAACGCTTCTTTGTAAGCATTGAAATTATTTTTGTCGTAGGAACAACTTTTGCTTCTTGCCAATCGCGATAATTAATTTTCCATAAGTGCTCCGCACAACATTCTGTGGAACGTCCATCAGAAAAAGTGATACGATAAATTTCCTTTTCACCTTGTGGAAAAATTCCGGTAATTTCTGAATTTCCACCATCAATTGATGCAAGTTTTTCACCAATTTTTAATTCACCCATTTCTTTCCAACCACTTTGTGTAAGTACTTTGGCATCAAGTGGCTGAGCCTTCCCCATTGAAGGCCGGCCCGCTAAAATCACTAAATCTGAAGGTTGAAAACCACTTAAAATTTTATCTAAATCAGCCAAGCCCGTAGAAATTCCGCTAATATGAGAATCGCGTTTTCTCGCAATTAAAGTTTTATCTAAAGTTTCTTTCATCGAAAAAGCGATATTGCGAAAATCGCTTTTTGCCGCGTCATTTTCGGCAAGACTGAAAAGTTCTGACTCTGCCATCTCAACTTGCTCTTGGGCGGAAGCCTTGTCGTCATTTTTGTAAACGCGATTTACAATATCTTCACCGATCATCGCTAATTTGCGCTTCATGGCTAAATCATGAATTAGCCTGCCATAATCAGCAATATCAATAATCGCGGATGCAGCCGCAAGAAGTGTCGACAAATAAAGCGCACCACCATGTGCCTTAATTTCCGGCTCTGATTCGAAAAATTGTTTTAGAGTAACTTGATTGGCAACAATGTTTATTTTTTCAACATTGTGAATGATTTGCAAAAAAATCTTTTGATGTGCCGGTTCGTAAAAATGCTCAGCAACTAGGAATTCCGCGACACGACTTAGATACTCATTATTTAAAATAATAGTACCTAAAATCGCTTGTTCAGCTTCAATATTAAATAATTCTTTACGTGATAGTTCTGACATAAATTAAAGTGGCAATTAAGCTACTGTGACGCCGCCATTGCTTCAGTTTGGCCTTTACCAAACTGTTTTGCCATTGGATTTCTCACGATGTTAGATGGAGTAACAACACTATGTTTATAACCTTTTTCGTCACTTTTTTGATTTTTTACCTGTCTAAAAATATCAACCAATCTAGCATCCACTGAATCGCGACCTTCGCGACCGACAGCACCAAATTTTAACTCTTCACGCACCCCATTACCGTGATCAAGCAAGACAACGCCATTACCGGAATGAGCCTCACGATCAACAATAACTTTAACAACTTGATTATTAAGCCTTATATTAGCAGTAGTTATGGAATCACTTTCGGTAGTACCGGAAGCGCCACTAACCTGTGCTAGAATTTTTCCGAAATTTTCTACATTTGCAGCATGATTAACGCTTACGGGAAATTCCTTTCTAAAATCCGCAAAATTTGATTTCACTGATTTTTCTGACGAAGCATATTGCTCATGGATAGATGTAATAATACCCTTCATTGCAATACGATCCGGCTTTTCCGTATCAAGCTTTATAATATAATCACCACCTTGGTAAAATGGCCGCTCTTCCACACAAAATATTTCCTTTGTTTTCTGATCAATTAGGAAATATTGATTTACCGGTTTTCCATTTCTTGATTTAACAGTAAAAGTTCTGGTTTTGGCAAAATATCTATCCTCCAATCCTTTCAAATCAGAAGGAGCACTAAAGCTGGTAAAGAAAGCCTCACTATTAACATCGTTTACCGACATTAATTTTTCGAACACCTTATATAAGGAATTTGCACCAACCAATTCTGTCGTATCTTTACTGTCAAATTCTCTAGCAAATTGATTCCAGGTTATTAACTCTTTAGGAGTTTTTACTTTAACTTTATTTTGAGTTGTAACCTCATTTGGAGTACTTTCCACTAAGGAATTTCGGCTAGTTTGATTAATTTTATTTCTAACCCATTTACCAACATCGGTACTACCGTCACCAACTATAGCTGACAATCCAATAGCCAATCCACTATAAAAATCATTACTAGGTTTGCCATTGGAATCAGCAAAAGCAATAGCTTTGGCATAAACTCTTGCGCTAGTAGTAAGAACATCGGCCGTAGCATCAACAATACTTCCTGCAGTTCTTATAGCACGACCGATTGTGTTAACCGGAAATAAAACATTGGTTATAAGCTTACCAACATTTCTAACGAACGGACTGGTAGATTTGGCGAAAGGAGCTTCTATAGCATCACCAATCTTAGTAAAAAATTTACCAATTCCTCCCAAAATCATGGCCGGAACTCTTAAAATAGTACCGGCAACACCCATTGCCATATTCGCAATAGTAGAAGTTAGTACTTTAATTGATTTCCAACCGTTACCAACAAAATTAAAAAAACCTCTAACTGACCCCACCCCGGTTGTAGGCTTCCAAGCCGTATCACTTCTGATTCCGTTAATACGATCTTTTTCTAAAGCTATACGTCTGGCACGCAATTCTTCTTCCGATCCATAATCACCGCGTGTTTTATAAGCTGACTGAGCGCTGGCATACATCCGATCAGTAATAGAGGCAAAAAGCCCTCTTACAAATCCTAAAGGCGCAAGAAATGGAACGGCTGTTACCTTATCAGCTACAGTTGAAATTCCATGAGTAACTTTACCAATATTGTCATAAGTTCCACCCAGCAATTTTGCAGAGACAATACCTTGTCTATCAACATCCTTATTTTCATCTTTAATCGCATCAACCAAGCTTCTTATATTGTCTCCGTAAGGAACAACAAGCTCGTAACGTAAATTTCCTTGGCGATCATAAGATGTTTTTGTTTGAAAAGGCTTATCTCGATAAACATTTCTAAACAAATTCTGTACTTGCGATCTGCTATCCGGACTATTAAAACTAAAAACTATATCAGGTGAAAAATCATTTCCCGGAAGTTGAGAATTAACAACTTTAACATCTGTAGTACCACCACCAAAATCAAGAGCTCCGGCCTCTTTTAATTCATCAACTATTTTAAGACTATCAACAAACTTCTTTATTTCCGGAGTTTCACTAAAAGCCATTTTAAACGGCTCAGTAACATTATATTCATCATAATAACCCTTAACGAGTGCGGCAACTTTTTCTCTTATTCTTTCTCCTCTATCACCGGCAATTACAAAGGATTCATTATAAACTTTTAATAAATTACGTGCAGTCGTCTGAGCTTTACCTACTCGATCTTCCTTACCATCAAGCTCAGCCAATCTAATTGCAGCATCAATATTGCCTTTTTTTGCTGCTTTCTCCAAAAACTTCGTTACCTCTGATTCTATGCATAAAAGAGAGCGACCATTACTTTCAACAAAATTATCATTATGTATTTTTTCCCTTACTTTCTCAGAATATCTGGCAAAGAGATATTCTGCTTCCGGATATGAATCTCCTACAGCAGAACCTTGTTCGAAAGTAAATGTTGCCGCATCTCTTAATCTTCTTAACCCTTCTTTTACTAAATCACTATCCGGAAACGGTTTTGCCAACTCTTCTCTTAGAATAATCTTGCCATATTGGCTGGCTGTTTTCGGATCAACAACTTTTTTAGGATTTGCCTTTTCGCAAGCATCAATTAAGTTTTTATAAATTTCCTTTGGCTTGCTTTTATCAGCTTTTACACCAATACCTCTTTGATAACAATAAGCCAGCATATTTGCCGCTTCACCGTGAGTTGGGTTTTCTCTGTTAACTTTTTCGAATATTTCAAAAGCAACTTTGTATTCAGCATCTTGTTCGGCTTTGGTTTTTCTTTCATTATTTTCTTTAGTCTTACTTAATCCAAGGATTATTCTTGCTCTTGCAATTTCAAGATCATGATGTGTTTCCTGTATTTTTCCGAGATTAGTGCTTAATAATGGCCTATATAAGTTATCTAAGTGTTGAATATATTCATCTTTTTCTTGTTCTAGTCGCTCAATACCTTCTATAAGAATCATCTGATTACCAACGGCAGTTGCAAGATTATTTGCATCTGCCGTAATATCATAATGACTTCCATTTTCCTCAATTAGCCAAGTATTTCCTTTCTCATCTTTTTTTACTGCGGTAAAATTTATTGCAGGACTACCCGGTAGCCCATCAGCATTATATACTTGGCTAATTGCTGCCAAAGCTTGACCTCTATTAAATCCTAAACTAGTTTCTAACACCTCAATACGAGCATTGCACTCTTCTTCACGTACTTCTTTAAACTTTTTATAATTAAAAGCTGAAGTATCTTGCTTCCCTTGATCCCTGTTAGTATTTAGAATATCAATTATTCGTGGAATAGATTGTACAGTTTGGCTAATAACTCCACTTAATGTATTTAAAACGTTTCTAAAATCTTCACCCCTATCAGACTTTAAAACCTTATCCATCGCTTCAGAAATCAGCATGGAATCTGTATCATATCCATGCTGTTCCCCGGTGGCATTTAAAGAATATACACCATTGGTTCCAAAAATTTTCCCTATTACATGTTCCGGATTAATAGAACTATCTTTTGTAGCAGCGTCCTTTACTATTTCAGATATTTGTTTTATCAAAACGCTGTATTGATCTTCGAATTGTTTTAGAAAATCAACAAGGTTAATTTGTTGACGCAGCAATGATGCTTTGGCATTAAGTTGATTTCCTGCTTCACGCCCTCCTATTTCCGATCCATCACATAACCGAGCTAAATCAACTGTGCCTAAACTATTATTACGCTCATTATCCACTTCTGGAACAATATTGCCCCTTACCACATCACAATAAGATGGTCCATCTACGATTCCTAAAGTAGCTAATGAAGGAACTACGTTCAAAGTTAGCTGATTTCCATCATTTTTTATAATCTTAGCATTAATAATCCTTTGTTCAAAAGCTGCCATCAAACCTTCAAATTTTCTGCTTCCTTCAACTGCAGGATCGGTTTGCAACAGATCAATAACAAATTTTCTAACTACTTCGCGCGCCTTTTTTAGCTCTGCTTCTGTAAAATCTGCTGAATTAAACGTATTATTTGTTAATTCTTCTAATATCTGATCACTGTTAACCAATCTGTCTATTGGCCAATCTTCATACAGCGCACTACCGAAATGACTCATTCTTTGCAGCGACGTAACCAGACCTTCTTTACGCAATAATGCGCCCTGAATATTTTGTGCGGGAGAAGCACCTATTTGCACCGGAATAATTGTTGGAGAGCGAAGAAATGCACTTTTAGGCATAAACCGTAAAAAAATTAATAAACGCCCGCATAGTACCATTTTTTAGGAACTAAGCAAGAATTTTTTGATCAGAGTCAATAAAATTAGCTCTTAATTACCTATCAAGTTCTTTCGACAGGATATTTAACAATTGTATTATGAAGTTATTAGCGCGTTCATTGAAATCGTTGATTTTAGCGCTAAAAATATTGTAAAAAAACACAGCCGGAATTGCCGCAAAAAGGCCGATAGCCGTTGCTAGCAAAGCTTCGGCGATGCCGGGCGCTACTACGGCAAGGCTGGTATTTTTGCTGATGGCAATACCTTGAAAACTATTCATAATTCCCCAAACCGTACCAAAAAGCCCGACAAAAGGCGTGGCCGAGCCGATTATTGCTAAAAAGTTAAGCCCACTTTCCAATTTTTTTAGCGAGCGATTAAGAGCCACCTGCATCGTGCCATTTAAGCGTTCTTTCAAAGAAGCTTTCTTTTCGGCACTATCATTGATGATTTTTTTGATATTATTAGATTTCCATTCATCGATGGCGGCAATAAATATGCGAGCCAGCGGATGATTTTCCTTATGTTTGGTAAAAATATCCTCAATACTTTTGGCCCCTTCAAAAAGCGCTTCAAACTTGTCGCTGCGGCTTTGCAATAGACGAAATTTAACAATTTTATCAAAAATAACCGCCCACGACCAAAAAGAAGCAAATGCCAGAAAAAGGATAACTGCTTTAACGACTATGTCTGCTTGAATGAAAAGAGAGACGAGAGAAAAATTTGTCATAGATTTTTTACCACTAAATAACGTCAAATAAATTTTTAATCGTCGTCGGCACGAAAGATTCGACTTTATGCGTTTCGAATTGCGGGTCAGACTTACCGTTTTCTTGAGTATAATCGTAGCGAATTCCAAACAATCCGCCACCCTCACCTCCGGTAAGCAAGCCGCTAATAACGCCACCAATTAATGGAATATTGCCGATACCGAATAAATTATTGATAATAAATCCGGGCACAATCATGCCCTTTATTGATTTGGCGCCGGTTTTTAGGTTAATTTGACCTTTCGCCGTAATGCCGATTTTATAATTATTTGCGATTAATGAATTGATATTAAGAACATCATTTCCAATGTCAAAATTAAGTTTAACATTATCAAAAGTTGTCTTATTGTTGGAGAAAATTTTATCTTTTATTTGCGAAAATAAATCGTTTTTCTCCAGACGTTTTACTGCCTGATTTTCATAAAATGTAATGGCATTTGATATGGTAATTTCGCCACTCCAAGTTTGTTTTTTATCAATAATTTTGCTTTGTAATTTTATTTTAGCGTCCCCCCCCACAACCAAATTTGAAATTCCAAAACCTTCGGCAATATATCCGACATCAGAAATTTCGCCTTCAAATTGAACCGCTCCGTCCTTAACAATATCAAGGCTTCGCAGCGTTACAAAACTTTTTTTATTGTAATTTCCTTTAGTGGCAAAATTATAGCAAAAACCATTATTGCATTTCAGCGCTAAATAAAAATTATTGATCGATTTGTTATTTAACAGGAAAGCTTTGTTGATGATTATTTGTGCATCAAAAATTGCATTATTTTGATGATCTAAATTACCCAAAGTTTTTACGAAACCACCAACATTGGCGTACCTTCCAATCATTGACAAATGATTTGTTTTATAATTTATAACATAATCATTTTTACCAAAAAATTTATTGGAGAAATCAAAGGAAATAATTTTGAAAGGATTGGTATTAAATTCAATATTGCCAAAAACTTTTGGTGAAATTCTATTTTCAGCTTTCTTTTTTAGTAAAATATTTTTTAAAATAATTTTATCTTTCGTGGCAACTGACACCGTAAAATCAAGGCTTCCTTCAATACCGGATTTTTTTACTATATCAAATTCCTCAGCAGTTACTTCTGCCATAGTTAAATCAATATTTGAAATAAATTTTTCACTATTAAAATCCTTTTTGGAATTAATAATTACGCCGCCATTTATATATTTATTTTTCAATCCGACAATTGCCGAATTAACTGCAATATAAGAATTTTTTAAAGAAGGATTTACATAAAGCGGCAAACGAATGTCAAAATTGTTTTGTGAATCACCGTTTAAGTATTCCGTAAGACCGGTGGCAAATTCAGAATTATAATTGGCATGTTGCAAAGAATTGGCTGCGTCTCCTTTTGTCTTACCGTTAATCACTAAAATCGCTTTCGAAAAATCATCAATCGTAATTGTCGAATCAAAAATTCTGCTTTGTAAAACTTGGGCATCGGCAATAGCAATTTTCATGCCATTTTTAGTAAAATTGGCGATGCCGGAAATATTATCTATCTTTGGGAAATATGAATCATAATTAAGGTCGAAACCGCTAAAGGCAAGAGTTGCATCGATTGCATCGAGATGATTCACATCATCTTTTTTTAACAAAGAAAATTTGGTGTAAGCATTTTTTACCACACCATTTTTTATATGAGTAATTACCCAGTGACGAATTTCATGACCATTTAAAAATACCGGCCATAATTTTTCCAATTCTGCTGTCGGCGCATTTTCTAACTTAATATAAAAATCAGATTTTTGACCATTAGAGTTACCAAAATCCGAAATTAAAATCGACATTAGAAAATTTGTTTTCGAACCATTATTTATAAAATCGGCTTTAAGCTCCGAGAAATTGAAAATCTTGGTTTGGCCGTCATACTCACCGACAGCGGTTAAATCACTAAAATAAATTTTTTGGCTGAAGAAATCGAGAAATTCAAAATTACCGCTCTCCGATTTTACCTTGAAATTCACATTGGCAATTTCGCCATCTTTTACGCCAAAAGAAATATTGCTGTGAAGTTTGGCATTAATATTACTAAATCGCGCCAATTGCGGATGCAAATTAGCAACCGAGCTTGGAATAAAATTATTTAAATTTAAATCGCATTTGAAAGTTTTTAATTCTGAGAAATTACAATTTAAAGCCGAATCAATGTCGCCCGCTCCTAGGTTTAACAAGCTGTTCGTAATAATATTTAAACCATTATTTCTGGTAACAAAAATTTGTGATTTCTTAATAAAAATTTCACGAGTGACATTGGCTTTTTTTAAGAAAATTTTGCTATTTTCAATTTCAAAATTTTGAATCGGAATTGCATTTTCTTTGACTGCCGTCAAAAATTTTTCAAGCAAAATCAAGTGGTCTTCATCAGTGCCGGATGCTTGAAATTCTTCAACATCTCCTAACATTAGCATTGAATTGGCAATTTTTATTTTCTTCGGCACAAAGCGCAAAAGCAATAAATTTACCAGTGAAAATTCCGTTTCCAAATTAGGAAGGACAAATTCGCGTCTTTCACTTT
Source organism: uncultured Rhizobium sp. (assembly GCA_964506725.1). Lineage (GTDB taxonomy): Bacteria > Pseudomonadota > Alphaproteobacteria > Rickettsiales > UBA1997 > UBA2645. Next base: position 25,155 of record CAZDLU010000006.1, read on the forward strand.
TTCCTTCAATTGGATAAAAAATTCTGAGGTTGGTAACCGCTATTTTAAAGGTTCCGTGATAGGTAAAATTAATATAACTATTATCGATTGCAACATCATCACCGAAATGTTTTTTTAATTCCTTTTCAATTTTATTAGTGACATAAGGAAATGATTTTGGACTGGTTGAAATTAAAATTACAAAATAGGTTGTAACAATAATTAATGTCAGCAATAACGCTAAATTTACTTTGTGAAAAGTGCTGATTTTTTTCTTGGGAAGCTTGATTTTCTTGGATTTGCGAGTTTTTAAATAGCGAAAATAAGCTTTAATGAAATTTTTAAATCTAACAATTTTATTGTTCGATTTTTGTTTCATATTTAGCTAACTAAACGGTGGGAAGGAATTGTTAAAATTGTTGTATTTTCTCTATTCTCCAAAATTTCAAAACGGCAATTTTGTCTATCGAGAATTTTGCTTATTTGCGCCTCATCAATGATGGCATGTAAATCGAGATTTTTATTTTCACTGTTTAAATAAAAAATCACAATCATTTGATCTAAATGATCAATCATAATCGTTACCGTGACCTTGGAATTACTGTCTGATTTTAACATTCCGGCAAAAATTTTGCGCAAAGCATCAAGCAATAATAAACGATCAATTTTAATTTTCGGCAAACCATCTTCCATAATTTCCAAGATAATTCTTTCTTTGATTTTATCGCTTAAACTATCGGTAAATTCTTGCAATAAATGTATGATCGAAATCACTTCATCATTGGTATCAAGACGCTTGTCAATTGCACTCGCATCAAGCGCATTCGCAATAGCGCCACGCAATTTCATGGCATTAAGATAGATTTTATCCAAATCTTCCGCATATCTGCGATGCGGGAACGGGCCATATGGTTCTTGCTTTAACACTGATGAAACTTGCGCAATAACATCAAGATACGTTGTTATTGAATTTGGCAAAACAACGGCGATTTGATCTTTAATATTTTTAATATTGCGATTATGCCCTTCCTGTACTTTCAAGGCATTGGCGGTTTTTTCTTTTATTTTTGCAATCATCAAATCAAAGTCGATCGGCTTCACTAAATAATCATTTGCCGAAAGTTTTACACCTTTAATCACATTATCTTTTTGGCCCAGCGCAGTTAGAAAAATAAAGGGCACATTGTTGTTTCTGATATTCTTGTTTTCCCGAATAAGCGCCAGCAAACCATAGCCATCAAGCTCTGGCATCATTATATCAGACACAACTATGTCGGGAGAATTTTTTATAAAAGCTTCAAAACCCGTTTTGCCATTATCAGCCTCGAATACTTCAAAGCCTTCCGTGCGTAAGATTTCGGCAATATTTTCGCGGATTTCTTGTTCATCTTCTACGCAGAGGATTTTTATTTTGTTTTGCATATGTTTTTATTTTTGGCATGTTTGCATGAACGCGGGGTTGGGATTTGTAACCCAGAGGCACGTTCATTTCCTACAATATTTTTGCCCCTTCAAAATTTCTCAAAATTTCGTTAACGACATCATCATTATCCGCATTTTGTTTCGGCGCAACAGAATTTTTTTCATCACCAGAGTTAAGAATGATTTGTTGCAAATTTGGCAAAGCAATCAAGTGACAAATTCTCACCATTAACATTTCGAAAGTAATTTTCGGTGAAGTGGAAAAATTTATTTCGCTACTGCCCCGAACCAGCATTTGCCATATTCTAACCAAAGCATTAAGCGAAATTGCTTTAGCGATTTTATTGATTTTTTCTTGTTGAAAATTGGAATAACCTTCAAGTTTATAATTCTCTACAAGCTTGGCGGACGTGGTTTTGTGGGTTATTTCCATTAGATCGGAAATTAACTGTGCAATGTCAGAAGAGTAAGTATAAAATTCTTTAAATTTTTTCAAAGAGCCTGTGAGATCACCATTTAAAAGGCTTTCCAGCATGTCGATAATTTTTGCTTTGTCATTTAAGCCAAGCATTTTTTCAACAATATTATGAGGTAGAAATTTTTGGTGATTGTTGTTGGCAAGTGCTTGATCCAATAAAGACAAGGCATCACGCATTGAGCCTTCCGACATTTTAGCAATTAATTCCAAAGCTTCTTTTTCGCTTTCTAAATTTTCTTTTTGCAAAACATTCTGTAAATGCAAAACAATTTCCGCCTCATCAAGCCTACGCAAATCAAAGCGCTGACAGCGTGATAAAATCGTGATCGGAACTTTTTTTATTTCGGTTGTGGCAAAAATAAATTTAACGTGAGCCGGTGGTTCTTCGAGAGTTTTTAACAGCGCATTGAAAGCGTTGTTGCTAAGCATGTGAACTTCATCAATGATGTAAATTTTATACTTCGCCGCAACCGGCGCATAGGCAATGGAATCAATAATTTCGCGCACGTCATCAACGCCGGTGCGACTTGCCGCGTCAATTTCGATAACGTCTTGATGCTTTGATTCGGAAATTAAACGGCAATTCTCGCAAACGCCGCAAGCCTTGGCGTTGCTGGCCTCATCAACATTCAAACAATTTATGGTTTTAGCAATAATTCGCGCCGTGGTAGTTTTTCCAACACCGCGAATACCTGTTAAAATATAGGCATGATGCAAGCGATTGTTTTTTATCGCGTTGGTAAGAGTTGTAACAAGAACTTCCTGTCCGACCAATTCGGAAAAGATTTGCGGACGATATTTGCGTGCTAAAACTAAATAGGAGGACATTAAAAACTCAATTGTCACCCTGAGCCTGTCGAAGGGTGTGCTACACTCCGAGTCTAAACACACCCTTCGACAGGCTCAGGGTGACACCGGATCTTATTTTTAGTAGATTTAAAAAAAGGGGTCTGACCCCTTTGAGGAAGGAATAGACGCGACCCAATCTGACAAATTCTGGGCTGCTTTCTTTCGAATCTGACCCGCTAAATAAGCAAACTGCCCGCGCTATTCCCGAAAGAAATTTTAAGAAAATAATAAATTTATTCAAGGAGAAACTAATGCCAAAGCGGGATAATTCTATTATTCTTTTCCCCTATGAAAAATTCCACGAACTCCAATAGCTCTAGGGCTTTTTAATGCAGTGTTTGCAGTATCGGGGCGAATTGGGTTAGTAACGCTTATAATCTTATCATCTAGAGATGTTGATACAACGGCAGTTACTCCCGAAGCACTTGCATCTGCCGGATTTCGTGCGCTTTGCGAACCACTATAAGCCGGATTTGAAAATGTTAACCTTTCATCACCAACCCTTCCACTAACATCTGCCGAAAATCGTAATCCGGAGCTAACACTAGCTACGGCCGCAGATCCGCGTTGCACAGAAGGCAAAGATGTAAAAAGACGATCCGTTTCTGATATGCTATGCAAAAAAGTGCAAAGCTTGTCTGACGGTTTGTCATTACCACCCTCTCTTTTTGCCTTGATTGCTTCTGCATAAATTTGCCCAACTTCCTCTGCAGCGATACTCCCCTCTTTCAATGAATTTCTAACCAGTTTTTCTACCTTTTTCTCTTCTGACCTTCCCCAACTGTTAGGCAATAAACCTTTACGTTTACATTTTGCCGAACCTTGCAATATGTTAATAACGTCCTTGGCGCTAACCATCGCATTTTCATCAATACTTTTAAAAGCAAGTATAAAGCGTTCCTCAAGAACACCCTTAGGAGATAAATATTTTCCTAAATTATTTTTCAATGCCGTAACCGAATCCATCAGCGATAAAAAAGGAGCGCTTTTGGCAGTGATTTCAGCACTAATGGCCAATGCTAGTGCATATAGTTTCGGATCAATAGAATATCTTTCACCAAGTAATTTAACGGAATCAAAAAATTTAAAACTGGAACCGCGACTCATGTCAACAAAAGCCTCATCACCGGTGTCGCGCACTTTTTCCAATCTATCCCAAGAAGAGTTATTAAGAGCAGAAAAACCTTGCTCCAAATGACTGGCAATAATTTTTTTTGCTTCATCATCAATATCATACTTACTGTCATCCAACATAATATTGGTACATTCACATAAAATATCACTTGAACGCTTTAAAAGCCTATCTCTGTTTGACTGAATAATTCTTTTATCTGCACAATAGCTGACACATGCAATAGCATATTTCACCATGAACTCCAATCCTCTGACATTACCTTCTCTTAAATCACGATCGGTTTGAGCTCTTAATACTTTCAAGAATTTTTCACTTAAAAGAAATTCAGCAAAGGCCCGAGCCTGCACTGGATCTTCGAGAAGATCATCCTTTAAAATATTCCCTATTGATTCATAAATCTTTGCGTCAGAATAATCTTCCCTAACTTTGAATTTTTCTAGATCTGCCAAAAAACTATCGCCAAAATAGTCGCGTATTCGCTCTAAATAGTTAATCCTGGCTACAACCGACATATTTTGTTAAATTAATTTAACGACAAATTTCGCGCATACGGTTATACGCTCGCGTAATTCCTTTCAGCGAATATTCATCAACGGCGTATTTACCAAATGACGAGTTGCTGCGCACTTTGATTACTGCGGATTGGAGTATTGTTGAAATCATTTTGGCATCTTCGGTTTTGCTGATATTCCACGCCGTGTCTTTATCGGCGCGCAGTTTGAATTGATAATCATCGACAAGTACAAAAACCTGGCTGTTTAGTTTATATTCAAAACCGCCGTAAATGCTGACTTCTTCATTGCGCTCACCTTGAAAACGCGCGATCATCATATATGGTTTTTTTCTCGAAGCATCATCGGATTCAGATTTTATCGGGTGCGAAACAATGTAGCATTGTTTGTCGCTAACTTCATTATCTTGAATTTCGTAAACGCGCCAATCGTAAAATGTGCTATCAATTACTTGGGCATGCGCGCATTGGCGCAGCGATACCAAAAGCATAATGGCGTAAATTGCCGCGATGATGGCAAATCTGATTATACGATTCATGAAATAGTTCACAGCTAGAAAATCCTCGATAGAGCATAATCAAGAACGGCAATCATATCATTTTTTTGTTTAGAATCAGGAAAAATTTCCAGATTCTTCACAGCCAAAGCATGATAGTGCCGAGCCACGTCTTTACTAGCTGAAATGGCATTGTATTTTTCCATAACCGCCAAGACTTCACTAAAAGAATTGTAGTTTTTTTCTTCAGCAATCAAGTTATTTGTTAAAGTTTCACTAATAAATTTTTTATCTGTGTCAGAAGATTTTTGATAAGTCAAAATTATCGGCAGCGTAACTTTGCCTTCAAAAAAATCGTTGCCTTGATCTTTACCTAAAGTTTTTTCGTCAGTTGAATAATCTAAAATATCGTCAACGATTTGAAAAATAATTCCGAGGTTTTTGCCGAAGTCTCGCAAAGCACTGGTTTCTAAGTCGCTTCGCTTATTTAATAAAGCCCCGCTTTCACAAGCTGCTGAAAAAAGAACGGCGGTTTTTCCAAAAATTATTTCCAGATATTTTTCTTTTGTTAATGCAATATCGGTAGAATTTTCCAACTGCATCACCTCACCATCAGCCATTGTAGATGAAGCTTTCGCAAGTAAATCAAGAATTGCTAAATCTTGCACATTTACCATCAATTGAAAGGCAATTGAAAATAAATAATCGCCCACCAAAATTGAAGCTTTATTATCCCAAATGGCATTGGCTGTTTTTTTACCGCGCCTTATTTCACTAGTATCCACCACGTCATCATGAAGTAATGTGGCGCTGTGAATTAATTCAATTGCCGCCGCTAAATTTAAATGATTTTCACCGGATTTCGTACCGCATAATTTTGCCGCCAAAAGCAGTAAAACCGGACGAATTCTTTTGCCACCGGAAGAAATTAAATGATGAGCAATTTCGCCCGTCAGCGGCGCTTTGCCGATCGAAAAATCTAAAATAATTTGATCGATTTTTTTTAGATCAAGATGAAGTTCTGATAAGATATTTTCAATATTATTTTTTGGCAGCATCTTCGTGATAAAGCATCAAAATTTTATTGCGACATTCTTCGATTTTAGCCATGACGCTATTGAGAGTAACGCGCACTACTTCTGCAGCCTCATCGGCATTGCCGCCTTTTACGAATTCAATATATTGCGTCGTTAAACGATCGGCACATTCTTCAAGATGCGTTACAATATCTTCGGCAATTGCAAATTGTTGCTCGGCCAGCTTGTGATTACTATCTTCAACCGCTCTTATTAAACGATCGGCAAAAGCATAATATTCGATAATTTCGTTGTAAGTTTGTTCTTGTTTAGATGTTGCCATTTTAAGTGCTTCAAGTGCTTAAGTGCTTGAGGTTGGAGGTTGTTTATAACTTTCGTAAAAAAAATAATCAAGGCTAATTCTTTAAAAAGGCCAGCAGCTCTTGCTTACCCGGTTTAAAGTCATTATTTGCCCAAAATGTTTTCGTGCGATTAACAGCTTCACCGATTTGCTTATCTCTAAGACCCATCGCCATAAAATCATTTCCGTTAAGCGGAAATTGCGGCAAGGTGAAATTTTTTATGAAATTTATAATTTCGATTTTTGGCATTGCACTTGTTAAATAAAGATCAAAGACCAAGTTTTTATCGTAGAAAGCTAGTAATTTATTTAAGCTTGAAAATTCCGTTTTCGCCAAAAATCGAAAATAATCTTTTTGCTTGTTCGAAAAACTAAATTGCGCAAAAATTTCCGGCCAATTTTTGGTTTTATTTAACGCAACAAAAAATCGCAACTGGTTAGAGGTCTTGATATTAAAGGCTTCTTCGAGCTTTAGTAATTTTTGCAATTCATTAATTCTTAAGTCATCAAAGAAAATTTTTTTATCAATTAAAGCCTGTAAAATTTTTACTAAATTGTCTTTTTTTTCAGTCGCAAAGATTTTTAAAATTTCATTAGTGATTCTCTCTTTTGCTAAAAATTTTAAATTTTCTTTTAACGCAGCACAAGCTTCCAAGCCTTGTAAATCAAGCTCTCTGGCGTAATTACAACTAAAACGAAAAAAACGCAAAATTCTTAAAAAATCTTCTTTGATTCTTTCACTGGCATCACCAATAAATTTTACTTTTTCATTTTTTAAATCAGAAATTCCGTCAAAAAAATCATAGACCAAGCCTTGATTATCAAGGTAAAGCGCATTTATGGTAAAATCGCGGCGTTTGGCATCTAAAAAATAATCATCAACGAATTCTACTCGTGCATGTCTTCCGAATGTTTCAGCATCTTTACGTAAAGTAGTAATTTCAAAAGTTTGATGATTTATCAAAGCACTCACCGTGCCATGTTTTAAGCCAGTTGGAAGCGCTGTAATATTATTTTTTTCAAGAATTTTTGTAACATCTTCCGGCAAAAATTCCGTAGCAAAATCAAAATCACCGACATTTTTTTCAAGCAATAAATCACGCACCGAGCCGCCAACCAAGCGGATCTTATCTTCAAAAATGTTAAAAATAATTTTAACTTCTTTTGGTAATTTTTCTAATAATTGTGAATAAGAGAAAATTTGAGTCATTAATATCTCGATGTCATGCTGAGCCTGTCGAAGCATGATTGTTTGAACTCGGAGTTAAATATCATGCTTCGACAGGCTCAGCATGACATCGAGTAATTAAATTACTGTTAAAAACAAACCAAGCTCATCAGCAACTTTTATCACTTCATCCTTATCTAAAACCAAGGTAGAGTTGGCCTGAATGGCAATGCCGCAAATTCCGGATTGCGCACAATTCTTCACGGTTTCAACACCGATTGTCGGCAAGTCAACTTTGACATTTTGTTTATATTTTTTCATTTTTACCAAAACCGCATTTTTTTTATAATCAACTGACAGGTCTCTACACCTTGCAATCATTGCATCCGTACCTTCCAAAGCCTCAATTGCAATAATTTGTTTTTGCGCCACAATAACCGCCTGCCCCACATCAAAAGTTGAAAAATGCTTAATAGCTTTTTGTCCTAAAGCAATATCTTCCAGATTTTCTTTACTCGGTTTAAGCCTTGTAAGCGTTGCCTTCGTAGATATTACACAATCTAGCAATTCTTCAATTTTAACGAATTTCAAACCTTCTTTTTCTAAAAAATTCATCACTGTTTTTAACACCGCATCATCACCTAAAATTTTATTAGCCAGAATTTTCGCCAGTAAAATCGCACCTTTCTTATCAACACCGAGAGAAGAAAAATTCGGCTTCGTCACTGCGCCGATAAAAACAATATTTTGAATATTATGTTTTTTTATACTTTCAACGAAATGCTCAACCACACCGTACTTGAATATTACCGGATTATAAGCCGAATAATCAATTTCATATTTTTCACCGTCAAGCAATAAAATCAAGAATTTCTGCCCTCTTTTTTGGCATTCTTCAATCAACATTTTCGGCAAATTGCCGCGCCCTGCAACAATTGCAATTGGTTCAAGTTTTACATTATCCGGCATGGTTCAAACTCGCACCTCCATCAACATAAATAATTTCACCATTAATAAAATCATTATCGAGCAAAAAATTAATTGTTTGCACAATATTTTTAGCATCACCAAGTCTTTGCAATGGAATTTTCTTAACAATTTTTTCTAAGTTTTCATAATTTTCTTCCGGCATGACAAGACCTGGCGCAATGGCATTTACTCTAGTATTAGGAGCCAATTGCAATGCTGACATTTTGGTAAATTCCGCCAAAAATTTCTTAGTTAATAAATAATAAAAATAAACCGTGTCAAAACGGGCAATATTTTTATCTACAATATTTATGATTTGTGAATTTTTAATTTTTTTCGATTGAATATTTTTAGCAAATTCATGGCTTAAAAGCATCGGAGAAAGCACATGTACGTTAAGGTTGTTAAATAATTCAGAATCGTAATCCGCAATAAATTTCGAGCGATTGAAAACCGAAGCGCTATTAATAAGCAAATTCCAATTCGAGTAATTTTTCACCATGAAATCCGCAAGTTTTTTTGCACCTTCTTTTTCAAATAAATTCGCCGCAATCACTTCGCAATTTACATCATATTTTTTCTTAATTTCTGCAACGAGACTTTTTGCTTCTTTTTCGGATTTATTATAATTAACAACAATATCAAACCCGCGCGAAGCCAGGTTGAACGCTATCTCGCGGCCCAATCTTTTAGCTGCTCCGGTAATTAATGCTGTGCCGATTTTACTGTTTTTCTGCATTGCGATATTCCACAATTTTTTTATATAACTCGCGCAAAACTTTTTCTACACCGTCAGAAGTCGCACCGGAAATTGCAAAAACTTTGGCATTTTTTTGTCCGGATTTTTTTAAATAATCCTGCAATTTTTTAGTTTTTTCTTTTAACTCTTCTTTGCTTAACAAATCAGATTTATTAATGGCAATAACTTCCGCTTTATCCAGCAATTCCGGGCTATAACCGGCTAATTCTTCGCGAATGATTTTATAATTTTCCACGATATCTTCTGCACTTCCATCAATTAAATGTAAAAGCACTCCGCATCTTTCCACATGTTTCAAAAAGCGATCTCCCAGCCCTTTGCCTTCACTTGCGCCTTTTATCAAACCAGGAATATCAGCCAAAACAAATTCATTTTCATCAACATAAACCACGCCTAATTGCGGCTTTAAAGTTGTAAAAGGATAGTCGGCAATTTTTGGTTTAGCTCTTGTTGTTGCAGCCAAAAAGGTTGATTTTCCGGCATTTGGCAGACCCAAAAGACCGGCATCGGAAAGTAATTTTAATTGCAATTTCACCCAAAATTCTTCGCCCTTCTCACCGGGAATTGCATAATCCGGCGCTCTATTGGTCGAGCTTTTAAAATTAGTATTACCAAGTCCGCCGCGACCACCTTTTATAATCGTAACGCGTTCGCCTTCATTCATAATGTCGGCAAGTAATTCACCATCATTTGAAAAAATTTGTGTACCTTGAGGAACCTTTAAAATCAAGTCTTCACCCGATAATCCGCTTTTATTGGCACCGCGTCCTTTTTGGCCGTTTTGCGCTTTAAAATGTTGCGTAAAACGATAATCAATTAGCGTGTTTAAATTTTTTACGCATTCAAAAATAACAGCACCGCCACGCCCGCCATCCCCGCCGTCCGGGCCTCCGCGCGGAACGAATTTTTCACGGCGAAAACTTACCGCGCCATTACCGCCGTCACCGGCTTTTATATTTATTTTTGCTTCATCGATGAATTGCATGTTTTTTAACTTAACCTCAATCTTAAGCAGCCACCCTGAGCCTGTCGAAGGGTGCGTTACACTCTGATTCTACCGCACCCTTCGACAGGCTCAGGGTGACTGCTTAATATTACTAAATTTATATCACTCCATTATTCGCAGTAATGATTTTTTCATCTTCCACCACCTTTCCACCAGCCTCGCGAACCAAGAGCAAAAAGGGCTTAACCATTTCATCACTTTTCAAAATCGCACCGTCAATTTTTGCCGATGCTAAATAAGCAATTTCCATTGTTGGGCAACCGTAAGCACGGAAATTTTTTACTAAGCCGGAATCAAATGAAGCTACCAGCGGATTTTCAGAATTTGCTCTCTTAGAAACACGTATTCTGCGACTATTTAAATAAGCCCCGAAACCCTTCTCGCAGTAATATAATTCGCCACCGACAATTTTATTTATTGCTAAAGAAATTGCTTCTTTTTGGCCATTGGCGTTGGTATGCTCTAAAGCCACGGCCACAGTAAAATCAGGGTTGCTGCGCAGTAAATTATCAAAGCCGTCAATGGCGTGAATTACGTAAGAATATTGCGCTTTTTGTGGTCTGGTAATTTTTTGACCATCGGAAAAAACAATATCATATTCCGGACGCAAGCGTGAAAATTCATCGGCCAAAACTTCCTTGGCGCGGCGATAACAGGCTGTAGCAAATTTTGTTGCCGAAACGGAATTTGTTTGCAAATTTTCAAGTTCTATAAAGTCACGCGACATACGCGCTGTAGCCTTTTCGATGGCTTTGACGATGATATTTAAGTTAGCGCTGTATCGCATAATGATTTATTTTTTTATATGAAATTTGAGTCGGGATTCGCAATCCCGACCCCACGTTCATGTCCTTTAACCCTCACTTCCTTAGTAAAAAACTCCAATTCACTTCCATTAATCCTCACCAAACTATGATATAACTCCTCACCACGCAAGTTAAAATCGCTGCGGTAATGGGCGCCACGTGTTTCGCGCCGATTTAGCGCTGAAAAATTTGTGGCAAGAGAATTTAGCAGTAAATTTTTTACTTCAAAATATTCAACAATTTCTTGGTTTAGTAATAGGTTTTTGTTTTTTATCTTATAGTTTTTAAAAACTTGCAATAACTCGTAAATCTTACTTAATCCTGATTTTATAAGAGTTTCATTTCTAAAAACTCCGAGATTTTTTTCGTTATTTTCTTGAAGCTGTTTTTTTATTTCTGCTAAAGAAATAAAATTTTTATCACCAAAAATTTCACCAAAATTTTTTATTTTTTCCTGTGCAATTTCTGCAATATTTATTCTAGCAAAATCATTTTCAACCAATAATTGCGCAGCTTTATGGCCGGAAATTTTGCCAAATACTATCAAATCAAGTAATGAATTGCAACCTAAACGATTAGCGCCGTGCACCGAAACACAAGCAGCCTCGCCTATTGCGAGCAATCCTTTAACTTTTTTTGCATCATCCAAAACTTGTGTTTCAACATCCGTAGGAATGCCGCCCATCGTGTAATGTGCTGAGGGTGCGACCGGAATTAAATCTCTTTTTACATCAAGTTTAGTGAAATTTTTTACCAATTCTATCACACCAGGAAGCTTATTTTTCAAGACTTCGTCGCTTAAGTGGCGCAGATCAAGGTAAAGAAAATTTTTATTTTCGCCGCATCCTTTGCCTTCAAAAATTTCAGTCGCCATCGCTTGCGAAATTACATCTCGTGAGGAAAGTTCCATCATTTTCGGAGAATAATTTTTCATAAAACGCTCATACTGTGCGTTTAATAAATAAGCCCCCTCACCGCGTGCCGCTTCCGTAATTAAAAATCCGTAACCGAAAATTCCCGTCGGATGAAATTGTACGAATTCCATATCTTGTAAAGGTAAACCTTCTTGCAAGACTAGAGCTGAGCCATCTCCGCTACATATCAAAGATGATGTAGTATTTTTATAAATCTGGCTATAGCCGCCTGTTGCAAGGATTGTGACCTTGCTTTCAAATAAGATTAATTGCCCTTCGTTCAGGTCATAAGCTAAGCAGCCTACACACTCCTGATTCGAAGACATCAACAAATCCGTTACAAAAACTTCTGCAAAAAATTTTACGCCGTTTTTTAAAGCTTGTTGGTAAAGCGTATGCAAAATCGCATGACCCGTTTTATCCTTGGAATAACAGGCACGGTAAGCAATTTCACCTTTTCCGAAATTAGTGGTTTGAGCGCCGTAAGCACGCTGGGCAATTTGTCCGAAACTGTCGCGCGAAAAAACCACACCCATTTTTTCAAGTTCGATAATAGCATCCGAAGCCTTGCTGCACATGATCTCAACCGCATCTGCATCCGCTAAATAATCCGAACCTTTTAAGGTATCGTAAGCATGAAATTTCCAATCATCAGCAGTGACGTTTCCTAAAGCCGCATTAATTCCACCCTTAGCCGCAACGGTGTGGCTGTTGGTTGGAAGGACTTTGCTTACGACCGCGATTTTTTTTACACCATTATTAATCGCCGAAATTGCCGCCATTAAACCGGCGCCACCCGAACCAATTATTATTAGGTCAAAATTCTGTTTGGAAATTTTAAAATTCATGGTTATTGTAATGCTAAACTCATAGCAAATTAATACAAACTTAATGGTCACCCTGAGCCTGTCGAAGGGTATGTTTTCGCTCCGAGTTTAAACACACCCTTCGACAGGCTCAGGGTGACTATGAGGGTGGCTTGAGAGTTACTAAGAAGGGTGGCTTTTTTAATTAAAACATTCTATTAAACCCCCAAAACAAATCAATAAACTTTGCTAAAAATCATATTCTGCGCCTTTAACGAAGCTGAAAATCTTGGTAAGTTTTTGGTCAATTTAAATCACGAATTAAATATTTTAGGCGAGGATTTTGAAATCATCTCCTGTCTTGATGGCAGTAATGACGCATCTTCACGCATCTTAACCGATTTTAATGTAAAAATTTTGCCGCAAAAAAATGTGCGCGGTTTAGGTCTTGCCTATAAAAGATTGTTTGACGAGATGATAGATAGTTGTAGGGACGAAGACCTAATAATTTCGCTTGATGCCGACAACACCCACAATCCAAATCAGATTCCGCAAATGCTTGAACATTTTAAAGAAAATAATCTTGATGTTTTAATTGCCTCACGCTTCCTTAATTTAAGCATTATGAAGGCCTTTCCTTGGCATCGCAAATTCATCAGCAAAACTACTTCGCTTTTACTGCAAAATTTATTTTCAATCAAAAGAATTAACGGCGAAAAATTACAAGATTACACCAGCGGCTATCGCATTTATTCCGCAAAAAAATTAAAAGAATTATTCGCAACAAAAAAAAATAAATTCATCACCGAGCCCGAATTTACCTATACTTGCGAGCTTTTAATAAATTTATCGCGCGTTAATTCGCGCTTTGATGAGATTGAAATTTCTTATGATTACAGCGAGAAGCTAGGCAAGAGTAAGCTGCGCATTATGAGGAATTTTTGGCGGTTAATTGTTTTACTCACTAAAACCGCAATCCGTAATTAATCCAAAGCAAATTATTGGTCTTGGCATTTGCAATATTTCCGGGTTGTTTTTGTGTTATCAGATTAAATTTGATGTTAGAATAATCGCTCAAATCACGCGAATAAAATAATTCCAGATTTTGTTGTTTGCCGTTTGGAACCAGTGAAATCGTGCTTTCATAGCGCGTTACATTGCCGTTAATGTCGCGCGCTACCGGAATATTTATTTGGGCGCTGCCTTTGTAAACACGCATTGGTTCAGAATAGCTTAAACCGATTCGGCCTTTGAAAAAATTATCATAAACCAGCGCGACACTACTGGTGCGGCTTCTGACATCACTGAAATTTCTAAAAATTCCTTGGCTATTGCCTTGAATTGTTGTTGTGCCTTCCGCAATGCCGGTGATTAAAGATAGGTCTTTATAAAGATTTTGATTTGCCGAAATTTTTACGTAAGAAGTTTTAACATTGCCGTTCGTGCTAAATGCACCAAGGCTTTGCGAGTTTAGCATATTATTATTAAACTCTGTCAAATTTCCAAAAGACAAAATTAAGTCATTACCTTTCTTTGGCGTAAGCGAAAAACCAAAATCAAATGATTGGTTCTGCTTACTTGAATTTCCTAGCACCGCGCCATTGTTGAAAGAATTTTGCCAAGAAAATTTTAAGGCTAATTTATTTTTTATTACATCATGCTTGGCAAAAAATTGGTTGAATTTTTTGCTATTTTGCAAAGTCGAATTAGTGCCAGAAAAGAAGGATTGATAAGGGTTAGCGGCAAAATTATTGAAACTTACAAAACCGAAATTGCCGAATTTTTCGCTTTCTAAATTTGCCACTTCATCAATATTAAAAGCAAAACCGATTTTGGTTTTGAAAGAATTGTTGGTGAATGCAAAACCTTGCGTTAGTTGATTTTGCGGATCTTTCGAATTATCAATCACTAAATGTTTCAAACCATAAAAATTTTGATTGCCGTTTTTGTAAGAAGAAAAATTTACCTTGATTTGGTTATTGTTGAAGTTAAGCGGAATGGTTTTATTTGCTATATTGCTAAAAGCTATGGATTCAAGATAGGTAAGGCTTTGTGATGATTTACTAGAAATTCTTTCTGGCAAAAATGCTTTATAATCGCGACCAAAATCATCAAAAAATACAGCATTTTCAACACCTGATGCTACGTTAGCCGTAAAAGCATCACCAAAAATACTGTCGGAAATTATGGAAGAAGATCGCACATCATAGCCTCCTGAATCTACAGAAGCGCCATATCCCAGCGTATTACTTCCTTGCGCTTGCACCGCTGCATAAAGATTTAACATGCCGTGACCGTAAGTAGTATCAGTACCACTCGCACCTAAATCAGTCGCACTTCGCAGCAAAATTTGCGTCACTTGCGGCGCTGTCAAATGCGGCCACGCTGCGCGCAGTACCGCTGCAGAGCCTGACACAAAAGGTGTCGCCATTGATGTTCCATATAAAGCGCAATATCCCGAACTATCGCAACCATAATCAGGGTCAAGATCAGTCGTTGAGCCAATTGGCATCGCCGCATAAATATTTTCACCCGGAGCTACCATACAAAAATCTTTGGCATCGCCGCATCTGTTGCTAAAGCTTGATATTGCTGATCCCGTGCCAACCGAACCAACTGCAATTACATAACCGCCACCATCTTTAGCAAGCTCAGCCGGATAGATAGGAGTAGTATCGCCGTAATTACCAGTAGCCGCTACTGTAAGCACGTCATTTGATTTGGCAGAACTCGCATCCGAGCCCAAAATCGCATTATCAATGAAAGAACTGTAATCGCCTCCAAGACTTAGATTTATTACTTTGGCATCATAATCAACAGCTTGTGTAATTCCATTTGCGACATTGAAACTTGAACCCGTACCTAAACTATTTAAAACTCTTTCCGCCAAAATATCCGCACCAAAGGCCACCCCTTGCACACCGCTGCTATCCTTGACTCCGGCAGCAATTGAAGCAACGTGCGTGCCATGACCATTGCCATCACTAACTGATGAAGTTGAAGAGACAAAATCATAACTGCCGGTTGCAACATAATTGCTCGCGACTTCAACATGCGTGGTCAGTGCGCCACTGTCAACAATACCGATTTTAACATCTTTGCCGGCAACAGTTGAACCGGAAACAACTGTTTTATCATTTTTTTCTAAAGAGGCATAGGCTTCTGCAGCGTGAATCGCCTCTAATCCCCAATTGGCATTATATTCGGAAGTTCGATATTTATCAGCTTCAGTTGATGTTACTATCCAGCTTGCATCTATTCCACTTGAACCGCCGGATCCTCCACCACTACTTGAACCGGAAGAAGAAGAACCTCCTCCTCCGCCGCCACCTCCGCCGCCGCCAGCTGCGACAGCGCCACCCGTGATGATTGCTATTAAGACTACTATCCAGGTCATAGGTGTTATCTTAAATTTCTCAATAAATTGCCTACTGCAGAATCAATAACATTAAACACTTCATGAAAAACTTTGAAATCTGAATAATAAGGATCAATTACATCATTATTCCAAGAATTCTTGGATTGGCAAAATTCTAGAAATAATTTCACTTTATCACGATTTTTTGCATCAACAATTCTCAGCAAATGCTCGTGATGACTGCGATCCATGGCCATTATAAAATCAAATTCTTCAAAATCATTTTGGCTAATCTTGCGCGCAACTATGCCGTGAAAAGGAACTTTATAATGCTCACCGACCTCGATAGTCCTGGCATCAGGAGATTCTCCACTATGATATGCTTCAATTCCGGCGGAATCAAAAATAAATTCTTCAAGTCCAAGTGATTTTGCTTTATGACGCGCAATAGCTTCGGCTGTAGGAGAACGACATATATTACCGGTGCAAACAAAAAGTATTTTTTTCAAAACCAGTCCTTTCTTTTTAAAATTAAAATATGCACAAAAACCAAGAATAGCATTGTAAAAGTACAGATATCAAAAGCCGCGCTGTTATTAGATCCGGGAATACCTCCGACATTCATTCCAAATAAGCCGGTAATGAAAGTCAAAGGCATAAAAATTGAAGTAATTACGGCGATTTTATACATGCTTTTATTTAACTTTTCGGTCAAAGCATTAGACAATTCATCATTTAAAATTTGCGATTTATCGCGCACTTCATCAATTTCTTCAATCATGTGAGTAATTTGATCAAAATTTTCCTGAAAATGACGAAGCGCCCATTCATCAATCCACGGCCGATCCGCAACTTTAAGTTTAGCAATTACTTCTTTTTGCGGCATTAAATAACGTTTGAAAGCCGCAACTTGCGTACGGATTTGTAAAATTTCTTCACGCAATTTCATGTCATGCGTCACCATTATTTTACTTTCCAAATCATCAAGTCTTTCCCCTAAATCATATAGATAAGCCGATGTTGTAGTAAAAATTTGGTAAATCAAATTATACAAAAATTCACCGGAATTTTTTATTTTTTTGCCCGATTTTATTTTTTCTTCCAAATGCCACAAAGACTTCATATCACGGCGCTGCAAGGTGATAATTCTTTGTTTATCAATCCACATACGAATCGAAACCATGTCTTCTGGTTCAGCATTTTTATTAAAATTAATTTCGCGCAAAATTATCAATAATCCACCATCAAATTCCATCAAACGCGGTCGCGTTTCTTCAGCAGTTAAAGCATCTATTATCAAGTGATCGAGATAAGAAACTTCTTGCTCCAACCAAGTTTTTGTTTCTTCCAAATTTGAATCAAGATGAACCCAAGACAAACCTTTATTTTTCAATTCTCTCGAAGCATCAGCATTTTCAACGGCATGACTTAAACCACTTTTATTAAAAGCATGGGAAAATAAAATTGGATTTCCTTTCATAATTTTTTTAGAGAAATAATTGCTAGACCGGAATCACCGCTTTTTCTACTGAATTTGGAAATCATAATCGCCGATTTACTATCGACTAAATAGATTTTATCGAGGAAATTTATTTTTTCTTTTTGGGTTATAATCAAATATTTCATGTAAGCTGAATTGCCGTTTTGTTTTCCAACGGCCATTCCATAAACATCATGACCAACAGCATCAAAAGTTCCATCAGAATTTAAAGTAATCAACCATGTTCTACTATCACTACTGCCATCGCTGCGAGTAATTTCCTGAGTTAATATTCCTTTATTATTATTCCATTTACCATTCATCTTGACTATTTGCGTTTCCACAATCTCATCAAGGCTATTTTTAACAATTGCAAAACCTTCAATATCTCCACTAAAAAACTGCTTTAAATCAAGCTTCGCTCCCTCATTTAATGAATCAAGATTAATTTGTTTTGGCTGCTGAAAGCGCTCTAAATAAGCGCAGGAAGAAAGAAGAAGTGCTAAAAAAACACAAGAAAAAAAATGTTTCATAAAAAAATAATTAACTGACTATTGTCAACTAATTACATCAATGTCTTTTTCTTGCAACAATATTCAACGATTCTACCACTAAAGTAAAAAATAGCGCAAAATATAGATAGGCTTTAGAAATGTGAATATGGAATCCGTCAGCCAACAATATTGCTCCGACTATAAAAATAAATGATAGAGCTACAATTTTTAACGAAGGATATTTTGTTAAAAAACCACTTATCGATTCGGAAGCAAATAACATTATCAACATTGAAATCACAATCGCCGCTACAATCACCGGAATATTATTGCTCATACCTATTGCAGTAATTACCGAATCGAAAGAAAAAATAAAATCGATTAAAGTAATTTGCAAAACTGCCGCAAGAAATGTATGACCAACTTTAATTTTATTATTCTCTCCCTCAGCATGAAGCCCGTAAAATACATCATTCATAATTTCCCATGAGCTTTTTACAATCAAAAATAGGCCACCGGAAATAAGTAGAAAATTTTTAAAAGAAAAACCTATATTTCCCAGATAAAATAAAGGCTCAGTTAGTGTCATTACCCAAGACAAGGTAAGCAACATCAATATACGAATCACAAAGGCCAAGGCCAAACCGAAAATACGCGCATTTTTACGAAATTTATGTGGCAATTTGTGAATTACCAAAGCAATAAAAATCAGGTTATCAATACCTAAAATTATTTCTAAAAAAGTCAGAGTTAAGAAGCTAAGTAACAAGTCATATCCGACAAATTCCATACTAAAAAGAAATTAATTTTTTTTGATAAAAAAGGTTTAATAAAGGCTGAATTGCAAGACCTAGAATTGAAAAATAATCGCCTTCCACTTTCTCAAATAAATGCTTGCCTAAAGCCTCGTACCTGTAGCTTCCGGCCGAACCCCAAGATTCATCAATTTTCACATATTTTTCAATTTCTTTACCGGAAATTTTGCGCATTTTTAATTTTACGCGTGAAAAATTACGAAAAATTATTTTGCCGCGAAAAGCTATAACAACCGCATTATTTTGGAAATGAATTTTGCCGTTAAATTTTTTTAATTGCGAAACTGCTTCAGCAAAATTATTAGATTTTGAAATATTTTTTTTGTCAAATTCACAAACCTGATCCGAGCCTATAACATAAGCATCGGGAAACTTTTCAGAGATAGAAAGTGCTTTACCTTCCGCTAAAAACATCGCCATTTTTTGTGGCCCGAATTTTACTTTTTTCTTAGCTTCTTCCTCGTCAAAAAGCGGCGCCATTACCTCAAAATCAAGCTTGGAATCTTCCAAAATTTTTTTACGAATTTTAGAAGTGGAAGCTAAAATCAAACGGCAATTTTGTTTTATCATTTGACCATCATTAAAAATTTCTTCTCCAATTTCGGATTGGTTTTAAATTCTCCAATCATTGTTTTAGTAATTGTTGAAGACCCTACTTTATAGACTCCACGCGTTGTCATACATTGATGTTCAGCATCGATTAAAACCGCTACACCTTTCGGTTTTAAGACTTCATTAATAGTATTGGCAATTTGTGAAGTAATAGTTTCTTGGGTTTGCAATCTTTTAGCAAAAGCATCAACCAAGCGCGGAATTTTGCTCAAACCAACCACTTTTTTATCAGGAATGTAAGCTACATAAGCCTTGCCGATAAACGGCACCATGTGATGTTCACAATGCGATTCAAGATTAATATCTCTAATTAAAACAATATCATCATAGCCCTCAACTTCTTCAAAAGTTTTACCTAAAATCTGCTTGGGATCTTCATTATAGCCCGAAAAAAATTCCAAATAAGCATTTACTACCCGCTTTGGCGTTTCAATCAAACCCTCACGGTTTGGATTATCTCCGGTCCAAGCAATTAGCGTACGCACAGCCTCTTCGGCTTCTTTTTGCGTGGGACGTTTATTTTTAAAATCTTGCATAAATTTTTAATTTATAAGAAAAGGGCGCAGATTCTAGTTGAATCCCAAAATAATTACAAGTTTAAAAATCTATTGAAAAATAACTTGGCGAACCATATTTTTGAAGCCGACTTTTACTTTTTCCTTAAGAGTCACCACTAACCATTAATTAATTAAAATATGAAAAAAAGCCTTTTAATCGCGTCAATAGTTTCTGCATTTTTTGTTGCTAACGCTAGCTCGCAAGCCGCTGAAGTCGGTATTTTAGATGTTGAAAAAATCGTTAAAGAATCAACCGCAATGCGTGACATTCAAAAGAAAATCAGCGCTAAGCAAGATGAATATCAAAAAGAAGTTGATAAAAAACAAAAGGAACTTGAAAAAGAACAAAAAGCTATTGAATCCAAGAAAAGTGCTCTTTCACAAGAAGCTTTCGATGCTAAAACCAAAGATTTTCAGAAGAAAATTGATGACCTAAAAACTTATGTTGATAAAAAGCAAAATATTTTGAAAAAAGCTTCAATTGACGGGATGGGCAAAGTTAATGATGAAATCAAAGAAATCATTGCCGATCTTGTTAAAGAAAAAGGCTACACTGTTGTAGTTCCTGCATCGCAAACACTTTATTACCAAGATGATTTGGACATTTCTGATGAAGTTTTAAAAAGACTTAATAAGAAAGTTACTAAGGTTAAAGTTAGTTTTGAGTAAATTACTATTAGTAGAAATACCGGGTCATCAAAAATGGCCCGGTATTTTTTTTGGTTTTCGTAAAAAAGGAACCTGGCTACTTTCGGGCAAAAGTATCCTACAGCCCCTTTTCTCATTATCTTCTTTTTTGCAACCTATTGTAATCGTTGAGCAGCCGTGATTTGTCTACTTTAATATAGCGTTGCGTCGTTGAAAGACTTGAATGTCCGAGCAATTGTTGAATTGAACGCAAATCGCCGCCGGCTTCTAGCAAATGAGTAGCAAAAGAGTGACGAAAAGCGTGAGGAGTTACGGTGTCGGGTAAATTTAGGTTTTTTCTGATATGGGCGATCAGGCCGCTAAAATCGCGTCTGCTATATAATTTTCTCTCACTTTTTAGAAAAATTGCATCTGTTGAATTTAATTCAAAAGGTAGAAACTTCAAATATTCATCAAGCCTTGACCTTACAACTGCAAGCATAGGAACAATTCTTTGCTTATTACCCTTTCCCGTTACAACTAAAGTTTTTGAATTTTCCAAATTATTTTTATTAACCGCCAAAGCCTCTGAAATACGCAGTCCACAACCATAAATTAAATTTAACAAAGCAATATCGCGCTTGATTTTCCAATCTTCTTCGTGCAATTCCTTAATAGCCGCCGCAATTTTATCAATGTCAAATTTTTCCACAGCCT
Organism: uncultured Rhizobium sp.; assembly: GCA_964506725.1. Lineage (GTDB taxonomy): Bacteria > Pseudomonadota > Alphaproteobacteria > Rickettsiales > UBA1997 > UBA2645. Next base: position 46,492 of record CAZDLU010000006.1, read on the forward strand.
TAGGAATAGGCTTAGCCATTTTTGGTTTTTTTATTTTAAAAATTTCCTGATTTTTTATTAAATTATTTTCGTTAAAAAAACGAAACATTGATCTTAAGGACGCTAGAGCGCGTGAGTTTGAGCTGCTATTATGATTTTCCAGGCGGCTCGCCAGCCATTTACGAAAATCATAAATTGTTAAATTTTCCAACAAGTTTTTCCCAATAACTTTTTTCTTCTCTTTAAAAATAAAATCAAACAGGTAAAAAATATCAGTTTGATAGGAATTAATCGTGTTATTTGAATATTTCTTTTCCGCTGCAAGGAAACGCAAAAAATCTGCCACCAAATTATTCACTTCCTTATCGCAAATATTTTTTATCGTAACATTCATATGAAATTTTTAAAAACTGCTCTGATTTTTATTATTACGGCTAGCTTTGCAACAACAAGTTTTGCCTTCGAAAATTGGAATAGTAAAGAAGGTCGCACCCGCTTTGAAAACAGCAAATTTAAAAACGATTTTTACCAATTAGTTAATTTTTACCAACCGCAAATTAATCCATTATATTGTGCCGCAGCTACTGGCGTAATGCTTCTTGGGGCTTTTCATTATGGCAATATTCCTTCAACAAAATCAGGAGAAGTTGAAAAACCAAAAGCTTTAGGTGGCGGAAATATTGAATTTCGTGAATATTTGCAAACAGATTTTTTTAATGAAAAAACCGATAAAATAAAAAAGCGCGATATCATTAATTTGAAAGAGCCAAAGTCAATTATTGACGGCAAAGAAAATTATGATCCGGGTTTAAGTTTAGAAGAATTTGCAAAAATTCTTTCTAAAAGTTATGGGTTGAAAGTTACAACAAGGCATATTGAAAATGTAACTGATTCAGCAATTGCAAGCTTCCGCGAGTTATTGAAAAAAGTTCTAAACGACGACAAATCTTTTATCGTAGTAAATTTTGACGGTAAAGTTTTAGGGCAAAAAACCAACGGCCATATCTCGCCGCTTGCCGCTTATGACGAAACTTCCGATTCGGCTTTAGTGCTTGATGTAGCATTACATAAAAATACTTGGTATTGGGTTTCGGTTACAGATCTTATGAAAGCTATGAATACAAAAGATGGCGAGCAATATCGCGGTTATTTGATTGTTAAAAAGTAATCCTGACAAACTGTCAACTAATAATGTTCATCCCCTTACTAAATCATACAACATATTCGCTTTGTAAAGGCGCGATAAAAATTTCGGAACTTATCGACCGTGCTAAGGCCTATAAACTGCCAGCGCTTGGCATTATGGATTGCGGCAATCTTTTTGCGGCTTTAGAATTTTCCAGCTATTGTAAAAAATCAGGAATTCAGCCGATTATCGGTTGCGAAATGCTTTTAAATTTAAGCGATAAAAATCAGAAAAATCTTTCTAATTTAGATATTCAAAATTCCTGCGTTAAATTGCCTCTTATCGCGCGCAGTCAAGAAGGTTATGAAAATTTAATGGATTTGGTAAGCGAAAGTTTTTTAAAAAGGCAAAGCGGAATTTTACCAAATATTACCTGGGAATTGCTTAAAGAAAAATCTAAAGGTCTTATCGCCTTGTCCGGCGCCTCTGAAGGCTTCATCGCTAAGTATTTATTGGAAGAACAAGAACAAAAATTACAAACATTGCTTGCAGAATTTATTGAAGTTTTTAAGCAAGATTTTTACATGGAAATCACGCGTCACGGCACAAAAATTGAAAATGAATTGGAAGAAAAATTTATTGCAATAGCTCTTCAACACAATATTCCCCTGCTTGCCGCCAATGATGTATATTTTTTAAATAAGGAAATGCACGAAGCGCAAGATATTTTAACTTGCATCGGCGAAGGTCATGTTTTTGCTGAAAGTAACCGCAAAAAATTAAGTGAAGAGCAATATTTTAAAAATCAGGAAACGCTTGAAGCCTTATTTAGCGATATTCCGGAGGCTATTGAAAATACCGTTAACATTGCCAAAAAATGTCACGTGATGGCTTTTGAAAGACCACCCACCCTACCGCGTTTTAGTAATGAAGCCGGTTTTGATGAAGCCGAAGAATTAAAAAAACAAGCACACGAAGGCCTGAAAATGCGGCTTTCACGTAAATTTGAAAATGAAAATATCTCTTTAGAACAGCAAGAAAAAATTAACGAAGAATATTTTGCACGCCTTGATTTTGAACTTTCGGTCATCATAAAAATGAATTTCCCCGGATATTTTTTAATCGTATCTGATTTCATAAAATGGAGTAAAAGTAATGATATTCCTGTTGGCCCGGGCAGAGGCTCAGGCGCTGGTTCGGTAGTTGCTTGGTCTTTGCAAATTACTGACCTTGATCCGATTCGCTTCGGTTTGCTTTTTGAAAGATTTTTAAATCCTGATCGCGTTTCAATGCCGGATTTTGATATTGATTTTTGCCAGTCACGGCGCGACGAAGTTATTGATTATGTGCAAGCAAAATATGGCAAAGACTATGTTGCACAAATTATAACTTTCGGAAAATTGCAAGCGCGCGCAGTCTTGAAAGACGTGGGTCGCGTATTACAAATGCCTTACAATCAAGTTGATCGAATTTGCAAACTTATTCCGTTTAATGCCATCGAAGCGGTAACGCTGGAAAAAGCCATTGAAATGGATAAGGATTTGCAACAAGCCATTAAGGAAGATACTCAAATTGCCAAATTAGTTGATATTGGACTTAAGCTTGAAGGCTTGAATCGACACGCTTCAACGCATGCGGCAGGTGTTGTAATCGGTGATAAACCACTACATAAAATTTGTGGTTTGTATAATGATGAAGGCTCACAAATGCCGGCTGTTGGCTATTCCATGAAATATGCGGAGGCCGCCGGGCTTGTAAAATTCGACTTCCTTGGCTTAAAAACTTTAACCACAATTTTTGAAACTTGTAAATTAGTTGAAAAAAACCGTGGCATAAAAATTGATATTTCTAATATCAGGCTTGATGATAAAGAAACCTTCAGAATGCTTGCAACTGGTGATTCCATCGGCGTTTTCCAAATCGAGTCTTCGGGAATGCGCTCGGTGTTAAAACAAATGCGCGCTGATAAAATTGAAGATATTATCGCGTTGATTTCGCTCTATCGTCCGGGCCCGATGGATAATATTCCAACTTACATCAGAAGAAAACACGGCGAAGAAAAAATCGAATATCCGCACCGACTTTTGGAAAATAGTTTGAAAGAAACTTACGGCGTAATTGTGTATCAAGAACAAGTGATGGAAATTGCGCGGGTTTTGGCCGGCTACACGCTTGGAGGCGCAGATTTACTACGTCGCGCCATGGGTAAAAAAATCAAAGAAGAGATGGATAAACAGCGCGAAATTTTTGTCGAAGGTGCCATAAAAAATGGCGTTGATAAAATTCAAGCCGGAGAAATTTTTGATCTCGTTGATAAATTCGCGGGATACGGTTTTAACAAATCCCACGCCGCGGCTTATGCGCTGATTTCTTACCAAACTGCATTTTTAAAAGCTCATTATTTACCGGAATTTTTAGCGGCTTCGATTAATTTGGAAATTGATAATACGGATAAGATTAACGTGTTTTTGCAAGTGGCGAAAAGCCACGGCATTCCTGTATTGCCGCCGGATGTGAATCGGAGCGAGGCGTATTTTGGGGTGGAGCGGGTTGATTAGGCTTACATGAACATAGGGCCGGGGTTACAAACCCCGACCAGCTTGATTTTTTTGAGTATAATCTTGCCGATATAACGCAGATCTGGTCTTGTAACCCCGACCTTACTTTCATTTTCTTAATCCACAATCCTCCGAAACGTCAAATTAATCCGCGGGCTTAAAATCATTTTTGATTTCGGCACGGAATGCAGCCAGCATTTTTGTGTAATCCCTTTCATCACCAGCAAACTGCCGTTTTCTAGAACAACCGAAATTGCTTTTTCTTTGTTCTTGTGTTTCAAACAAAATTTGCGTTCAGCGCCAAAACTTAGCGAAGCAATTACCGGCTCGGGGCCTAGAATTTCTTCATTGTCCGAGTGCCAAGCAATTCCTTCCGAACCGTCGTGATAAAGGTTTAGAAAACAGCAATTGAATTTTTCTTTTACCAAATCTTCCACTTTTTCTTTTAAACCAGAAAGTTCATCAGTCCAAGGTAGAGTTGAATGCGTAGCCCTATATTTTTCATCGCCATACCAAGCAACTTCGCGTTTAGTCACAACCAACTTATCATACATTATCATACTGGCATGACGCCATTTAGAAGTTTTTAACAATTTTTCATAATGTTTTTGCGCGTCATTTTGGCCGATAATTTTGCCATAATAATCCACTTCGCCATCATATGGTAGTAGGTTTTCCGGGCCGTCTAAGAATAAATCTGTTTTTAGTAATTGCATTTTAAACCCTCTAAATCGAGTCATTCACCCTCACCCTAACCCTCTCCCCTCAAGGGAGAGGGAATTACTCCGAGCATCTCCTCTCCTTGAGGAGAGAGGGTTAGGGTGAGGGTGAATGACTCGATTTTTTTCTTGACTATTATCTTAAGAATGAAATTATTTGTTCTAATTATTATAGAACAACATTTTTAAAAAATGCCAACAGAATTTTTACATAACACCCAAAAAAAATTATTGGAACTTTTAACAAAAAATATTGACGAACCTTTGACGGTGAGAGAATTACAAGAAAAAATCGGGGCCTCGTCAACCAGTGTCATTGCTCATCACATGAAGCAATTGGAAAATAAAGGTTTTTTAAAAAAGAACCCGCATAATCCACAAGATTATCAAGTTTTAAAACATCCCGACAAAGAAATCGGCTATTTAAATTTATACGGTCTCACTGCCTGCAGCCCGCGTGGTTCAATACTTGACGGCAATCCGATTGATCGCATTGCTATTTCAACAAAATTATTAATGTTTCCTTTTAAGGATGCTTTTATGGTAAAAGCCAAGGGTGATTCGATGCTGCCTAAAATCAATAATGGCGATTTTGTGATCGCTCAGAAATCCAATCAAATTAAAGACAGTGAAATTGTGGTTTGCGTAAATAATGAAGAAGCTTTGATTAAAAAAATCAGCAAGAAAAAAGATGATGTTATTTTAGTTTCACTAAACAGTGAATTTGCACCTTTTGTGGCTGCTAATGATTTTCGGGTGGAAGGAATTGTAAAGGGAGTTATTAGTAATAAAATGTTTTAGCCTAATTTAATTTTATATTTCTTACTCAAATAATTTGTTACATCATCAATCTCACTCTGCTTCAAGGCGCGATCGAAAATTATTATTTCAGAAATCTGACCCTTAAAAGAACGAGGATCAATTGTGCTGTCATTTAATCTTCCGATTGAAACATATAATGGAGACAAGTCGAACATGTTATTAGTAACGACTGCTGTTGTAGTGCTGCCACCAATTGTCAAAACATTATTCAACCAAACCCTCAAACTTGTTGATGAAAAATTTCTGACACTTGAAAGAATATAATTTTTATTTTCAGTAATAGGTGTAGTACTGTAATTATCGTCTCCAGCAGAAGTTCCCATTGGCGATCTATATAAAAAACGCAAAAAACCCGTGGCTGAAGCATTCTGAATTATAATACCATTTTTTCCGTCATTATTTGTAGTAGTATTTGAGTCGCTAAAAATGCTGAGCGCTACTCTCTCATTGGCAAGACTTCCCGAACCATATTTAAAAACAGCAAATATTGAAACGTCCGGCGAATTTATAGTTACACTATTTATAGAAGTCATAAAACTTGCGGAACCATCAAACTGTAAACCGGGTAAACCACCAATCGCGTTAATTTTATAAATTGGCTTATTAGCTAAAGTTGCTTGGCTAAAATTATTTTTTGTAACAGATTGCTGACCAACATCGTACCAATTTGCAATTGACGAGCCATCGTCAATATTGGTATCAAAGCTATTATCAAGAGTTGGCTCAAGCCATAAAACCAAATTTTTTATGGCATTAACTGCTGAACCGCGCGTTACATTTTGCGCCGCAGCAATTTTCCAGGCCTGAATTAATCTACTGCCTTGGCTTACACCTGCCATTACAATAGCTATCACGACAATTACTACCGACATTTCCATTAAAGAAAAAGCTGATTTTTTATTCATAATTTTTTTAAGATATTTTCAATTTGTACTTCAACATCGCTTGCCAAACCATCATTTATAATAACAAAATCTGCTTGATTGCGGCGATTGAAATCATCAATTTGTTTTGATTTTATTTCATCAAATCTTTTTTCAAGTTCATTTTTGCTGTGATTGCCAAACCTTGTGGCGCGTGCCACGAAGCGCTCTTTTCGAATATTTTCCGAAGCAATTATCGCGATGATTTTGTCACATTTATAATTTTTCGTTTCTAGCAATAGCGGAATATTTAAGACAATTATTTTAGCATTTTTATTAGCATTTAAAAATTCTTCATATTTTTTTTGGATACGCGGATGAATTATTTTTTCTAAAGTTTTTAGTTTTTTAGAATCAGCAAAAACAATTTTTCCTAAAATTTTTCGATCAATTTTATTTTCTATTATTGCTTCAGGAAAAATTTTTCTAACCTCTTCGAGCGTTGATTTGTCTAATTCAAGAAGATTATGATTTTCTTTGTCAGCATCAAAAATCGATGCGCCGTGTTTTGCAAAAATTTCTGCGATAAAATTTTTTCCGGAAGCAACGCCCCCGGTGAGGCCGATTATTTTCATATATTAATTCAACTCAACTGGAATTTCTACCTTACAAAACTCCAAATGCTTACGTAAGTTCTCTTTCAATTTTTCCAAATTTTCTTTCGAATTCGCCTCACATCTTGCCACTAAAACCGGTTGTGTGTTAGAAGCGCGAAGCAGCCACCAGCCTGTCTCCGTAGTAACTCTGATTCCGTCAATATCATTAAATTCCAAACCACTTTGGCGCAAATTTTCTTTTAAATTTTCTATAATTGAAAACTTTTTTTCATCAACGCAATCAACACGAATTTCTGCAGTAGAAAAAGTTTGCGGCAATTCTTTTCTCAAATCTGCCAAAGTTTTTGAGGAATTTTCTACAATATTAATTATGCGAATCGCCGCATAAAGCGCATCGTCAAAACCATAATATTTATCGGCAAAAAATATGTGGCCTGACATCTCTCCGGCTAACGCCGCCTTGGTCTCTTTCATTTTAGATTTAATAAAGGAATGTCCGGTTTTCCACATTAAAGCATTGCCTCCCGCTGTGGTAATTTCATCAAACAAAACCTTACTCGCTTTAACATCGGCAATAATTGTTGCACCTTTTTTTTCGGCCAAAATTTCGCGCGCATAAAACACCATCAATTGATCGCCCCACAAAATTTCACCTTCATTATCAACCACGCCAATGCGATCGCCATCGCCATCAAAAGCAATTCCTAAATCACATTTTTCTGTCAAAACTTTTTGGCGCAAATCTTCAAGATTCTTTGGTACTGTAGGATCGGGATGGTGATTTGGAAAACTTCCGTCAAGTTCTTCATAAAGCAAAATATTATCCGCTAAAATTCGGTCAGAGATTTTTTTCATAATTTCTCCAGCCGCTCCATTTCCCGCATCCCAAGCAATTTTAATTTTTTTCTTCGGCTCAATTTCATCCAAATCATCAAGCAAAGGACTTTCGCTTCCGGCAATTACCGAATCATTTAAAATTCTCTCAACATAATCTTCAGAAATATCACGCTCAAAAAAACTGCTCTCTCCTTCAACAAAATGGCCCTTCGCCGCCATCTTCGCCAAATTAATAATATCATCACCAAAAAACGGTCGATCTTTCAACATTATTTTAAAACCGTTATGATCTTTCGGATTATGCGAACCAGTCACCATAATTCCGGCATCTTGTTCCAAATGATAAATAGAAAAATAAAGCATTGGTGTTGGCCCTACTCCGACATCAGTTACTTCAAGTCCGGATTCAAGCAAAGCCTTAATCAATTGCTGTTTCAACGCAGGCGAACTCACGCGCGCATCGCAGGCCACAGAAATTTTTTTCTTATTATTCTTCTGCAAAAAATTCCCAAAAGCGCGACCAACGAAATAAGCGTCCTTGTCGAAAAGCGTTTGGTTGTAGATGCCGCGAATATCGTAAGCGCGGATGATTGAGGGGTGAAAATTATGTTTCATAAATATAACTGATTATTAATACATTAATTGGTTTCTCTATCTAATAATCCTCCCTAGAGGAAGGATCGAAGCTGTATAAACAGCTTCGAGGAGGGTTTAGCGTGGCTTTACGAGTGCGCTGGAAATTTTCAGGATAAATCTCCAAAACCTTTATATTTAGGCATGTCTCCGACTTTAATTAATAATTTTTCTAACCAGCAGATAAGAACACCGCAGCAAAATTTTTCTGCTGCATCCTTCCGCCTAAAATAACTATAATTCAGATGATCTCGAAGCATCTTCCTTTGCCTTTTCTCCCTCTACTTCCGAAACTGTCATAGCGGGAACATAACGCTCAAAAATTTTCTTATTTGCAGCTCTTCTTTTGGCAAAATCATCATTCACGCTCTCTGCTGATAAACCACCGGCTTTTTTGATCTCTCTTAAATCATTCATGACATCCTTCCAATAGTTTTCTTCATCTTGCTTATTTTTAAAAGCAAACAGTAATTTTCTTGCCTTGACAAACTTTGGGTCCTTACTACTTGCAATTTCATATAATTTGTCAAAATTATCTTTTGTTGCCAAAACTGCAGTATAGGGGTCACCACCCATTTTAACTCCTATCAGATCCAGTTTCAGACCCAAACGCTTTATAAAAGGATTCATCTGATCCACAGTGTGTGTCCACCGCATTCGATCCACCATATTATTATAAACCGTACCTGAGGCTCTCTTAGTATTAGTAGAAAACTCCAAGCAAAATTTTTCCAACTCGTCTTGCGATACTCCAAAATATTTTTCAGAGAATGATTTACCGCTTTTATCAACGATGCTCAATTGTCTTATTCTCTCTTCTTCCGGCATTTTAAGTAGCATTTCTTCAAATATTTCCGGCTCTGCCACCATTGCCGCAATTCCAAGAGTGCTATAGCCAAACTTATCAATAACTTTAGCCGATTCGCTATCTAATAAATTCCTTATGGTTGCCAACGGAGCATTAACTATAAGCGCTAGAAACAACGGCCCTCTACCATTTATATCAAGTTTATATTTAAGATCGGGAAACCCGGTATTTATAACATCGGCAGCATCAAACCAACCATTTGCCACCATGATATGTATGGCAGTACCTTTAAATACCGGATCTCCTAAAGAAGCTGTTTCTTTGCTTATTATCTCAGCGGTTTTTAAAGGATCATAGCCAGCGGCGGCCGGAATGGATAGGGCTAACAAACCCCCGACTGCAGCACCTGCCGGCCCACCAAAAAGCGCTCCTGCGGTAGCGCCGCAAACTACATTAGTTGCACTTTCCAGAGTTCCGGCCCAAGAAGCTTGTACTTGACCTGTAGCAGCAGAGTCGCCGGCATTATAAAAAGCAGGACTCTCTATTGCAGCGCCCAAAAAAGTAGGCACTAAAGGAATTCCTCTTTGCACGCCAAGGCCGATAAGACTTTCTGCGACAATTTCAAATCTGGTTTTTTTGGGAGTAAAGTCCGGCGCGGATTCTGCCAACATTTGATCGAATTTCAACTGCACCTCCGGAGAAAAATGCCCGACTTTCTCGCAAATTAAATCAGCATAATTTAGATCGGCATTTACGGTTTCAGAATAGTTTAGATCGGCATTTATGGCTAAGACAATTTCACTTAAAAATGTAGCCAATGTAACAGTTGGACTTAAAATTAATTTTTCTAAATATGGAATTGAAGAAGCCGCGGCCTCTGCTCTATCGCGATCAACTTTTTTAGAAAATCCCGCACCTTTTACCCTTTGGAATCGATGACCTGAACGAAAAGTCGGATTAAATTTTACCATTTTTTATAAAAAATAATTAGCTGACAGTGTCTAAGAGTTAATTACTAGAGCCTACTTTAAAACCCATGACAGTTTCTAAGAAATTTTTCCTACTAGCGGACTAGAAGCAGAAGCAAATTTTTTTTTCTCCATTCGTCCAGCCAAATAAGCGGCGCGACCGGCTTCTATGGCAAGTTTCATAGCATGCGCCATAAGGATTGGATTTTTAGCTTTAGCAATTGCCGTGTTCATTAAAACTCCGTCGCAGCCAAGTTCCATCGCAATCGCCGCATCGCTTGCGGTTCCCACCCCGGCATCAACTAACACCGGAACTTTGGCTTGTTCGATAATAAATTCTATATTTAAGCGATTTTGAATTCCAAGACCCGAGCCAATCGGCGCCGCTAGTGGCATGATTGCACAGCATCCGATATCTTCTAATTCCTTCGCCACAATCGGATCATCAGAAGTATAAACCATCACTTCAAATCCGTCTTTAATCAGAATTTCTGCGGCGCGAATTGTTTCGGTAACTTTGGGATAAAGTGTTTTTTCATCAGCTAAAACTTCAAGCTTCACCAAATTCCAACCTCCAGCGGCGCGAGCAAGGCGTAGAGTGCGTATTGCATCTTCAGCGGTAAAACATCCAGCTGTATTTGGCAGGTAAGTATATTTTTTCGGATCCAAAAAATCCTGCAACATCGGCTCGCCTTTCTTTTCAATATTGACGCGGCGCACGGCAACGGTAACGATTTCAGCACCCGAAGCGTCAATCGCGGCGGCAGTTTCTTTAAAATCCTTGTATTTGCCGGTTCCAACGAGAAGTCGGGAAGTGAATTTTTTTCCGGCGATTGCAAAAAAGTCGTTCATATTAAAAGTGCTTAAGTGCTTTCGCACGCTTTACGCGCGCTGGTGCTTAGGTGCTTAAAGTAGTTCTCGGTCTGCTTAAGCACTTAAGCACTTAAGCACTAGCGCGAAGCGCGAAAGCACCTAATCACTTATCCCCCAAACTTACTAGAAAATAAATTAATCAAAATTAAAACAACGGGCGCAACTAACATCATGCCATCAAGCCTATCAAGCACTCCACCATGTCCAGGAATTAAATTGCCGGAATCTTTTACGCCGAAAATTCTTTTGAATTTCGATTCAAGTAAATCACTGGCTTGCTCAACAACTGAAAGGAAGGCACTGATGAAAACAAAAAACACGATTCCGCCTTTAAACATGAAAGAGCTTAAGAAACCAATAATTACGCTGGCAAACACACCGCCAAATAAACCGGCCCAAGTTTTATTTGGGCTGATATGCGGCGCTAATTTTGCACCGCCCAAATTTTTTCCGGCAAAATATGCAAAAATATCTGTCGCCCAAATTACCGAAAACATCCAAAATAAAATGTCCGAATCATACATACGAATTTGGATCACGGAATAAATCGGAATCAAAATATAAAAAAATCCAATCAAGCGCCATTTATTTTGGTCAGGCATATTCTTCATCATCGACAACCATTCCTCAACCATGATGATTGTTATTGCCAGAGCAAAAAAGATAAAAAGATTTTTCGAATAAAAAATCGCATAAACCGCAAAGATTATCAGCACAATAGAGCTAATGATTCGCTGTTTCAAATTGTCGTAACTTTTAAATTCCTCAATATAGCGCGGCAGATTTTTCGGAAAATTTTTAACAAAAACCAACGCTTTATCAAACAAATTTTTTACGATTTTTAATTTATCTTTTGCCATATCTTCTCTCTCTTTTATTGAAATCATTAATGGCCGCAATTAAATCTTTTTTACCAAAATCGGGCCAGTAAGTTTTGGTAAAATATAACTCGGCGTAGGCTGCTTGCCACAATAAAAAATTGCTCAAACGAAAATCACCAGCCGTTCTAATCAGTAAATCCGGATCAGGAATTTGCGGATGATAAAGATTTTTAGCAAAAAAATCTTCATCAATTTTGTCAACATTAATAGCGGAATTACTAACCGCAAGCGCAATTTTTTTAGCAGCATCGACGATCTCTTGTCTTGAACCATAACTAAAAGCTACGTTTAAAGTTAAATTATTATTATTTTTAGTAGAATCTTCGACATCGGAAATTTTTTGCTTGGTCTTCAAATTTAGGCGCTCAAGGTTTCCCGAAATTATTATTTTTACACCTTTTTCTTTTAGGGGAGTAATTTCCTTATCCAAATATTCATCAAGCAACTTCATCAAATAATCAACTTCACTGGGTGGACGATTCCAATTTTCGGAAGAAAAAGCATAAACAGTTAAATATTTTACACCAAGATCAATGCAATTTTGCGCAACTTTTTTAACATTTTCGGCACCGGTTTTATGACCAACTGAAAGCGGCAAAGCGCGCGCCTTAGCCCAGCGCGCGTTACCATCCATAATGATGGCGATATGTTTTGGAATAATGAGGTTTTCTATTGGATTTGATTTTTTTTTTAGGAAAATCATTATACGCGCGAAATATCGTCATTATTTTGTTGAAGCGCATCTGTTGATGCCTGATGCGGAGGCTTTTTCTTATCAGATCCGGAAGTAGAAATACCACCAATACTTGACATAAGCTTTTTAAACATACCGCTTTTAGCAGCCTCTTTAGCCACAGCTTCTGTTTTAGATGCATCCTGAGAAGCTTTGCTGGCCGCTTGTTCAACTTCTACCGGAACTTCATAACCTCCTGCTTTACCTGTAGTCATTTCCTGACTACTACCGGCTTCTCTAAAATGATCTTTATATTCACTAAAAGTTCGTGGTTTTTCACCTTTTGATCCGCCGGTACCAGCTTCTCGCTCTTCTATATCCACCGTTTCTACTGTTTCACCGGTAGCAGCAACTGTAACCTGTGCAGCTTTTTTATCGGCGGCTGCTTTCTCTGCTGCAACCTCAGCCGCCTTAGCTTTATCATGCTCTATCTCCATTTTAGCTTCAGTCGCTGCACGCAATTCTCCTGCTAATTCCGGAGTCGGCGAGCTTTCATATTTACCTAAAAGCTTATCAAAACTATCCGCTCTTTTTTGACGCGCCTCCATAGCTCTACGCTTGTCAACCTCTTGTTGTTCTTTTATTTGCGCTTCAGTTGGTCCACTTCCTTCTTTAACGGCGTAAGGATCATATGCTTCAGCTGCATCTCCAAATTGATAAGCCGGTTTTGAAGCTGCAGAAAATACTTTGCCACTTTTTTGCTCCTCACCTCTCAATGCTGCCGCTAAAGTTTCCATTGATCCTACTTGGCCATTACGGACTGTCTGAATAATATCTTTCATCCTACTAGCATTTACAACCCCGAACCGCCTTTGCGCTTCAGCTTTCTTTTCTGTATCTGCCGACGCCGTAGTTGAAACGGCAGGAGTTGCAGGAGTAAATTTCGCAGTAGAATCAACTTGCTTAGTTACCTCAGTTGCTGTCTCAGTTTGTTGTATCGGAGCGTTACTTTTCATGGCTCCCTTTTCCGCTGTTTTTTCTACTCCTTTTTCTTGACCAACTACTTGCTTTAAAAGTTCAACAAATAGATTTAATACTTCAGCTAATTGTTTTTGTTGTTCATCTAAGGCAGGACTTTCTCCGGTACTTTCAATCGCAGGCTCTTCTTCTACATCAGGAGTTTCTCCGGAGGCCGACACTGCAACTGCGCGATCAATATCCGCAGATTCACTTCCTTTTTCAGAAGAATCTTTTTCTTCCGACAAAGCAGATTTAAAAGCCTCCATAAAAGAACTGGCCAAATCACTATCTCTAGCAGGCGCTCTATCCGATTTACCTTGTTCTGCAATAATAGTTTGAATTGCCTTTAATAATGGTTTAGCAAATAGCTTTAACAAACCAATTAAAGCTTTTTCCCCTAAACTTGATTTTTCAGAACCATTAATAGCGGCTGAAGAGCCAGAAGCTGCTTTTGTCATAATTTATTTCAAAAATTACTAAACTTTCATTAAATCTTTTTCCTTCACAGCCACCACATCATCAACTTTCTTCACAAATTCATCAGTGATTTTTTGCACGATGTCAGTAAAAGAATGGATTTGATCTTTACCGAATTCTTTTTCTCTTTTCTTAAAATCATCAAGAACATCACGGCGAATATTGCGTAAAATAATTTTTTTATCTTCGCCATATTTTTTCGCCATTTTTGCCAAGTCACGGCGGCGCTCTTCGCTTAATTTTGGAATTGAAATACGAATTGTCATGCCGTCAACCATTGGGTTGAAACCTAAGTTAGCATTAATGATTCCTTTTTCCACCGCCTTAATATTTTCACGATCCCAAACTTGAATTGTTAGAGTGGAAGCATCAGAAACCGAAACTGAAGACACTTGATTAAGCGGCATCGGCGCGCCATAAACTTCGGCGCGAACGTGATCAAGCAAGCTTGGACTGGCGCGTCCGGTTGAAATTGAATCCATGTCTCTTTTTAGAGAATTCATGGTATCGTCCATTTTTTTGCGGGCCTTATCGGCTAGTTCGTTTAACATAAGATTAAAAGTGCTCGGGTGCTCGAGTGCTCGCGCTTCGCTAGTGCTTCAGGCTTTTTTTGCCTGAGCACCCGAGCACTTAAGCACCTGAGCACCAATTAAAATTAACTGATAACAGTAAACTTCCCTCGCCCCTGAACCACTTCGCTCAAGGCTTCTTCGCCTTTTATTGAAAAAACTACAATTGGAAGTTTATTGTCTTTTGCCAAAGTTATGGCAGTTTGATCCATAACTTTCAAGTCTTCTTTTAAAACATCAATATATTTCACCTTTTCGTAACGCGTAGCGTTCTTATCAAGTTTTGGATCGGCCGAATAAACGCCATCAACTTGCGTGCCTTTTAAAATAGCATCGCATGACATCTCAACAGCGCGTAAGACCGCCGCCGTATCAGTTGTAAAAAACGGATTTCCTGTTCCTGCAGTAAAAATTACGATACGACCTTTTTCCATATGGCGCGCGGCACGGCGCTTTACATAAGGTTCGCAAACAGTATTCATCGGAATTGCCGAAAGCATTCGAGTTGGAATATTTTCTTTTTCCAAAGCGCTTTGCAATGCTAAACCGTTAATACAAGTTGCCAGCATTCCCATATAATCAGCAGCCACACGCTCCATACCTTCAGCAGCTTGTGATACACCGCGAAAAATATTGCCGCCGCCAACAACAACGCAAATTTCGCAACCTAATTTATATGCTGAAATAATTTGATTACAGATTTTTTTAACAGCCAAAGGATCATGACCGAACGGCCTGTCTCCCATCATGGCTTCACCGGATACTTTAAAGAGGATTCTTTTGAATTTTAGAGACATGTTTATATGGAATGGTGCTCGCGCGCTAAAGCGCTGGTGCTTAAGTGCTCGGGTGCTCGGGCCCTGTGTTGATAGTAATAAGTTTCAACATGGGGCCCGAGCACCTGAACACCTGAGCACACGAGCACTTCTTTACTTCGTCATCGCCGCAACTTCCGCAGCAAAATCATTTTCTTTTTTCTCGATTCCTTCGCCTAAAATGAAAAGCTTGAAACCGGAAATTTTTGTTTCACCATTTTCTTTGGCAAATTTAGAAACTAAATCTTTAATTTTAACTTTGTCATCCATTACAAATGGTTGTTCCAAAAGCACGACTTCTTCGTAATATTTTCTGATACGACCTTCGATCATTTTGTCGATAATGCTTTCCGGTTTGCCGGAAGCGCGTGCTTGGTCTTTCAAAATCTCAGTTTCACGTGACAATTTTGTCGGATCAACCGCATCAATTGAAAGAGCATCAGGCTTTGCCGCAGCAATATGCATCGCAATTTGCTTACCCAAATCTTCAACTTTAGCTTTGTCAGCTTTTGAATCAAAAGCCACCAACACGGCGATTTTACCCATATTTGCCGCAACGGCATTGTGAATATAACTTACGACCACGCCACTTAGAGTATCAACTCTTCTAACGTTAATATTTTCACCAATCACACCAATTTGATTTTTGATTTCTTCATCAATTGAATGTGAAGTTCCGGCAAAATTTGTCGCTTTGAATTTTTCAATATCGCTTCCACCAAATGCCAAAGCTTGTTTTACAATTTTTGCTACCAAGTCTTGGAATTTGTCGTTGCGCGCTACGAAATCAGTTTCAGAATTCACTTCAACGATTGCCGCTTTGTCACCTTCAAGAGCAACAGCAACAACGCCTTCCGAAGTAACACGTCCGCTTTTTTTACCAGCTGAAGAAAGGCCTTTTTTACGTAACCAGTCAACTGCTTTTTCAAAGTCGTCGCCACATTCGGCAAGTGCTTTATTACAATCCGCGATACCGCATCCTGTTGATTCGCGAAGTTTTTTGATTAATGATAGATCTGCCATAGTTATTTTTTTAATACTTGTTTTGTTTAAGTGCTCTGGTGCTCTGGTGCTCTCGCTTCGCTAGAGCTCAGGTGCTCGGGCTCTAAGTTTATAATCTTTATTACTATAAACTTAAGGCCCGAGCACCCGAGCACCCGAGCACTTAAGCACCCGAGCACTAGTTATAAATTACTTCTTCGCCGCCGGTTTTTTTCCTGCCGTTTTCTTCCCAGCCGGCTTTTTACCTGCTTTCGGCTCTTCTTTCGCCTCAACTTTCACAACTTCTTTTTTACCTTTAAATTCTTTTTTATCCTTATGATGAGGTTTCTCTCTGCCTTTTTTGTCGGCAATTGAATTTTTATATTCTTCAATATTCAATTCTTCTTCACCACCGAATTTGCTCATATCAACACCTGACAAAGCCATGTTTTCCTTGATTCCGGCGATTGCCGCATCAGAAAGCAAACGACAGAAAAGTTTAATAGATTTTGCTGAATCATCATTACCCGGAATTGGGAATGCGATACCATCAGGATTACAATTTGTATCAACGATTGCCATGATTGGAACGTTGAGTTTCTTGGCTTCAGCAATTGCCAAAGACTCTTTATTCGTATCAATTACAAAAACCAAATCAGGATAGCCACCCATGTTTTTGATGCCACCCAAGGCCTGTTCAAGTTTAAGTCTTTGTCTTTCCAAAACCAATTTTTCTTTTTTGTTAAAACCAACTTCAGAATCGGCAAGTTGTTCTTCGATTTTTTTCAAAGTTTTGATTGATTGCGAAACTGTTTTCCAGTTGGTAAGCATTCCGCCGAGCCATCTGAAATTAACATAATATTGGCCACATCTTTTTGCGGCTTCAGCAACCGGCTGAATCGCTTGTTTCTTAGTTGCAACAAATAAAATACGGCCGTTATTTTTGGCAATATCGCGCACAGTTTTCATAGCATTTTGCAGCAAATTCGCGGTCTTATTAAGATCGATAATGCTTACACCATTGCGGCTTGTATGAATATATTTAGACATTTTCGGGTTACGGCGCATTGTTTTATGACCGAAGTGAGCGCCTGCTTCAAGAAGCTGGCGAATAGTGAATTTAGGAAGTTCGTTAGACATGTTTAAAATTAATTTTGGTTAAATAAGCAAATGGCCCTTTCACGTTTTCACGCGACCAAAACAAACCATTTGTAAGGATTTGGATTTAAAAAATCGGTCGGGGCATTTTACTGAGACAAAAGTAAAAGGCAAGCTTTATGAATGATCTGGAGTTGCTTCAACTCGCGCTCTTTTTTTAACAGCCTTTCCTGCACCAGCAGCTACAGCAGCACTTGGAACAGCGCTAATGCTTGCCGCTGCGGAAGCGGTATCATCATGTTCTTCCTCGGAAGAATCTTTAATAGCGCCACCATGAATTCCACCATTTTTAAAAATTCTACCGCCACTTGTATTAATTAAAAATAGTAAACCATCATCTATTGGAAGGGCATCGCCATGTCCTTCTTCCGTAGAATCTTCCATAGTTCCGCCGGCACCACCATGAACTCCACCATTTTTAAAAATGCTACCATCTTTAAAATTAAATTTTCCTATTCCACTTGTATTAATTAAATTTATTAATCTTTCTATCTCAGTTTTATCAATGATGCTACGCATATCAGTAACACCCACCTTAACCGTTATCTCACCTCGGGTAAACTTTCTGATAAACTTCTTAACATCTTTTACTTTAGATTTTTTATACGATGAACAAGGCCCATTAATTTTAAGCAAATTGGCAGAAATATCTGATTTTATTTGGTTAAATTCTTCATTTTCTTCAAAATTCTTAATTTGCTTATCAATCGCATTTATAAACTGGATATTATAAGAGGGAATTTTTATTCCTTTTTCACCTTTAACAATAACAAAAAATTC
Organism: uncultured Rhizobium sp.; assembly: GCA_964506725.1. GTDB lineage: Bacteria > Pseudomonadota > Alphaproteobacteria > Rickettsiales > UBA1997 > UBA2645. Next base: position 64,649 of record CAZDLU010000006.1, read on the forward strand.
TTCTGCGGATCTGGAATTTCTGCTATATAAATAACCATCAAAACCCAAGCTAGTTATTATTTCAAGTATTCTATCAACTGACTCTTCATCATTGTCAGTATCACCTTTAGCTTGCGGTCTTCCAGTAGCAACTTTCGATATTGGTAGCATACTCAATTCTTTTTAAAATTTATTAAAATTTTTTAGTTAAAAACTAATATTTCCTAACCCTAAATAAAGCAAGCTTAAAATCGCTAAGATTAAACTTAAATAAATAGCGATTACAAATTTACGATTTCGCAAGGAAAAATACGAAGAAACCGGCTCCACTGTTGCGCCCTCGCCTACTACTTTGTAATTTAGGTCTTTGTTTTTTTTGAGGATTTTTTTGATTAAAATATTTTCGATTAGGAAAACCCAAAGCAGATAGATGATGATGGGAGTAAGTGCTGGCCAGAGTTTAAGAAGTATTCTTATCATTTATAAACCTCTTTTCGATTACCGATTTTTACCACAACTACAATTAATTTGTGATTGTGTTTTTCACAAATCAAACGATAGTCACCAATCCTGAATTTATAAAGGCCGGAGAACTTTCCAACCAGTGGGATTAGAAAATGATTTGGATTTTTGGCAAGTTTTTCGTTAACAGATTTTTGAATTCTTTTTCTAACTTCGCAAGAAAGTTTAAAAAGCTCTTTATTAGAGTCTTTATTAAAAACTATTTTCCACATATTTGGGTTTATTTCTGATTAAAATTTTATTATTTCGTTTCTTCTTGCTTCATTTTTTCTTGGATTTCTTCCCAACTAATATAAGGCTCCCCTGATTTTTTGTGCTCTCTTATTCTTTTTTTCGCCTCAATCAAATCTTGAATATCTTCTAATTTTTCTTGTAGATAATTTTCCAAAGCTTTTTTAATATAGAAGCTCTTGCTTCTTTCCTCGAAGGCCGAAACTTTTTCTAATTTTTTAGCTAGAGATGCCGGAATTTGTGCGGAAATATTTACGTTAGCTGTCATAAATTTAATGAAAGTTAATATTTTTAGTAATTATTAGTAACTCTTAATAAAAGTCAATAACATGATAATTTTCCCGGCCATTGATTTAAAAGACGGCAAGTGCGTTCGCTTGTTTAAAGGCGATATGAATCAGGTGACTGTGTTTAATGATAATCCAAAAAGTCAGGCTGTGGAATTTGAAAAAGCTGGGTTTAAATTTTTGCATATTGTAGATTTGGATGGCGCAATTAAAGGTCACGGAGTTAATGAAGATGCGGTTCGCGATATTGTTAGAAATATAAGAATTCCGACACAACTTGGTGGCGGAATTCGTACGATTGCTGATATTGAAAAATGGTTGGATTTAGGTGTAAGCCGCGTAATTCTTGGCACGGTGGCGGCAAAAAATCCGGAACTTGTAATTGAAGCTTGTAAAAAATTTCCCGGTAAAATTGTGGTTGGAATTGATGCCAAAAATGGTTTTGTAGCAACCGAAGGCTGGGTGGAAACTTCGGAAATTGCGGTTTTAGAACTAGCTAAAAAATTTGAAAATTGTGGAGTTTCTGCAATAATTTATACTGATATTTCACGCGACGGAACCTTGAGCGGCGCGGATTTGGATGGTACAAAGAATTTGGCACAAAATTTAAAAATTCCGGTGATTGCCTCGGGCGGTGTTTCTTGTTTGGACGATGTGAAAAAAATTGCCGAGTTGGAAAAATACGGCGTGATCGGCGCGATTGTCGGAAGAGCGATTTATGATAAAAAAATTCGAGTAGAAGACTTGGTATGATTTGTTAATTATTCAGGAAGCGCAACTCTGGCTTTTTTTGTGACGCCTTGAGTTGCAGTAGCTTCCGAGGCGTGAGGATGAGGTGGCATATGAACTGCAACCGTTCCGACAAGAGCCGTAACTTCACTGGAATCAGCTGCAGCCGAAGCTTGTTGTGCTTGCATTGCAACTATTTGCGCTTCTAATTTTGCTATATATTCTTCCCTTTCTATTAATAATAACTCGGCTTCTTGCTTTTCTAAACCCGCTAAACCAACGCAACATAAGGTTTTTATTTCACTTACAGAATATTTACCTACCAAAGCCGCAGTCAAATTTTTTATCAATACTTCATCAACAACCGCCGATACTTCACCAGTCTCACTTCTAACAATTGCCGGGGGCCTTCCTTCTGCAATTCTGGTTCTTATCGTATGAAATAAAGACTCGGAATCATCAAGAGTCTCTTGATTGCATATCAATTTATGAATTCTTGTTATCAAGACCAAATAGTCACTTGCTAACTTTTTATATTCCTCTTCAAAAAGCGGAGTTTCAGAAATTTCCGCTACGCTTTTTATGTAATCTTCAGTACTCAAACCACCTTCCGAAGGAAAAAATATTTTATCATAACTTGCCTTTGGAAATCCTGCGGTAGCAGTTGAATAAGTATCAGTTAAATTGGAGATTTCCTTTAAAACTTTTTTGGATTTTTCGCAAGTTGGACCAAGATCTATTATGGGAAAATCTGCAATAGTGGCAGCTTCGGCAGGAAAGTCCTTTTTATATTTTTCAATAGCGGCAGATTTAGCAGCAAATTCTTTTTTATATTTAATATGAAATTGGTTTATATCTTCTATTAATTTATCAAGTTCCGGTGCTATTACGAGATCAACGGCACCAACAGCGTAAGCGCTTAAAACTTCAACATGCTTGATTACACCATCCTTGTCTTTTAAATCAAAAGCATCAAACATTATTTGATAAATCTATAAACTATTTCCACCTCTTGCCCCTGCTATTTGCACTGGCGTACTTGTTGGTCTAATTGCGGATTGTTCGCTTTCAAGCGTGCCGGGTTTTTTATCATCCTTGCTTACATCTGTCAAGTCAGAATCTGTCGGCTTTTGCGCCACAAGTTTTATTTCCGGACCTTGCGGCATTCGCAAAACTTGTTTTGGCATTGGTAATCCAAATAGAGTAGTTGCCATGCCTGATGATGCTGCAACCGCGACGACATTAGGCTTTTGCGGCCCAAATAAATCAGTTCCAAGAAAAGAATGATGCGAAACTGCGGTTGCACTTGGTTTAGCCGGAGCCGGAGCCGAAGCTGCAATTGTCGGTGTTGCTTGCGGCATTTTTAATACGCGCCTTCCCATCATTTCTTCAGCAGCAGTTTTTCCGGAAAAAAAAGCAATGCGACTTTCACTCGCAACTGGCGGATTTACTGCCACCGCCTCAGCAGGTTTTTTTAGAATAACCGCTTGATCAGTTATTCTAACCTTTCCGCCTCTATCATCTTCAGAGGATGCAGAATCTTCATCAAGCGCAAGTGGCCGCTTCGCTGCTTCGGCGGCTTGCGCAACTCTTTTTTCATGTAAAATCTTTTTTGCCTTGTCCGCTATATATCTAAAATTTTCCGAATATAATTCATCATGATTTCCGCCTTTCTCTCTGCACTTTTTCTCAATTACAGTCATTTTAGAATCACTAATAGAGTAAATAAATTCATTAAGCTCTTTTATTTCGGCATTTATTATCCCGCCAAAAAATGTTGAAACCCCAAAATCTTCGGCCTTAATCACTTTTTCAACCAAATCATCCAATGCTTTTTTTAACACCGGACTTATTCCATTTTGCGATAAACTTGCAGACAATTTTCGTTTTTTAAATAATCCCGCAAAAAAGCTGATAAAACTATCTTCATCATCTTCATTTATAATAGCAGCAAGCTCTTCTTGTATTTCGCGCACCGGCCGTCTTGACTTTTTGGTTACACTAGGCACAGCAACTTTTACAGTTTTTGCCGCAACAGCTTCTTCTATTTTTGTAATTGCTTTTTTAAGATTACTTCCCTCTGCTGCATGCGGCTTATTTAGCATTATAACTTTATCGGTATTCGGCAATGAAGAAATAATTTCTTGCGTCGGTAATATCAAATTATCTGCAAATAACACAAAAGCATAAGCTGCTTTTTGCTCGCCGGTAAAATCATCTAAAAAGCAACTAGGTAAAAATTTAATATTTTCTTTTAATTCTTCATTTAATCCCACAGCGTTAATTTCCGCTTGCAACATTCTAGTCAAGGCCCACTTATCATCTGATAATAATTTTATAACTTCCGCACGCTCTGTTTCCTTTGGATCTTCTTCATAATCATCGCCAAGAATTTTTCTGAATTTTTCCCGCTCAGCTTCCTTTTCACTTTCAACCGCAATTAAGTCCGCCACATCGCCATAAAGTGCCGCCTTGATTAAAGGTATTGAATAATCACTAGAATATTTCTCTGCCGCTTCGGCTAAGGCTTCTTGAATTGAAAACATGATTTTAGATTTGATCGATAATAAAAAAACTTTATCCCTAAGGAAACGTGGCATCGGCCACGCCCCTTATGTCTATAAGACGTACGGGATCAAAAATAACATCATGAATTTTTTCTAATTTTGCAAGAATTTATTGAAGATTAACTACTGCCGCAGCAACAATGTCTAATTTGCGATTGCTTGGTATTTTACTGACTCATAAATCGACTTGCTGCCGCCTCTAGTTTTTGGTGCGAAACCGGAATTACTCCTTTTTTTATTGCCTCTAAATTTTCTTTGCATTTTGCAATATGTACATTCATCTCTGCAACTCCCTCAATCCCGATGATTGCAACAGCATTCTTCGGATCATGATTGATAAATTTTTCAGGTTCAAGACAACTTAAGCGGAGTTTTTCTTAGAACTCCCAAAAGCAATTTATA